>JAPUHK010000175.1 GCA_027297745.1 Planctomycetota bacterium | reverse complement strand
CCCGCATCAACTCCATGACTACGAGCACGGCCGGTACGATCTTCGGACTCTATAAGGTCGGGAGCGGGCGAAGCGGGGACGCAGCCAGCTACCTCGTCACGATCAACCCGGTGAACGGTAACGTCACGCCGGTTGGCATCGTGCCGACCCAGGTCCCCCTCGACGGTCTGACCTTCGTTCCGGACGATCTGGTCCAGTGCCAGGGGGATTAGGCGCAACCACTGCGATTGCAACGGGCCCCGGTTCGCCGGGGCCCGTTTTTCTTGCGGCGCCAAAGAGAAAGGCCTCCCCGCGAGGGGGAGGCCTCTTCCATTGGAGCGGGCGATGAGGCTCGAACTCACGACCCCAACCTTGGCAAGGTTGTGCTCTACCACTGAGCTACGCCCGCATCGAGCGCTGGGTATTCTACGCCGCGCCGGGTGACCCGCAAGCGAGGGACGGACGGCCTTACTTGTCCAGCTCGGCGAGCTCTCTGCTGATCGCCTTGCCCGGCTTGAGCACGCGGACGTTCAGGAAAAAGCTCGCAGCCGCGTCCTCCGCCCCGATCAGCTGGCACAAATAGCCGCACCACAGGTTTTCGGAAGGGCTCTGCCGGTCGATGACCGTGTCCAGGAACTTCACGAGGATCGCCGGGCTCAGCGACGTCCAGGGCTTGAGCTGCCTGACCGAGCCGCCCCTGGCCTGCAGCCGCAGGCCCTCGGGTTCGGCGTCGATCAGGATCCAGCCTTCGTCGGCCTCCCAGTCGAAGTTCTCCCAGCGCGCCTTGTCCGCGGACAACGTGCGCGTGCGGTCGCGGATGCGGTCCACGAGCTCCCTGATGTAGCCCGCGCGGCGCAGGAAGACCTCGACTTCCGTGCGCTCGGGCGTGTCGGGCAGCATCTGCGTCAACGTGTCCTCGACCTGGCTGACCACGTCGTGCGGTTGCAGCGCGGCCAGCTGGCGTTTGTAGCCGTCTTTGCGCTCCTCGAACTGTTTGAAAACCTCGAAATGCACCTCGCGGCTGATGACCTTCTTCTTCGGCTGCGTACGGAAGGCCAGCCCGAGCTGGCGCCGGCACTCGCGCCACTTCTCCGACGCCTTGATTTCGTAGAGCGTCCCCTCGGGGGCGCGCTCCCACACCATCTCGAACAGCTGCGCCGCGTGCTCGAAGTCGCGCTCTTTGCGCGCCTCCTCGCCGCGGGTGTAGAGGTCTTGCAGCCGCTCCTCGAGCTTCGGGTCGCCGACGGGCTTGTAGAGCTTGGCCCCCCCTTTCGGCTCGACGACCGCCCCGCTCGATCCGGACGGCGAACCGCCGGAAGTCGAACCGCGGCCGGTCGAGGCACGCGGCCGGTCCCGCCGCGGCCCCTCGTCGCCGCCGCCACCGGAGATCACCACGAACAGGCCCACCAACAGGGCGACACCGCCGCCGATCAGGACCGCCGGCGGAAGCCCGCTCTGCGCCGCGGCGCGGCGCTTGCCCTTGCGCCGCCCCTTGACACCCGCCCCGAGCTTCTCGATCAGGGCCAGCGCCCGCTTGACGACTTCGTCCGCGGACGGCCGCGCGGCGGGGCTCTGCAGCGTCATGTGGCGCAGCAGCTCGCCTACGGATTTCGGGATCCCGCTGCCGGGCTGGTCCGGACGCAGCGGCTTGCCTTCGACGTGCGCCTGCAGGATCGCCTTCGTCGACTTGCGGCCCTTGTACGGAGGCTTGCCCGTGATCAGGTGGAAGAGCGAGATGCCGAGCGCGTAGATGTCGGACGGCGGCCCCGCCTCTTCGCCGCGCACCTGCTCCGGTGACATGTAGTGCGGCGTGCCGATGCGCCCCACCGCGTCCGCCTCGGTCGCCTTCACCGCGAGACCGAAGTCGACGATCTTGATGCCGCCCTTCTTGTCGCGCACGAGGTTTTGCGGCTTGATGTCACGGTGGACGATGTTGCGCCGGTGGGCGATCTCCAGCCCGGCCGCCGCCTGGGCGACCGTGTCCAACGCCTCCGTCACGGACAGCTTGCCCGTCTCCGTCTTGCCCACGAAGGCGAGCAGGTCATGGCCCTTCAGGAGCTCCAGCACCATGTAGTGACGGCCCTCGTCGTCCCGGCCGACGTCATAGATGCGCAGGATGTTGGGATGGTCGAGCTTGGCCACGGCGCGGCCTTCACGCTCGAAGTTGACCAGCACCTCCGGGATCTTGGCGATCTCGTGCTTCAGGATCTTGATTGCCACGGCGCGGCCCAGCGGCGCGTAGTGAGCGCGGTAGACCATCGAAGTGCGCCCCTCCCCGATGAACTTCTGGATCGTGCACTTCTCGATCGTCTTCCCGATCAGGGGGTCTTTGAAGAACTCGGGGTCTGACTCGAGGGCGTTCTCGAGCTTCGAGTCCATGGCGCTTTCGTGCGCGGAATCGGAGCCGGCGGAGGAGTCGGAGGGCTTGGGCACCGGAACCAGTCTATCAATCAACCGAGCTCGAGCTGGCGGCGAGCGTCCACGACGTCCCGGTCCATGCGTCCGATCGCATCCTGCAGCTTGCGGCGCAGAGGGTTGTCGGGCTCGAGCACGCTCTTGAGCTGGCGCATGAGTTGCAGCGCCATGCGCAGCGTGCGCACGAGATCGCCCTGAGATACGCTGGTGTAGCGGCTCAACTCGTCGAACTCGGCCCCCTTCATCCACTCGAAGACCACCGAGTTCAGGCTGAAGTCGGGCATGCGCGTGCGCTCCTTCAGCTTCTGGCGCTTCTCCTCCTGGCGCCATGCCTGGATGCAACGCTGGACCCGCTTCTCGGTGCGGCTCAGCGGCCGGGGGTCCGTGTCGTCCCGCTTGCGGGCCTCGTAGACGATGGCGGTGCAGACGGCCCCCAGGTGCGACGCGCTCAAGTCGTCGAAGACACCCTCCGCGTGCAGCTCGGAGATGTGGATCTCGTACCCGTTGATCTGCCGCGCGATCTCTCCGCAGTCCGTCACGGTGCCGTCCGCGATGTACCCGCAGGCCTCGAGTACGGCGATGCGCTGCTTGATGATGCGGTTTCGGGGCGAGCTGGCGCCGCGCTTCCCGCGCTCCTGGAAGCAGGCGAAGCTCTTGTCGTACGCGTTGTAGACGCCCTCGCCCAGCCGCCCGTACAGGTTCAAGAGCGTCGAGTAGGAGAGGTTGAAGCGGCTGTGCACCGGCTCGACCTCGCCGTACAGGA
The DNA here is from genome assembly GCA_027297745.1 of Planctomycetota bacterium. Classification (GTDB taxonomy): domain Bacteria; phylum Planctomycetota; class PLA2; order PLA2; family PLA2; genus JAPUHK01. The sequence goes on along the minus strand of JAPUHK010000175.1, from coordinate 11,528 downwards.
TGCGCTGCAGCTCGGTGTAGCTGGCGTCGCGCAGGTACAGCCTGGACAACACGAGCCCCTCGTCGTCGATGCCCTGCCGGCCCGCGCGTCCGGCCATCTGCAAGTAGTCGCGCGTCTTCAGCCAGCGGATGTCGACGCCGTCGAACTTGCGCAGCGAGTCGAAGATCACGCAGCGCGCCGGCATGTTCACGCCGAGCGCGAAGGTCTCGGTGGCGAACAAGAGCTTGATCATGCCGGTGTCGAACAGGCGCTCCACGATCTCCTTGTAGATGGGCAAGAGCCCCGCATGGTGGTAGAGCACGCCGCGCGCGGCAGCCTCCCGGAGCGCGCCGGTGGACGGCTTGTCCTCCACCTGGTAGCGGTGCGCCAGGTCGTCGAACAGCGTCAGCATCTCGCGCCGCTCCTCGCGGTCGAGCAACTCGCGCCGCCCTTCGCGCAGGCACAGGCGCTCGCAGTCCCGGCGGCTGAAGACGAAGTAGAGCGCCGGCAGCCAGCCGTTGCGGCAGACGTACTCGATCGGATGCCGCGGGTGCGGGCCGCCCCGCAGGCGGCGCCGCTGCGGCGGCTTGAACAGGATGCGCTTGAGCTGGCCCAGCTCCTTCGGCCCGGGCTCCCCGGGATACAGGTAGTGGTGCAGCGGGACCGGGCGCTCCGTTTCCACGACCACGTCGATCTCGCTGTCGCGGGTCTCGCGGATCCAGTCCGCCAGCTGCTCGATGTTCGGGATCGTCGCGCTCAGCGCGAGCAAGCGGATGTGCGGCGGCGCGTAGAGGATCGATTCCTCCCAGACCGTCCCGCGCTCCGGATCGTCGAGGTAGTGCACCTCGTCGAAGACGACCCACGTGACCGGGTCCAGGCGCTCCGGGCTCTCGAAGATCGTGTTGCGGAACACCTCGGTCGTCATGATCAAGAGCGGCGCGGTCGCGTTGATCGTGACGTCGCCGGTCATGATCCCGACGTCGTCGCCGTGCTCGGCCCGGAAGTCCCGGAACTTCTGATTGCTGAGCGCCTTGACCGGCGCGGTGTAGATGATGCGCCGCCCGGCAGCGAAGACCTCCTCGATGGCGTAGTCGGCGACGAGCGTCTTGCCGGCCCCCGTCGGCGCGGCCACGATCACCGAGCGGCCCAGCGAGATGGCCTCGATGGCGCGCTGCTGGAAGGGGTAGAGGGTCTTGCCTCTGAAGGTCGTTGCAGGGGTCACGGAGGGGCGGCTATCCTGGTGCCGGTGACGCGCAGCATACTCTTAGGCGCCCTACTCCTCGCGGGTTGCAGCTGGGTCGGAGACCTGGGGGAGGCCATCCATCGCACGGACCCCGGGCTGCTCCAGTACGGCCAGTACACGAGCCTCAGCCCAGGCATGCAGGCGCGCACGATCATCGATGCCTACGGCCCGCCGGCGCACGTGCTCGAACGCGACGGCAAGATCCGCGCCCTCACGTACAAGTGCCAGAACGCGCTCGGCAACAGGACGCAACTGCGCATGGCGTTCGACGCACAGGAGTCGCTCACCAGCTACGTGCTGGTCGATCCCGGGACGAAAAAACCCAAGAGCGACGACGCGGGCCTGCCCAAGGGGCAGACCGGCTGACGCGGCCCCGCCAAGCCTGCCCTCCCTAGAGGACGGATGCCCCGCTTTCGTACATGGGGACGTATAGGTAGTTTACCTTAGCTCCGTAAGTCAGTTTTCTTCAGCGACTTATGATGGTCAGGAATTCGCGTCCCAATGGCCCAGCGTGTGCGTATACAAGGGTAGCGAGCTTGAAAATTGAAGAACGCCCACCGACAGCAACTTCAGCAAGGCAACCTAGAACGACATCAGGTTGCTGGCGGTTTGTCACGACGCCAAGTTCCCTCTTCCGTACCGTACCCAACCCAAATCCCACCCACCCGATAGGCGTCGTGATTGTTCCGGGGCCAGGTGCAATGCCTGGCCCCGTTTTCTTTTGTTTCTCACGGGCCGCTGCGAGCGAGCCTGAGGTTGGAGCGGCTGCTTCTGTTGCGCCAGACGCGGGGCAATCTTGCCCGGCGCTCTGCCGAGCCGCAGCCGTCCGGTCGAAGGCACGCGCGCGGGCGGACTCCACGCCCGGCACCCTCAACGCTCGCCCGCGCCAGTGGCACTACGATCTCGCTGCGGCTCCTCGCAAGCGATGTGGCCGGGGAACTGCTCCACAACCGGTCTACGAGCACGGTTGCGCGATGCGGCGCATCTCCGCAAACTCCCGCGCCGGGCGCCAGCACGGGGCAGGCGGACGGCCCCTGGCAGGGGCCGACGCGCAGGCTGCCGTCCGGCTCCGCCCGGCAAGAACCCACCCAACAAGAGTGCGGCAGGCTCTCCTCGAGCAGGACCGCCACAGAGGCCATGACGGACTCCGGATCCGGGCAGCTGCACAGCAGGTCTGGGAGGTGCTCCAGGACCCCGCGGTGAAGGGCGTCCTTTGGGGCCCCGGTCACTCGAGGATCTTGTCGATCCGGCCGCGCAGGTCTCCTTCGGCCTTGAAGCCCACGACCGTGTCGACGACCTCGCCCCCGTTGAAGAACAGGAGCGTCGGCACCGCCCGCACGGAGTAGTTGCTGGGCGTTCCGGTATCCTCGTCGATGTTCAGCTTGCCGACCTTGAGCTTGCCGGAGTACTCTTCGGCCAGCTTCTCCACGACGGGGGAAAGCGCCTTGCAGGGGCCGCACCAGGTGGCGTAGAAGTCCACCAGGACCGGCACGTCCGACTGCAGCACCTCTTGCTCGAAGTTGTCATCGGTCAGGGTTGTCACGCTCACGTCTTCCTCCGGTTTCGGGAGTGGAATATAACATCGGCGAGCCCCGCCCAATAAATACGGCCGGGCACGTCCTTCAGAGCCCCCAGGTGGACACCGTAAACCGATTCGTCTTCCCCGCACTGCGTGAGCACGCTGCGCGACCGCTGCAGGTCCTGCGCGACCGGACGTGGACCTACAACGACGCGGCGCGGGCGGTGCACGGGATCGCGCAGCACCTGCGGGAGCGCGGGCTGCGGCCCGGGGACCGCGTCGCGCTCTTGGGCGAGAACGCCCCCGAGTGGTTGCACGCATTCCTGGGCGTGCTGGCGGCCGGCGGCGTTGCCGTTCCGCGCGGAGAGGACACACCGCCTGAGGAGTTGCGCTGGGTGCTGGAGCATTCGGGCGCCGCATTGGCCTTCGTGGGCTCCCCGAAGATCGCGCCGCTCATACCGGCAGGCATCGAGCAGATCCCCCTCACGGGGCTGCCCGAGCCGGCCGACGTGAGCGGGGACGAGCTCGCGGCCTACGCGAGCGCCGCGCAGCCCGAGGATCTGGCCGTGCTGCTGTACACGTCGGGCACGACCGGACGCCCGAAGGGCGTCATGCTGGAGCAGCGCAACATCGCGCACAACCTGCGTACCGTGCCGGCGCTGGTTCCGATCGAGGCAGGCGACGTGTGGGTCTCGATCCTGCCCCCCTGGCACACCTTCGAGCTGACCGTCGAGCTGTGCGCGTTGAGCATCGGCTGCATGACCGCCTACAGCAACAAGCGCCGTATCAAGCAGGACCTGGCGGAGCACCGCCCCCACTTCTTCGCGGGTGTGCCGCGCTTGTGGGAGGCCTTCCAAACCGGGGCCCGCGACGCGATCCGCAAACGCGGTCCTTTCTTGAGCGGCCTGTTCGAAAAGTGCTTCGCGAGTTCGCGCCTGTGGCGCAAGCGCAACCCGCTCGGCCTGCCGCTGCACGCACTCGGCAAGCTGCTGTTCTACAGGAAGGTCGCGCGGGCGATCGGAGGCCGTCTCAAGTACGGCATTTGCGGCGGCGGCTACCTGCCGCCGCACGTGGACGAGTTTTTCGCAATCATGGGCGTCGAGATCCTGGTCGGCTACGGGCTGACGGAAACCGCGCCGGTGGTCGCGATGCGGAGGCCGGAGAAGAACGTGCACGGCACGATCGGGCGGGCCCTGCCGGACACGGAGATTCGCGTGGGTCCGCAGGGCACGTTCCAGGTGCGCGGGCCTCAGGTGATGCGCGGCTACTACAGAGACGAGGAGTTGACCGGCCAGGCCCTCGACCAGGACGGCTGGTTTGACACGGGGGACCTTGGGCGCATCACGGAGGACGGGGATCTGGTCTTCACGGGGCGCCTCAAGGAGACGATCGTGCTGTCGGGCGGCGAAAACGTCGAGCCGGAGCCGATCGAGAGCAGCGCGCTCACGCATCCGGCGATCGAGCAGGTCATGATCGTGGGCCAGGATCGCAAGACGCTGGCCGCGCTGGTAGTGCCGTCCGAGGAGTGCGCCGCCGGGCCCGACCCGGAAGAGACCGTGCGCAACGCCCTGCTCGCGACTACCGGCAGCGCGGCCGGGTTCCGCGCCTTCGAGCGCGTGGCGCGCGTTCATCTGCTGGACGAGCCCTTCTCGGTCGAGAACGGCCTGCTGACACCCACGCTCAAGATGCGCCGCTCCGTCATTGCCGACCGCTACGCCTCCGAGATCGACGCCCTATGCAAGTAACAGTTGCCGTTTGTAACGGTCGTAACCGCTCACCAAGAAGTGGGTTGCGGGACCGAGCGTGCGGCACGCGTGCCGCAACTACGCGTGCTTGTCGACTAGCCGGCGCAGGGCGATCTCGGCGTCGGGCGTGAGCGCACCCTTTTCGCGCGCGATCGGGATCGTGGCGCGCAGCAGCGCGACGTAAAGCGTGCGCGCCCCGGGATCGAGCGCGGCGATGTGCTGCGCCACCACGGAGACGTCACCGCGCGCAGCCGGGCCCGTCAAGCCGGGGGCAAGGCCGACTTCCTGCACGTTGCGCAGCGCGCCCAGCGCCAGGTTGCCGAGCGCCTCCAACGCGATCTCCGGATCGACGCCCGCGCCCACGAACAGATCGCGCGCCAGCGCCAGCAGCGTCACCGAGTAGTTCGCCGCGACCGCCGCGCCCGCGTGGTAGAGGGTCTTGCTCCCGGCGTTCATGCGCACGGGACGTCCGCCCGCGTCGCGCGCCAACCGCTCCGCCACGTCGGCCGCGTCCCCTTCGATAAAGAAGAACGTGCCCGGCAGCGAAGTGACGGAGGTCTCGACGTCCGCGAAGGCACGCAGCGGGTGGAGGCCGGCGGTCGCCGCGCCCGTCGGCGCGAGCACGCTGGACGGATGGAAGCCGCTCAAGTGCAGCGCGGTCTGGTGCGCGGCCAGCGGCGTGCGCGCCGCAACCCCCTGCAGCGCGTCGTCGGGCGTCCCAAAGACGACGACCTCCGCCTCCTCGAGCGGCCCGTCCGCGACCCCGGCCCCGATCGCCTCGACGGCCGCCGCCGCATTCGCACGCGCGTGTACCGCGCCGATCTCGTGGCCGGCCGCGCGCCACACCCGGCCCAGCGGACGCCCAGCGGCGCCGCACCCGACGAACGCAATCTTCACTCCGGCCTCGCCAGGTGGTTGAGTGGGTTTCGTCCCTTGCCGAGCACTACGGCCTGCTCGAGCCCACGCCGCACGAACGTTCGCGCACAGGCGACCGCGTCGACGAGCGACAGCCCCTTCGCCAGGCTCGCCGCCAACGCCGCAGCGAGGGCACACCCCGACCCGTGCGTGTGATCGGTGTCGATGCGTGCATCCCGCCACTCATGGAGCTGGCCGCCGTTCAAGAGCAGGTCTGTGACCTCGCCGCCGGCGAGATGTCCGCCCTTGACCAGTACCGCCTGCGCGCCCCGGTCACGAATCCACTGCGCCGCGGCGTGCATGCCCGCCAGGTCGCGCACGGGGCGCCCCAACAGCCGCGCGGCCTCGTCCAGATTGGGCGTGACCACCGTAGCCAGCGGAAACAGCAACTCCACCATGCGGCCGACGGCTTCGTCGTTGATCAGCGGATCCCCGGACGTGGCCACCATGACCGGGTCCACGACCAGGAACGGAACCGGGCGCTCACCGAGCGCCGCGACCACGGCTTCGATCACGGCGGCCTTCGCCAGCATGCCCGTCTTGGCCGCGTGCACGGGCAGGTCATCGAGCACGGCGTCGAGCTGCGCGCGTACGAAGTCCGCGGGCACGTCGTGCACGCTGCTGACGCCGGTCGTGTTCTGGGCCGTGAGCGCGGTCAGCACGGCCATGCCGTACACGCCGCAGGCGTGGAACGTCTTCAGGTCACCCTGGACTCCCGCACCGCCGGAAGGGTCGCTGCCGGCAATCGTCAACGCGGTCCGCATCGGGCCGGGCATTATCGCAAACCAGGCGTCGAGGTCCCCTCTTCTTCGCCCCGGTCTACGAGTACGAGTACGACAGAGAGGGCTATCATGTCCACCATGCGCTCGCTCGCAGTCCTGTTCATCCTCGCCCTGAGCGCCTCGACGACACAAGCCCAGGACGTCCTCGTGCTCGCGTCCAAGGAGTTCCAGCCGGCATTGAAGGGCTGGCTGCAACACCGGAAGGCGCAGGGACACGAGATCGCCGTGCGCGCGCCGACGGACGACATTCGCGCGCTCGTGCGCGAAGTGCACGAGGAGAGCGGCCAAAAGCTGCGCTTCGTGCTGCTGCTCGGCGACGTCCAGCACGTTCCTTGCGCGTACGTGCCCGCGGTGATCATCCGCCAGTGGGACCGCGCCACGCGCATCGCCACCGACAACCCGTACGCCGATCTCGACGACGACGAGATGCCCGACCTGGCCATCGGGCGCCTGCCGGCGGACAGCGTGGAGGAGGCCCGCTCGATGCTCGAGCGCGTTGTGGCCTTCGAGCAGAACGCGGACCTCGGCAGTTGGCGCCGAAAGCTCAACATCATCACCGGCACCGGCGGCTACGGGCAGATGGCGGACCTCGCGCTGGAGATGCTGGCGCGCCAGTTCCTGAAAGACCACATCCCGCCGGCCTACGAGGTCACGCTTACCTACGCCAAGCCCGACTCCCCCTTCTGCGCTCCCCCGGCGGAGTTCGCCGACACGGTCATCGAGCGTATCAACGAGGGCGCGCTGGTCGTGGCGTACGTCGGCCACGGCAACTCCGAGACCGTGGACACGTTCCTCCACGGACCGAAGCGCTACCCGATCTTCAACCTCGACCACGTCGAGAGCGTCGCCACACGCAAGGGGCCTCCGCTGATGGTCTTCGTGGCCTGCTCGACCGGCAAGTACGACACCGGCCGCGACTGCCTGGCCGAGCTGGTCCTGAAGCAGCCGCGCGGTCCGATCGGCGTAATCGCTTCGTCGCGCGTCTCCACGCCGTACAGCAACGGCATCCTGGCCAAGGAGGTCATGGACCAGCTGTTCATCGCGCGGGCGCCGACCGCGGGCGAGCTGTTGATGCAGGCCAAGCGCCGGCTGATGGAGCCGCGCGAGGGCGACAAGCAGCGCGAGCTGCTCGAGAAGATGGCCGGTAGCTTCTACGAGAAATCGGCCCAAAAACGCGCCGACGACCGCGCGGAGCACCTGCACCTCTACCAGCTGTTCGGCGATCCGTGCATGCGCATCCCGTATCCCGAGCCGCTGGAGCTCGAGATCCCCGATCAGGTCGTGGCCGGCCGGGGGCTACGCTTCGCCGGCCGGGCTCCCTTCCCCGGAACGCTGGAGCTGGAGCTCGTGGCCGCCCGTGACATCGCCTTCACGCGCCCGCGCCGGAAGAAGCAGACGGACGAGGACTTCCGGCGCGTCTACGACGCCGCAAACAACCGCACCGTGGCGCGCACGGCGCTGCGCGTCGAGGCGGGCGCCTTCGAGGGCATGCTGCAGGTGCCCGAGGACCTCGCGCCTGGAACGTACATCGCGCGCATCTTCGCGGCCGGCAAAAAAAGCACGGCTGTCGGCGGCAAGCGCATCAAAGTCGTGGAGAAGAAGAAGGAGTGAGCGGCTGAGCGCTCACGAATCCGCCCGGGCGAAGCCGAGCTTCCTGGCGCTCACCTGGCCGGCATTGGTCTGGTGGGTGGTCTTCTTGGGCTACGCCGCACTGATCATCTTCAACCCCATGGAGATTCTGCCCGCGCCCGGCCACGATGACATACCGTTCGTAGGTTCTTGGTATGCCACCGCCGCTGCGCCGCTGCTTGTGGCTGGTTATGTCGCGTCCGGGCTTTTCGCTGTGCGCGCCTGGCGGCGCAAACGCTGGGCGGCGGTGACGGTGAACCTGAGCGTGCTGGCAATGTTGGCGGTGGCGCTGTTTGGGGCGCTGGACTAGGTCGGGGCCGGGCGCAACAGGTGGCTCGTACGGGAGGGCGGCCACACAGGGCCGCCCCTACATGGGCTAGCGGGCGATTCGGGAGTCCGATCACCTGGTGGCGGCGGCCGGTTGTTCGGTTGGGCAGCGCGGACGCGCACGTGAGCACGGCTACTCCTCCGCGAACATCTCTTCGAAGTCGTCGAGCGTCATCAGGACTTCGGCGGCCTGCGCGTTCTTGTACTCGCCGATGATGCCCTGACCCCGCATCAGGTCGACCAGGCGCGACGCGCGCGTGTAGCCGACCGAGAGCGCGCGCTGGAGCAGCGACGCGGAGCCGCGCTGCGACTTGATCACGATGCGGCAGGCCTCCTCGAACAGCTCGTCCACCTCGCGCGGATCCTGGTCCGCGACCTTCTCGGGCCGCACGACCAGCTCTCTCAGCTCGGGCGGGTCGCTATGCTCCTTCATGAAGGCCACGACCTTCTTGACCTCGTCGTCGCCGACGTAGGTGCCCTGGCTGCGCAGGATGTTGAAGCTGCGCGGCGGCAGGAACAGCATGACGCCCTTGCCGAGCAGCTTCTCGGCGAAGTTCTGGTCCAGCACGACGCGCGAGTCGACCTTGCTGGTCACCTTGAAGGCCGCGCGGCAGGGCATGTTGGCCTTGATCAGGCCCGTGATGACGTCGGTCGACGGACGCTGCGTAGCCAGCACCGAGTGGATGCCCACCGCGCGCGACTTCTGCGCCAGGCGCGTCACCGCATGCTCGATCTCCTTGCGCCCGGTCATGATCAGGTCGGCCAGCTCGTCGACGATCACCGTCAGATAGGGCATCGGATAGGGCGCCTTCTCGGGGCTGATGTCGTGCTTTTCGGCCAGCTGCCGGATCTTCTTCGCGCCGAGATGGTTGTAGGCGCGGATATTGCGCACACTGAAGCGCGCGAAGATCCAATAGCGGTCCTCCATCTCGTTCACGACCCAGTCCAGCGCCTGCGCCGCCTTGCGCACGTCGGTGACCACGGCGGTCAACAGGTGCGGGATCTCGCGGAAGAAGGCCAGCTCGACCTGCTTGGGATCGATCAGGATCAGGCGCACCTGTTCGGGGCGCCGCGTGAGCAGGATGGAGACGATGATCGAGTTGATGCACACGCTCTTGCCGCTGCCGGTCGCGCCGGCGATCAGCAGGTGCGGCATCTCGGCCAGGTCCTCGACCATCGGCGCGCCGGACGCGTTGCGCCCCAAGTAGAGCGGGATGGCCATCTTGTCCATGGCCTCCTGCTGCTCTTCCACCAGGTCGCGCAGCCGCACGTCCTCGCGGATCGCGTTGGGCACCTCAACGCCGACCGTCGACTTTCCGGGGATGGGCGCCACGATGCGCACCGATTCCGCCTTCAGTGCGATGGCGAGGTCGTCGGACAGGTTGACGATCTGCGACAGCTTGATGCCCTCGTGCAGCGCGAGCTCGTACATCGTGATCGCGGGACCGCGCTCGTAGCCGACGACGCGCGCCTCGATCTTGAACGAGGCCAGGCTGCGCTCGAGGATCTCGGAGTTCTTCTGGATCGAGCGCTCGAGACGGCCGATGTCCACCGGCGCGCAGTGGCTCAGGAGCTCCATGCCGGGCAGCGGCGCGGGCGGCCGCTTCGGCTTGCGTGATGCGGCCACCGGCTCGCGGGCAGGCACGGGTGCCGGTTCCTCCTCGTCCTCTTCCTCCTCTTCCTCGTCCTCGTCCTCTCCTTCCTCGTATTCGTCGTCTTCGTACTCCTCGTCGTCTTCCTCTTCCTCTTCCTCTTCCTCGTCCTCCTCCTCGTCCCCTTCCTCGTACTCCTCGTCGTCGCAGGCCTCGACCCCCTCGTCTTCCTCCTCGTCCTCGTCCTCGTCCTCGTCGTCCGGCTCACCCGGAATCAACAGATCCTCCGTGCTGGCCAGCGCCGGCAGGGGCGCCGGCACGGCCACCGGCCGGTCCTGCTTGCCGAACAGGCCGCGCTTCTTCTTGGCCTTCCCCCTCCGGGGCGGCGCCGCTACCGCGCGCGCCTCGCGCACGCCGTAGAAGAGCCAGTCGGTGGACACCACGAGGCTGAACAAGACGATGCCCACGACCAGCGGGAAGGCGAACAGGTCGGGGAACAGGGCGCGCACGGCGTCGCGCATGAGGATGCCCGCGATGCCGCCCGCCGCCCCGAGGGGCCGGTCGAGCATCGAAAACAGGCAGGGCAGGAAGAGCACGAGGGCGAAGGACGTGATCACACGGCCCTTGTGGAAGCGCACGCCGCGCTCGAGCAGGCGCAGGGAGGCGTGCACCGCGGTCAGCAGGCACAGCAGCACCGCGGCCGCGCCGAAAGCCGTTTCCAGAACACGCGCCAGGCGGCGCATGGCGGTGCCCGAGGGCGGCTCCATGGCCAGCCCCGGCCCGAACAGCAACGTCCCGGCGAGGATCATGCACAGGGCGGCCAGAAAGAAGGAAACGGCGACCGGCCGCCACGTCCGCAGGACGGCCACCCCCTGCGCTTTCATGCCGTGCAAGTCGATCATCGAGGAGCCCTCTGGAGGACTTAGATCGGCTGGGGGTGGCGGGTTGCCCGACAGGGAATGCGGCTTAGAGCGCCGCCTTGTTGACGAGCACGTCGAGCGCTCTGCGGACGGCTGTCCGCAGACGGGGGCGGCCGGCGATCAGCCGCGCCACGGGCGGACTGAGGCGGTAGTAGGCGCGCACTGCCAGGGTGCCCACGGTGCTCTTGAGCAGGACCTCGTCGCGGAAGCGCCGCAGCCGCTCTACCTCAGGGGCGTCCGGGCAACCGTAGGCGGCCGTGGCCACGAAGCAGGCCCGGCTCTTGTGCCCGGTCCTTGGGCCGACTTCGGTGTGCTCGTCCGAGTGGGAGGTGACCGCCTCAGCCGCCGTTACCTGGCGGGGCACGATGGTGTGGAAGGACTTCTCCTTCGCCTCGGCCCGAGCGTAGGCCCGGCGGATGGCTTCCTCTTCGGCGTCGTCCCGGGCGACCGCGCCGTGGGGCCCGGGCCGCCAGGTGCCGCGCCGGACCGGCTCGGCCGAGGAACGCGGGCTCTCCCCGGAGCCTCGGCCCGGGGTCTCGGGAGTCCTGCGTCTCAGCCAGCGGAAAACCATGCCTACACGAGTACGAACGAGTCAATTGTAGCTTCGGATCAGTTCCTTTTCGTACTAACCGGGCACCTTCCACATCAAAATGCGGACAAGCGGTGAGTAACGTGCGCAAAGCTAGACGGACACCTCGGCACAGGCCCCGAGTAAGTCCTTGCGCTCGCTCAGCATCGGCTCCACGACCTCGGCCAAGAACTCCTGGACCTGCTGTGCGGCACGCCCGCAAAAGCGCGCCGGGTCGAGGGAGGCGCCGAGCGCGCCCGTCACGGCCTCGAAATCCGGATCCGCCCGCAGGCGCTCCAGCAGGTCGTT
>JAPUHK010000174.1 GCA_027297745.1 Planctomycetota bacterium | reverse complement strand
ACCGCGACAGGCCCATCCGTACTTTCGCGCGAAGGATGAGCGAGCCCCGCATGAAGATCGTCCGGATGTCCAGTGCGAGTCCACGGTGTGGCCATCCCTTCAGCCCCCCGTCGCGCCGGCTGTAGGCTCACCCGGCCCCGCATCCGGCCAGGCGGCCCGCGAACCACCGACCGCATGCGATCCACTGACGCAAGCGGCCATCGCGCCGTCGCCGCCAGCCTCGCGTCCTCTCCGGCGCCATCCCTGGGCCGAGCTCTTGCAACGTGTATTCGAGGTGGACGCGCTGTGCTGTCCGCGCTGTGGCGGGCGAATGCGAATCCTGGCCGCCATCACGGATGCAGGAATGGCACGGCGCGTCCTCGCATCCCTGGCTCTCCCGGCGCGTGCGCCGCCCGCGATGCCAGCGCGGGCTTCGCCCGAGGCGACGCCCGGCGCGCCGCTGGGCGGGCTCGAAGCTGTGCCGAACGACTTCGAGTTCGACCAGAGTCTGCCGCAAGCCTGGGATGTCGGCGCCTAATCGCAGCACTGCGGCGCCGCACTCTGCACTCGACATCACCCCAGTCGCCCCGATAGACGGACTTGCGCTTCGCGCAGAGGGCGGCGAGTGCCGGAGGGCGCTCCCTCGCTGCCGTGCGACCGAGAAAGCTTGAAATCGCCCCGCAGCGGGGCGTTTCCCCTCCGCTGCGTACTTGTCATAGTTTCTTGTTATCGGACATTATCTGTAGACACAAAGTGCAAATGTCGGGTTTCTCCTCATTAGAAATGTCGGGTTTCGAGCTCCACCGTGTCGTGCTGGGAGGCCGACATGGACACACCGGGATACCTGACGATGAGCGCGAAGGAACTGAACCGATTGGAGATTCTGGGCCGTGCACTCGAGCGTCGGTTGACGCAAGCGCAGGCGGCCGATCAGCTGGGGCTCGGGATTCGCCAGGTCGAGCGGCTCTGTCGAAAGCTTCGCGTCGAAGGCCCTCGCGGACTGGTCTCGAAGAAGCGCGGACGCAGTAGCAACCGGAGGCTGCCCAGCGCGCTGCACGATCGCGCGTTGGAACTGATCGGGTCTCGCTACCGCGATTTTGGACCGACGCTTGCCGCGGAGAAGCTCCGCGAGGTTCACGGCGTCGAGGTGTCGGTCGAGACGCTTCGGCACTGGATGATCGAGGCCGAGCTTTGGGTGCCCCGCGCTCAGCGGCGCCGGTGCGTTCACCAACCTCGCCGTCGTCGTGCTTGCGTGGGGGAGCTGATCCAGATCGATGGTTGCGATCACGAGTGGTTCGAGGAGCGAGCCCCGAGGTGCACGCTGCTCGTCTACGTGGACGATGCGACGAGCCGACTGATGGAGCTTCGTTTCGTGGCTTCGGAGTCGATGTTCGACTACTTCGCGTCGACGCAGACCTATCTCGAGCGCCACGGCAAGCCCGTGGCCTTCTACAGCGACAAGGCCAGCATCTTCCGCGTCAACGGCTCGGATACGCGCGAAGGCGGCGGTCCCACGCAGTTCAGCCGCGCTCTATCGGAACTCAACATCGACATCGTGTGCGCCAACTCGCCGCAGGCCAAGGGGCGCGTAGAGCGTGCCCATCTGACTCTCCAGGACCGGTTCGTCAAGGAGCTCCGGCTCCGTGAGCTCTCAACGCCCGAAGCCGCCAATGCCTATGCGTCGGAGTTCATGGCGGACTACAACGATCGATTCGGCAAAGATCCGCTGAGTCACCATGATGCCCATCGGCCCGTTCGCGACGACGAGGACCTCCCGCTCATCTTCACCTGCCAGGAAGACCGGAAGATCTCGAAAGAGCTCACACTCCACTTCCGGCGCGGGGTCTACCTGATCGAGCCTGGCCCGGAGACGCTAGAGCTTCGAGGCCAACGGTGCCGAGTCCACGAGTACGCCGATGGCCACATCGAGCTCCGCCACGGAGGCAAGAGCCTCCCCTTCCGGGCCTTCGAAGAGCACCGACGGGTCACCCAGGGCGACATCGTGTCCAACAAACGACTGGGAGCCGTGCTGGCCAAGATCCAAACGGATCAGCGACAACGAGACGAGAAACTCCTGGGCAGCAGAAGCGTCCCGCTTCGTCAGAAGCAGCGAACCCAAGCGGCCAGAGCCCAGGCGGATGCCCCCGGTGAAGGTCCCTGAGCACACGTCCTGGCGGTGGGCCAGAAGGGGCGGGAGCCCCTCCCGGCCCACCGCCAGGGCAAGAGAACCCGACATTTCTAACTTGCGGAGAACCCGACATTTCTACTTTGGATTGACATGTCCCGAAAACGGGGCTTGAATCGCCTACACGTCGGTTCGCGCCCGGCTTTCCGGCTACGCTCCGCGGCATGCCCGAGCCGGATGACCGCCGACCAGAGGCTCCGCGATCGCTGACGCCACACGACGTCCGGGTGCAGAGCGAGTTCGCGCGCCAGGCGGAGAGCTTCGCCGCTTCGAAGACGCTCGGCAGCGGTGAACTCACCACCGCCATTACCGGGTCCCTGGGAGAGGCCGCGAGGGGGCGCATCCTCGACCTGGCGGCGGGTCCCGGGCTTATGGCGAGCGCCCTGGCGGGAACGGCGCGCGAGGTCGTCGCGATCGATCTCACGGCGGAGACGCTCGTCGTGGCGCGGACGCGGCTCGGCGCGGATGGACACCGGAACGTGCGGTTGGTTCGAGGCAACGGCCTCGTACTGCCCTTCGGAGAGTCGTGCTTCGACGCCGCGGTGATCCGGCTGGCCCTGCACCACTTGCAACAGCCGCAGCACGCGCTGCGCGAGGCCCATCGCACGCTCTGCGCCGGAGGTGTGATCGCCGTGCTCGACCTGGTCGCTCCTGAGGGAGCGGCGGACG
>JAPUHK010000173.1 GCA_027297745.1 Planctomycetota bacterium | reverse complement strand
GGACAACGACTCACGGCGTTTGTCCTGCGGCACGGGTGCCGCACGCGTGAACGGCCCACCACAAGAGCGCGCCCCCGCATGCGGCACGCGTGCCGCATGCGGGGGCGCGTAACTCTACTGACATTGGTTGGTTAGGTCGTCGTCACGAGGTAACTGTTACCTCCGGAGTTTGAGTTGGTCGAGAAGGGCGGCGACCTCCGACTTCACCGTGGCATCCTCCGTCAGCGCCTGCACGCGGCTCAGGTAGGGAGCCGCGAAGCGCCCCCACTCCGTGATCGTGCCGCGGGCGCGCGCGCGCGCCTCGGCGCCGCCGGAGGCGTAGTCCCGCACCGCACGCACCATCACGCGCTCGCGCTCCGGAGACAAGAGCTCCAGCCGCCCCACGAACGTGCGCACGACGGGCACCGGCTCCCGCTTGCCGTCCTCCTGGACGCGCAACGGCAACTCCGCGTCCACGAACTTTCGCGGCAGCACATAGAGCACGCGCAGGCCCTCGTCCTGGAAGTACCCCTGCTGCCACGTGCGCGCCATGGCCAGCGCCTCCTTGTAGTAGAGCCCGGTCTTCGAGAGCTGGTAGGCGAGCGCCCCGACGAGGTCCTTCGTGCAAAGCTCGGACGCGCGCAGCTCCAGATCCAACGAGATGCGCCGCGAGCCCTCGAGAGCGGGGATGTAGCGGTACCCGGACTTGCCGTCGCGAACCCAGATCAGGAACAAGTGCGTCACGGGTTCCTGCGTCTCCAGCAGCAAGTCGGCCCGGTAGCGCTTTGTCCCGGCTTGCTCGCTCTGCACCTTGCCCACGAGCGGCATGTGGAAGTTGCCGAGACCGCGATAGAACAGGAACTTCTCCTGCTCGGTCCGGGGCGGCGCCGTCCGGTCCCCGCCGTGCCGCGCGGACGTGTAGTTGAACGTGCGCAGCGTGTTCGCATCCACGTCGCGCGCGAAGACCCACGGATCGTCCGCGTCGACCTGAGGCAGGCGCGCCGGCGCTCCGGGCGCCAACACTTGCAGCTGGTGCCAGCCGCCCCACGTGACGAAGCCGTCTTGAAGGCTGGTGATCACGCGCCCGTCGGGAGGCGCAGGCTGGCAGCTCTCGTTGCGGCGCTCGTGGTTGACGCGCCGCGCGGCCGGATACCACTGCGTGATGGCACCACGCGGGAACTTCACCTCCACGCTGACGCGCCGCTCCGTAGGCGAGTAGAAGTAGATCACCGGCGTCTCCATCTTGGGCGAGTAACCGGTCACCCCGGTGGAGTCGCGCAGGTCGTACACGAACGGCGGCAGGTCCCGCTCCTCGTGCATCAAGCCGTCCAGCACGACACCGTTCGAGCCCTGCACGGCGGTGAAGGTGCCCCACTCGTGGACGGCAAAGCTCTTGCCGTCCCAGGCCGGCCCGCGGGGCTCGGGGCGGCCGGCGTCGGAATCGGCGGCGGCCAGCACGGCTGCCAGGAAGGGGAGAAGGAGAATCAGCAGGCTTCGCATCGCTCGCTCCTTTCGGACTCACCCTCTCAGTAGGCTGGGGCCGCCCGGCTATTAGTTTTTGAAGCGTGGTTTTTCTTTAATGACCGGCCCTGTGAAGCCCCACTACCTGGCAGAAGGGCGCGAGTCCGGCCCGCAAACGGGTTCCATGCAAAAGCCCGACGAGAAGCTGGTCCTGGAAGC
Source organism: Planctomycetota bacterium (assembly GCA_027297745.1). Classification (GTDB taxonomy): domain Bacteria; phylum Planctomycetota; class PLA2; order PLA2; family PLA2; genus JAPUHK01. Next base: position 7,181 of record JAPUHK010000173.1, on the reverse strand, counting down.
GCGCGACGGTCATATGGGCGCTTACGAGGAACTGGTGCGCCGCTGGGCGCCGCGAGTCCTGGCCTTTTGCCGCAGCCGTGTGAGCAACCTGCACGTGGCCGAGGACCTGGCGCAGGAAGCGCTGCTGCGCGGCCACACGGCGCTGGGGACGCTCAGCCGTCCCGCCAGCTTCGGGGCCTGGCTGCGCGGCATCGCGCTGCGGGTGTGCCTGGACTGGTTCCGGTCGCGCAAGCGCTCGGAAGTTCCGCTCGGCCACAGCGCCGACAGCCTGGACGATCCGGGGGCCGCGACGGATGCGGACGTCGAGCACCGGGATCAGCTAGCGGCGCTCGGCCGGGCGGTGGACACGCTGCCCGAGGAGTTTCGAGAAGTTGTGATGCTGTACTACACCGACGACCTGACCTACCGCGAGCTCAGCGCGATGCTCGGCGTCTCCGCGGCGACGATCAACGCGCGGCTCACGCGGGCTCGGGCGCTCCTGCGGGAGAAGCTCGGCGCAGGAGGTTAGCCATGGATCGCGAACGTTCCGAAGAGATGCTCAACGCGCGGCTCGACCGTGAGCTGACGCCTGAAGAGGAAGCCGAGCTGCAGGCCTACCTGGCCGACCACCCGAGCGAGACGCCGGAGGCGCTTGCGGCCCTGGACCATGACCTGCGCGACGCCTTCGGGCCCCAGCGGGAAGCGGCGGCGCGGGTCGCCGCCCGTACGGTGAACGCGCTCGATGTGCGCGGGGCACCGACGCGCGTGAGGCTCGTCCTGACCGTGGGGCTCGCAGCAGCGGCGGGCTTCCTGCTGGCCACGCTGCTCTTCTACCCGGGCAAGCAGGTCCGCACGAGCCCGGAGGTGCGCGTCGCCGGCATCGCCCGCCTGACGCTGGCCACCGGGCCGGTCGAGATCATGGCCAAGGGCGCGCGGGGGTGGAAGCGCATGGCGGTCGGTGACTGGCTGGAGGCGGGCACCGACGTGCGCTCCGGAGAGGGGGTGCGCTGCGAGTTCGTGTCCACGGACAAGTCCGAGGTGCGCCTCAACGAGAAGACGCGCGCCCGTTTCGACGGCGAGCGCAGCCTGGACCTCAGCGAGGGCGAGCTCTGGTCACGCGTGCAGCCGGGCGACGTGAAGTTCGCCGTGCAGGTGCCGGGCGGCAGCGTGACCGCGCTCGGTACGCGTTTCAACGTGCGCAGCAGCGCCGACACTACCGTCGTGACCGGCATCGACGGTCGCACGCGCGTGCGCGGACGAGAGGGCGAGCAGGTGCTCGACGCCGCCGAGCGCGTGGAGATCAAGAACGGCACCGTCGGTCAGAAGCGGCGCGTGTGGGACCTCGCGCTGAGCACGCGCTGGATCAACGAGATCCTCATGCTCAAGGGGCGCGACGACCCCGAGCTCAGAGACAAGGTGCACCGCGTGCTCGCGCTCATCGGCCAGACCAAGATGGAGCACCTGCTCGAAGAGGAGATCCGCTCGTTCGGCGACCACTGCGTCCTGCCGCTCGCGTACTACGTCCAGTCGGAGGAGTCGCGCGGCAAGACCCGCCAGAGGCACAAAGCGGCGCGCATCCTGGCCGACATCGCGCCCCACTGGGCCATCCCCGAGCTGATCCACATCCTGCAGGACGAAGACGGAGTCGTGCGCGGCCACGCGGCGAGCGGCCTCGAGCGGCTCACGGCGCGCGACTTCGGTTGCAGTCCGCGCGCCTGGCGTGAGACCGAGGGACGGCCCGAGAGCTTGAAGCAGTGGCGCGAGTGGTGGCAGAAAAACCGCTCCCGCTACCCGCGGCCCGAGTAGAGGGGGGGCCCGCTACCATGGGTGGCGATGGCGGGCCTGCCCTTCCTGTTGCGACGTCCGTGGCTGATGCTGCGCGACCTGTGCGTGGATCGCGACCGGCCCGATCTGGACGGACTGCGCGCCATCCAGGACCCCGAGCGCTTCGTCTGGGCGGTGCTGCCCCACGCCGCGCGCACGTTCTCGGCCTGCATCGTGCTGCTGCCCGCGGGCCCGGCGAAAGCGGCCGCCGTCGCCTACCTCTACTGCCGCATCCTCGACACCTACGAGGACCTGTGCCCCGACCCCTCCGCTCGCGAGGCATTGCTGCTGGGCTTCGTCGAGCGCCTCCAGGCGGATCCGGACCCGCCGCCGCCCCCTCCGATCGAGGCGCCGGCGCTGAAGGACGACCGCGACCGCGCCCACCTGCTCCTGATCGAGAAGTGCGACCTCGTGGACCGCGTCTACCTGGAGCTGCCGGCCGAAGTACGCGCGATCACCCGGCGGCTGGTGCGCGACATGGCCGAGGGCATGTGCTGGTCCTCGCGCGTCTTCGGGGAGCAGGGCGGCGTGCTGCAGGACGGGGCGCAGGTAGCGCGCTATTGCCACAACGTCATGGGTAACCCGGTGCTTTTCACGCTGCGGCTCTTGCGCCACGATCGCTCGGGCGAGACCGAGCTGCCCGCGGAGCTGGAACAGAGCGCCCTCGAGGTGAGCGAGATGATCCAGCTGGCGAACATCACGCGCGACATCGAGAAGGACCTCTTGCGCGGCGTGTCCTATGGCGCGGCGCTGCGGGATGACCTGGGCCGCCAGGTGGACGGCGATGTCTCCCTCGCCGGGCGCGTACGCGATGCGCGCCGCGAGCTGATGCGTGCGGCGCTGAGCCGCGCTCCCGCCTACCGGGCGCTCATCGACGCCATGGAACAGCCGCACTTCAGTCCGGCGCGCGCCTCGGCCCTGCTCATGCTGCTGTTCACCGACCGCTACTACCGTTCGTGCGCACGCCGCGCCGGTCTCGCTGCGTGGGGCGGGCGGACTCCCGGACTGCGCCTCGTGCTGCAGTCGCTGCCTGCCGTCTGGTCCCGGCGCTGGGCCCGCAACGTCTGCGACCGGGTCGAGCAGGACTTCCTGAACGCGGCGGACGGCGGCGGCTAGTCGTCGAGCACGGACGCGTCGGGGCCGAGGAATTCGCGGAAGGCGCCGTCGACCCACTCGCAGAAGTCCGGGGCCAGGTCCACACGTCCCCGCTCGGGCGTGGACAAGGCCTGCACGGACGCCGCGACCATCATCAACGCCGTGGGCTGCATGTACTGCGTGGGCACGCAGTTGACACGGCCGTCGAAATTGACGGGGAAGCCCGCGTTGACGAGGGTCGCCTCGCGGTCCACGAGCCGGAAGCGCAGGTCAGTGTGGATGCGACCGCGGTCGAGGCCGTCCTTTTCGATCCAGATGTCATCGTCCTCGCTCGTGTCGGCCAGGTCGATGAAGTCCTGCCGGCTCAACTCCACGGAGCCCGAGGAGGCGCTCGCCAGCACGGCGCCGTCTTCCAGGTAGACGTAGTCCCCCACCCGGAAGGAGGCGCGGCCGGAGCAGCCGATCACCAGCGAGAAACGCGTGCCGCGGTCGGCGCGGTCCCAGATTCCGAAGCCGGCGGCCGTCGCCGCTTCCAGGCTCTGTGTGTGCGGATCGAAGACGTGCACGCGGTCGCGCCTGAAGCCGAGGTAGGTCTCCAGGAACTTCGCCACGCGCGAGCCGATGGCGCCGTAGCCGAGCAGTACCGCGCGTTTGCCATGCGCACCATGGAAGCGGTCGCCCAGCTTGGCCAGGAGAGCAGCGCAGACAGCGTGGCCGATGAAGGCAGGCTCCAGCTCCAGCTTGGGCCGCGACCGCGCCACGTCCACCACCGGCACCGTCGCCGCGTAGGCCTGCAGGTGCGCGTGCTTGTCGATCTTGATGAAGCCGCGCGTGGTCTGCTCCACGATGGCGACGTGCGACAGGCGCTTGCGGAAGCACGCCGCCGCTTCCAGGAAATAGGCGCCGTCGTCCAGCACCAGCAGGCGCTCGGGCGGATCATCCAGCCAGTGCTTGAGGATGCGCTGCGTGCGTGCCCGCTGATAGGGCGCGTACGGCTCCAGAACGTCGTAGTCGCTCACGATGAAGTTGCGCTCCGGCACGCCCATGACCCGTGCCACGTGCGCGCGCGTAGTCGCGTTGGACGTGTAGGGGATGTCGAGCCAGAAGAGGCGCTCCGGAGCGAGGCCCAGGTCGAGCAGCGCCCGCACCTGGGGCACCTGGTTGCCAAGCTGGTGTTGGATCAAGAGCGCGGTGACGCCCTCGAGCGGCCGCTGCCCCTCGAAGCGCTTCAGCCACTCATCGACGAGCGGCATGCCCTCCGGGATCTCCTGCGTGAGACTCCCGAACTCCCCTTTGATCGAGTCTCGCACTATTTCGCGATGGATGCGGACACGCACTCCCAGGTGCGCAACGTCACGGAGTTCTCCACGAGCACCGCGTAGCCCACGTCCGAGGGCTTGACGCCGACGGGGAGGTCCAGGCTCGCGGTGACCCCCTTGTCCAGGGCCTTCTTCACGGACAGCGCCGTGCCTACCTTGCGCACGATGTAGTACTCGGTCAGGGTCTTGCCGCGGTTCTCACCCGCGTTGCACGGGGTGACAGCCTTGCGTTGCCACAAGACCGGCACGACCTTCACGTTCTCCCCGAGCTTCAGCTCCGGATCCAACTGCTGCAGCTTGATGCTCAGGACCACTTTCTTCCCGTCGAGCTTGGGAGTGACGTCGATGCGCAGCTTGGGCGGCTGCTTGGCACCAGCGTCGACCAGCCCGGGGATGCGCTGATGGGCGCCGCGCACCCAAGGCAGCGCCTCGTTGTCGATGAAGAACTGGGGCGTGCCCATGGTCTTGAGCTGTTTCACCTTGCGGTACTGCCGCTGGCGTGCGCTGTAGTCCTTCGAGCCGAAGGGGTCCGGCCAGCCGAGGCGGTCCCAGTAGTCGACGTGCCAGCACAAGACGACCGCCTTCTGCAGGAACTCCTCCGTGGCGAGCTTGCCGACGAACTCGTCGGCCGACGGGCAGGAGTGTCACCCCTGGGACGTGAACAACTCCACCAGCACGCGGTGCTGCGCGGGGGGCGGAGTCTTGGCCGTGGTGCCACCGGCCAGCGCGAAGCAGGCGGCGAGGCCCAGGACGAGCTTGCGCATGCGCCCCATCAGAGCACGCGTCTCACTCTGAGACAACCGCGTGCCCTCGCGGGGGGACCGCATGCATCTGCGAGGGGACGGCGCCTCCATCAGGAGCCCCGGTTCTGCCGATATTGGCGGGCGGCGGCGCGGGTTTGCGCGTCCGTCGGAGGTAGGGACGGCGGTGGCATCGTGTTTGCGCCGGCGCGCCGTGCTTCCGAGACACAACTTCGATGGAGACACCGATGCGAGATTCGAACAAGAGCTCCGCGTTCCTGCGGATCCTGCCCGCGCTGCTCGTCGCGGCGCTGCTCGTCCCCGGCTGCGTGGTGCGCCCGCGGCTCGTGGGCGTGCATCACCCCCACCACAAGAAGGTGGTCGTGCACCGCCCCCACAAGACGGTCGTGGTGCACCAGCACAAGGCCGGCCAGAAGAGCGTCACGGTCGTGAACGTGAAGGGCCCGAACGGTGAAGTGACATCCGTCACGGACGGCAAGACGAAGGTCGTCACGGTCAAGGACAAGAAGGGCAACTCCGTGACCACGGTGACGAAGGTCAAGGGCAAGAAGAAGGGCCACAAAAAACACGACGACGACTAGCGGCCCCTGGGTCTCGGGTCAGCCTTGCGGCAGCCCGACGCCCATGTAGGCAGCTACCAGAGCAAGCGCGGCGAGCATCCCGCTGACGAAGGCGGCGCGCACCGCGATGGAGTAGTCCCTCCATCGTCCGGTCGCGCGCCTCGCGCCCCAGGCGGTCGAGCACGCACTCATTGTGGCACGGGTTACTTCGGCTTGACTCGCAGCGGCTTGAGGTCCTGGTGGACCCACTTCGTGGCCGCCTGCTGGATCTTCTCGATCCCGATCGAGTACAGGTGCTTTTCGGCGGCGCGCTTCCCGTTGCCCGTCTCGCGCCAGGCTTTCAGAAACTGCTTGTAGGCCTTGCGGTACTTCGACGGCCCCGCGTGGAAGAAGCAACCGTAGAAGAAGGACTGCTTGTAGAAGGCCGAGCCGTCCCCCTGCCCCCGTAGCGAGTCCAGCTTGTCGAGGCGACCGATCGTCGTCTGTTGCCGCCAGTTCGCCAGGCCGTCTTGCATGAAGGGCAGCTTCTTGCCCGTGGTCTCGTGGGAGCGCGCCCACCCGCCGTCCGCCGTGCGGGCCCAGTGGGGCTCCTGGGTTCCGTAAACCAGGCGGAAGTACATCTGGTGAGCGTTCTCCGTGAGGATGCCGAGCTTGTTCAGATCACTCCTGATGACCGGGGTCGCGAACAGGCGTACGTTCGCCCAGTCCATGAATTGGTCGTTGGTCGAGTCGGCCACGGCCTCGAGCACGGAGCGCGCGTCTCGCATCTGGCGCAGGATGTACACGACGGGTTGCTCGTCGTCGGACTTGGGGAACTTGCCGTGGTACCTCGTGAAGCGTTTCTCGACGGAGCTGAAGAGCTTCAGCGTGTCCTTGATCGACTTCACCCGCGGGTGCTGCGCGTAGGTGACGATCCCCTTCTTCTTGATCTTGTACGTCTTGGGGATGGGGGGATAGAGCTCCAGGTCGGCCTCGAACGACTGCGCCGCCGCCAGGAAGGGATCGCGCAGGCGCTCGAACACGGCGTCGGAGCACTCGAGCTGGAACACGAGACCGTTCCCGCGGATCTTGCGGTAGCTGATGATCGCCATCCAGTCCTCGCCACCGCGCGGATAGCGCAGCTCGATGTGCGGCACCGGCGACGAACGCGTGCGGGCGTCGGTCGCGTTGAAGGACTGCTTGCTGTTGTCCAGGTTGTTCACCGGCATGGAGCGCGCGTCGCCCATGCGGTCCACGACCCGCACCGAGATCGAGCTGCGCGAGCGGCTGCCCGGCAGTTGGATGTCCAGGGCCATCGCGAGGTTGCCCTCGCGCGGGCTGACGGTCCACTCCTCAGGCAAGCGGATGCGGTAGACCTTGGTCTCGTCCTCGTAGACCTGCAGCGCGCCGGGGCGTCCCGACTTCTTGCGCGGCTCCTGCTTCGGCTTGGGCTGCTCGCGGGGGGGCGCCGCTTCGGGGTCGCCCTCCGGGTCGTCGCCGGCCTCCCCCTCCTCCATCTCAGAGCAGCCGCAGCCGTCTTGCGCCCAAGCACTCTGTGCGCCGGCCCCAAGGCCCAGCGCCAGGAGCAGCCAGAACAGGTACCTCCTCGCCCGCCGATTCTAACGCGGACGCGCCGCCGGCTGCCGGGCCCTTTACGTGCAGGC
>JAPUHK010000172.1 GCA_027297745.1 Planctomycetota bacterium | reverse complement strand
CTGACCCGCAAGACGAAGCGCGCGCTGGACCGCTTTGCCCACGACGGTCGCCCCTTCTGCCTGGTCGTGGTCTATCACGTCACGCACCTGCCCTACAGCGCCTCGTATCCGTATTACTCGCGCTTCGTGGATCCGGAGTACCGCGGCAAGAATCGCTACCGCATCGATTTCGAGATCGACGCCATGATCCAGCGCGGTTTCGAGCACGGGCTGAGCGAGGAGGAGCGCCGGCACATCATCGACCTGTACGACGGATGCGTGCAGGAGTTCGACGACCAGGTGGGCGCGATCGTCGCGCACTTGCGCGAGCTCGGGCTCGACAAGCACACGGTCGTCGGCGTCTTCGCCGACCACGGGGACGACTTGTACGAGCACGGCACGACGCTCGGCCACGGCGTCACGCTGTTCGGGGGCGATCAGGCCAACCACGTGCCGGCCGTCTTCGCCGGTCCCGGTGTGCCCAAGCGGCGCGAGGACAAGCTCGTGCGTTCCTTCGATCTCACGCCGACGCTCGCGACCTGGATGGGCATCGAGACTCCGGAGGGCTGGGAGGGCGAGGATCTGAGCGGGCCGGTCCCGGACCTGACGGCGTTGCTCGAGACGTCCTACCTTTTGTACCGCCAGCCGTTGCCGGACCCGCTGCCCGGTGAGCGCGCGCGGCATTTCCCGACGCTCGACAAGGCCACGTTCTTCGACCCCAGCTTCGATCACAACATGGTGCTGCGCGAAGAAGTGTGGCCGCAGGTGCTGAAGACCAAGTGCTACGCCGTGCGGAAGGGCAACTACAAGCTGATCTACGTGCCCGGCGAAAAGGGGCCGATCTACCGGCTTTACGACCTGTCGCAGGACCCGCAGTGCGAACGGGATCTCGCGCGCGAAGGACACGCCGAGCTGCAGCGCTTGAAGGCGCTCTTGCCGCCCGAGGCAAGCGACGGCGGCGGAAAACCCCAATGAGGCTCGAGGATACGGGCGTGCACACTGCGCTGGACGCCGCCGACGGGGGCTGGAACACGCAGCCCGACCTGCGCGACGCGGCGGTAGCCGTGATCCTCGTCGAGCGGGACAGGCAGGACCGGGTGCTGTTCACGCGCCGCCGCGACGATCTGCCCTGGCACGCGGGCCAGGTCAGCTTTCCGGGCGGCATGCGCGAAGCGGACGAAATGCCGCAGGCGTGTGCGCGTCGCGAGACGTGCGAGGAGATCGGCGTGCGCGAGGAGGCCCTGGAGGTGCTCGGCCGGCTGCGCGACCGCGTGTCGATCGCGGGGTTCCTCGTGGCGCCTTTCGTCTTCCGCCTGACGGAGGCGCAGCCGTATGCGATCCAGACCTCGGAAGTGGCCGAGGTGTTCGAGGTGCCCTACGCCTTCCTGCTCGAGACCTCGCGCTGGAAGGAAGAGCCCGCCACGCACCCGCGCGCACGCGTGCGCGTGATCCCCTCGATCGAATACGAGGGCCGCAACGTCTGGGGCCTGACGGCCATCATTGTGAAGGACTTTCTGAAGGCTCTGGAGCCTCGCTAGTCTCCGGAGTCTCCGGCGGCTTCGGCGGGCGCTTGAAGACGTTCTCGCGCTCGAGCGGGACGCCGAAAGCGTCCGCCAGGCGGTTCATGGTGTTGTAGCGGCAGACGGCGAGCACGATCTCGACGATCTGCTTGTCGGTGAAGTGCTCCCGCAACGCCGTGATGTCCGCCTTGCGGACGTCGATCGGCCGCAGCGTCACCTTGCGCGCGAAGTCGAAGGCCACCACCCGCTTGGGGTCCTCGTAGCCCGCGATCTCGATGTTGAGCACGTCGCTCTCGGGAACGCCCGCGACCGCGGACGTCATGACCACGTGGCCCATTCAGTAGGCGCAGTCGTTGGCGCTGGAAACGACATAGAACAGCTCGCTGCGCAGCCGGCGGTCGAGCGTCCCCTCCCGGTTGAGCGCGCCCCAGGCCGCCATCTCCGCGTTCATCGTCTTCGGCATGAGCGCCGCGACGCGCATGAGGTTCGGGATCTTACGCCCCTCCATCATGGGCATGGCCTCGTACACCTGCTCGTCGCTCAGCATCTCGATGTAGGCGGTGCGGTCCTTCGTGGAATTGATCATGCGCTTGGCTTCGGAGGGTCCGCGCGTGCCGGGGGGGACCTGCGCCGTCGACGCGCACGCAACCGCAAGGAGGAGAAGTATCGACGTGAATCGCATGCTTCGCATTCTAGGAGACACGCCGGTACGGCGGGTCCCGCAGTCGTGACCAACCGTTGGGGTGAACGGTAGGGCGGCCACATAGGGCCGCCCCTACAAGGGCATCGCACGCGCATCCTTGTAGGGGCGCACCTGTGTGTGCGCCCTACGCTGCGAATACCCGTGGCGGCCCCCTGCCGCCGTGAGTCACTCCGAACGGCGCTGCTCGTACTCGTGGATGGCCTCGGCGGGCCCCAACAGGACCAGGTCGTCACCGGCCTCGAGCACCAGCTCCGGGGCCGGCAGGATGCGCTTCTCCCGTCCGTTCCCCCGGCGCACGATGGTCAGCACGTTCAGGCCGGTCAGGCGGCGGAAGTCCGTGGAGCCGAGCGTCTTGCCGACGAACGCCTCCGGAACCGGGACCCGCGCCAACTGGTGGCCCGGCGGGATCTCGACGTAGTGCGTGTCGCCCTCCGGCATCACGAACTTGGCCCGCAGCGTGCCGCGGTGCAGCACCTCGACGGAGAGCGCGGCGATCACGTCGCGCCGGTCCACGACGCCGAGCAGCTGGTCGTTATCGTCGACGACGGGGATCTCGTTGAGATCGGGGTCGTCGAAGATATCGAGGATCTCGGCCAGTGTCTTCTCCCCGGTGACCCTCGGCACCGGCACGGCCAGGTCCGCCGCGATGATGGCCGCGCTGAGCGTGTCCTCGCCGAGATAGTTCTTCAGGTCGTGCAGGTGGATCGCGCCGCGCAGCGCGCCCTCGCCCGTCACGACGTAGATCGAGCCCTTGCGCGTCTTGCGCAGCATGCCCACGACCACGTCGAAGGAGGCGGTCTCGGACACCCACACCGCGTCCGGCCGCATCAGGTCCGCGACGTGCGTGGTGGTCAACGCCGTCTCCTCGATCGTCTCTGGGATGTGCACGCCTTTGCGCAGGAGCGGCTGCACGTACATGGAATCGAGCCCCAACGAACGCGCTGTGACCGACGCGGCCACCGTGGAGACCGTCAGCGGCAGCAGGAGATCGGGCTGTTTCGTCATCTCGAACAGGAAGAAGATGGCCATGATGGGCGCCTGCGTCGCCCCGGCCAGGCCCGCCGCCATGCCGACCACGGCGTAGGCACGCGGCTCCACGACCAGGTCCGGAAGCATCGCGCGGGCCGCGTCGCCGACCAGCGCGCCTACGAGACCGCCCACCAGCAGGTTGGGGGAGAAGAGTCCGCCGGATCCGCCCGAGCCGACCGTTACGGCGGTGGCGAAGATCTTGACCACCAGCAACAGGAGGAGAAACTCCCAGACCGGCCACTCCGTGAACATCCACCCCAGCGTGTCGTGCCCGCCGCCCCAGACGTAGGGCAGCTTGATGCTGATCAAGCCGATGATCAGGCCGCCCAGTGGGAGTTGCAGCGGACGCGGAATCGCGAGCCGGCGGAAGAGGCGTTCCCCCACGGTGAGCGAGCGCAGAAAGACCATCGCGACCACGGCCGCGAGCATGCCGAGCCCCAGGTACAGGAGGATCTCCCAGGCGCTCGTCAGTTCAAGACCCGTCGGGAGAGTGTACAAATGGGCTTGGATCACACCGTCGAGCGGTCCCTCGGCGAAGCCCTTCACCACGAGCATGGCGGTCACGGAGGCGACCACCACGGGCGCGAGGATGTCCACGGCGAAGCTGCCCAGCACGACTTCCATCGCGAACAGCGCAGCGCCGAACGGAGCTCCATAGGCGGCGGACATCCCGGCCGCCACGCCGCAGCCCGCGAACAGCCCGAGCCGCGGCAGCGGGCTGCGCGACAGTCCTCCCAGCCGCCGCCCGAGCGATGCGGACACGTACACGATCGGTCCCTCGCGCCCGACAGAGCCGCCGGTAGTGATCAGCGCCAGCGAAGCCAGGGCGCGCGCCAGCGTGCGGCGGATGCTGAGCAGCTTCGCGTTGCGCAGCGTGACCGCCTCCATCACGTCCGCCATGCCCTGCGTTCGGCCGCGCAACAGCCCGTAGAAGAGGATCGAGGAGACCGTCGCGCCCGCGACAGGGATCAGGAGCGCCTTCCACCAGGGCAGGGCCAAGGCCGCATCCAGAAACCCACCCTTTTCCATCAGGGTGATCTGGACGCCCTTGCGCGCCAGCTGGTAGGCGACCCCGACCAGCCCCCCGACTACGCCGACGGCGGCGGCGAACAGGAAGACTGTGGGGCTGTGGACCTCTTTGGCGCGACGACCTGCCACCATAGGCGTAAGCGGGCAAACCTACACCCGCGGCCTACGGCGGTCAATCAAGCGGGCGACAGAACTCAGCGCGCGATCTTCTGCCAGATCGGGTCGCCGACGATCACTTCGCGCCACGTGCCGATCTTCTTGTGCTTGCCAGGCGGAAGATCGCACTCGCGAACGTGCAGAGTCACGCTCCGGAAGTTGGAGGGCAGGGCTTCGAGCTCGGCCTGCAGGATCGGACTCTCGAGGTAGAACGTGCTCCAGCAGGAGCCCTTGGCGTCCAGATTACCCCGGATGCGGCCCCGGAGCAGAAGGTCGGTGTAGCTGCGCACCTTCAGCGTCCCGACGAGATCGCCCTCGATGACGACCGTCGCGTACGACTTGATGTGGACCGTCCCGGTCAGGTCGCCGTCGATGTAGACGTAGCCGTAGCTGTTGACCTCGACGTTGCCCGCCATGTCGCCGTGCACCCCGACCGCGCTGTAGGAGTCGAGGTCGACGGTTCCCTCGGGAGCGATGCCCGCGCCGGCAAAGAAGCTGCCGCCGCGTTTGAGACGGACCAACTTCGTGAACGGGTCCTCGACGACCAGATTGCGCTTCTCATTGAGCTCCGTTTCGTTGAGCAAGTCCTCGACGACCGCGTAGTTCCCTCTCATGTAGCGCGCGAAGGAGTCACCCGGGACCGTCCGGCCGACCTGAAGAGCGCGGCGGATCGCTTCCCGCACCTCGGGCTCCGGCGCCTTCATCCCTCCGACGGTTGGGAGCCGGAAGCGGCCGCCGTTGGGTACGACCGGGACCTCCATGTAGGCGATGTGCGCCCGGCGCTCCAACGCGCTTGCCGCATGCACGGCGCGGACGAGGTGGACCTTGTAGGTGCGTCCGTTCGCGGCGCGCACGAATCCGATCCCGGGTCGCTCCGGCGCCGGCTTCGTGCGCAGCCCGAGATTGCGCCGGGGTAGCTCTTCCGGTGAATCGGGGAGCAGCGCGGCGGCGTCCCCTGCGCGGGCCGGCAACCCGATCGACGTCATCGGAGCTTTTGCGGGCAGCGCTCCGTGGGGGCACATCAGCGAGACGCCGCCGTGGATGTCCTGGCAGTAGATGTCGACCGCATCGGAGGAGTCGCCCGGCCGCGCGGCCGGCTCGCCGAAGACGTAGCCGTCGCCGATTTTCAGGATGGCCACGCCCTCAGGGAAGACACCGCCTGGCTCGCTAGACGTCGCGGCGCTGGATGCCCCCCGCTTGGTGCCGGAAGTGCTGGAGGGGAATGGCTCGGGTCGCGCGACCGGTGTGCTCCCGGAGGCTTCGCGTCGTGGAGCGCGGGTGCCCGAGCCGTCCTCCGTCGCAAGCAAGACGGCGTAGAGCCCCGCGGCTCCCAGGGCCACACCCAGCAGAAACTTCCCCATCTCGACCTCCCATCATACGGCGGTTTGTTCGAGCGCATCGGTACTCTGATGGGCGGAGAAGTGACATGCACGAGATCCTGCGCGCGCTCGGAATCGACGACCACAACCCCGGCGCCTGGGCCGGACCCGCAGTGGGTGGTTCGGGTCCGGAGCTGGAGTCGGTCTCGCCGGCGGACGGCAGCGTGCTGGCACGCGTCCAGCAGGCGGGCGCCGCGGAATACGAGCAGGTCGTTCAGTCGGCCGTGGACGCGTTCGCCGAGTGGCGGCTATGGCCTGCTCCGAAGCGTGGCGAGGTGGTGCGCCAGATCGGCGACGCGCTACGCGGCAGCAAGCAGGCGCTCGGGGACCTGGTCTCGCTCGAGACGGGCAAGATCCGCTCCGAGGGGCACGGCGAAGTGCAGGAGATGATCGACATCTGCGACTTCGCGGTGGGGCTGGGGCGCCAGCTCTACGGCAAGACGATGCACAGCGAGCGCCCCGGCCACCGCATGTACGAGCAATGGCATCCGCTCGGGCCGGTGGGGGTCATCAGCGCCTTCAATTTCCCCGTCGCGGTCTGGGCCTGGAACGCGGCGGTCGCCTGGGTCTGTGGCGACAGCGTGGTGTGGAAGCCGTCCGAGAAGACGCCGCTATGCGCGATCGCCTGCCAGAAGATCGTGCACGCGGTGCTCGAGCGCAACGGCGTCCCGGCGGGCGTGAGCACGGTCGTGATCGGCACGGTCGACGAGATCGGCGAGCGCCTGATCGCCGACCGGCGCGTGCCGCTCATCAGCGCTACCGGCTCGACGCGCATGGGCAAGCGTGTCGGCGCGGTGGTCGCGGGCCGGCTGGGGCGCTCGATCCTCGAGCTGGGCGGTAACAACGCGATCCTGGTCACGCCGCAGGCCGACCTCGAGCTGGCCGTGCGCGCGATCGCGTTCGGCTCGCTCGGCACGGCGGGCCAGCGCTGCACCACGACGCGCCGCGTCTTCGCGCACGCCTCCATCTTCGACACGCTGCGCGAACGGCTGGTGAAGGCCTACGCGGGGGCCCGCATCGGGAACCCGTTGGACCCGGCGACGCTCGTCGGGCCGCTGATCGACCGCGCTGCCGTGGACGGCATGCAGGCTGCGTTGAAAGCGGTCGCGCGGCAGGGCGGCAAGCTGCTCTGCGGCGGCGAGATCCTCGAAGGCGACGAGTACGCGTCGGGTTGCTACGTGCGGCCGGCCATCGCGGAGGTCCCGCCCGACGCGCCCATCGTGCAGCAGGAGACCTTCGCGCCGCTCTTGTACTTGATGTCGTATGCGGATCTCGACGAGGCGATCCGGATGCACAACGACGTCCCGCAAGGGCTCAGCTCGGCCATCTTCACGCGCGACCTGCTCGAGGCCGAGGCGTTCCTGGGCCACAGCGGCAGCGACTGCGGCATCGCCAACGTCAACATCGGGACCTCCGGTGCGGAGATCGGCGGCGCCTTCGGCGGCGAGAAGGAGACCGGCGGCGGCCGCGAGGCCGGGTCGGACTCGTGGAAGGCCTACATGCGGCGCCAGACGAACACGATCAACAGCACGACCGATCTGCCGCTCGCCCAGGGCATCGAGTTCGACGTCTAACGCAAGGGCTCGAAGGAGACGCGCAGGTTCCTTGCGTCTCTGCGTCTTTGCGTTTTAGCGGTTGGCAGCGGCGCGGACGGCGGCGGCGATGTTGAACTCGAGCGTCACGTCCTCGTCTTCCACGAGCAGCGTGCGCCGCAGGGGCCCGGGCCCGAAGCCGAATGTCGTACCCAGCGCGTTGTCGAACACGTAGAGGTCGTAGCTGCCCGGCGGTACGTGCGTGAACTCACACTCGCCCCGGAAGGCGCGCGTGATGCGCAGCCAACGTCCCGCCTGCAGCGACTCTCTTTCGTAGGGTGCGATGCCGATCAACAGGCCGCGCAGATCGCCGCCGGCCGCTCCGAAGCGGATGCGGAGGCTGCGCTCGCCGTCGCGCGCAACGCCGTCCTCGGGGGGCGCGAGCTTCACCAGGCCGTCCGGTCCGGGCGGCAGGTCCACTGTCTGCGCCAGGTTGCGTCCCCACAGCAGCGCCACGTAGCGGCCCGGCAGCACGTTGTAGAGCTTGGGCACGACCGGGGCGTCGCGAATCGGGCCGGTGGCCGTTCCGCCGTACACGTCGTAGCGGCTGATCTCGAAGCGGTTCGCGGCGGGACCGTCGTACTGCACGCGGAACTCGGGCAGCGCGCGGCCCAGGCGCAGCGTGCACACGGCCGTCCGGTCGCGCTGCACTTCGACGATCTCGGCCGGAGCCGAATAGCCGGGCTCGAGCAGACGCAGCTCGTAACGCCCCGGCACGAGCGCACCGAGGCTGAACCCCTCGCCGTTCCAGTGCAGGGCGGGGTCGTCCCACGTGCGCCATGCGCCGTCCGCTTCCAGCTTCCGCAGCGTCAGCTTCGCCTTGTGCGCCGGCAGATATGGTCCGCGGTCGACGCGTGCCAGGATCACGCCTGCGGCCTCCAGATCGAAGCGCACCGTCTCCGGGGACCGCCCGCGTTCAGGGATGGTCACCTCGCGGCTCGGGTACCGTTCGCCGTCGGCCGCTGCCCCGCGCGATCCGGCCTGCGCCCAGGAGCCCGCGTGCACGAGCCGTACGAGATAGTCCCCGGGCAACAACCCGCGCGCCGTGGCCCGCCCGTCCGGCCCCGTGAAGGCGTACGTCACCGGGTCCTCCAGGCGGCCGCGGAAGGACGCGCCGTACACCCGTACGAAGGCGTCCTCGACCGGCTTCCCATCCTTGCGCACGACGCGCAGCGGAATCGTGCCGGACCCGCGCCGGCGCTCGAACACCAACGGGTGA
>JAPUHK010000171.1 GCA_027297745.1 Planctomycetota bacterium | reverse complement strand
TGGACACCGGCGTTCAAGTGCGCGGGCTGACGCCGACGCGGCGCTCCCTCGAGGACGTCTTCCTGGACGCGGTAGCCGACTGATGCCGATCTACGACGCAGCGTACCGTGTGCTCGAGACACGCCCGCTACGGCCGCGCGCGCCGTGGTGGACCATCGCCACTACGATGATGCGGCGCACGCTCAAGCGGCATTCGATCGTACGCGGCCTCATCTTCGTGATTCCGGCGGGCTTCTGCTTCTTCGCCACGGTCGTCTTCTACGGACGCTACATGGCCGGGGCGCGCGGGATGGACCGTGCACTGCCCATCCCCGGCGGCCTCGACAAGCTCGACATCTTCAACATGCTCGGCAACCAGTTCCTGCAGGCGGTCGGGATGTTCGCCGTGATCTTCGTCGCGCTCGTCGGTGCGCCGCTCATCGCCGAGGATCACCGTGCGCGGGCCCTGTCGCTCTACTTCTCCAGGCCGCTGAAGCGCCGCGAGTACGTGCTCGGCAAGCTGACGGCCGTGGTCGTGTTGCTCAGCTTCCTGCTGATTCTGCCTCCGATCCTGATGTACCTGGTCGAGGTCGTCATCGCGCCGACGAACATCGCGATGGATCGCCTGCCCTCCTTGCTGTGGCTGCTGGCTATCTCCACGGCGGCGCTCGTGACGTTCAGCGCGGCCTCGCTCGGAGCGTCGGCGCTCACGAAGCGGCCCGCCCAAGCCGGCGCGCTCCTGGTGGGCATCATGATCTTGCTTCCCGCAACGGCACAGATCCTTGCGCAGCAACTCGATGCGCCGGGCTGGTTGATGCTCTCGCCGTTTGAGGCCATACGGGCTCTGGGCAGGCACCACTTGCCCTACCTGCTGGCCTTTGACGAGCCATCGCGTATGTCGATCACTCGCGCGTGGTTGACGTTCCCGCTGTGGTCCGCCGGCTGTCTGAGCCTGTTGGCCTGGCGCGTGCGCCGCGTCGAGGTGGTGGAATGATCCTCACGCTCAAGGACGTTGCCAAGTGGTACGGTCCCGTGATCGGGTTGGTCGACGTCAGCGTCGAGATCGAGCAAGGCGTGACGGGGCTCTTGGGACCGAACGGCGCCGGCAAGTCGACCTTCCTGAAGCTCGTCGCGGGTCAGTTGCGTCCGTCCACGGGCGAAGTGCGCGTGCTGGGGCACGATCCGTTCCGCACGCCTGCAGTGTTCCGGAAGGTCGGCTTCAGCCCCGAGCCGGACGCCTTCTACGAGGACATGACCGGCCTCGGGTTCGTGAGCTTCCTGACCCGTCTGCGCGGCTTCACGCCGTCCGAAGCCAGGCGCAAGGCGCAAGAAGCCGTTGAGTGCGTCGGCCTCACCGAAGCCGCGCACAAACGCATCGGCGCCTACAGCAAAGGCATGCGCCAGCGCATCAAGCTGGCACAGGCGCTCGCGCACGATCCCGAGATCCTGATCCTTGACGAGCCCCTCACGGGCCTCGACCCGGTAGCGCGCCGGCGCATCGTGGAACTGGTGCGCGAGCTCGGCGAGCAGGGCCGTACGATCCTGATCTCGAGCCACGTGCTGCACGAGGTCGAGGCGATGACCCCGCGCATCGTGCTGCTGCACCAGGGCAGGGTGCTGGCGCGCGGCACGATCGGCGAGATCCGCGCGCTGCTGGACCAGTACCCGCACCGCATAGTAGTGCGCTCGCCGGACGCCCGCGAGCTGGCCCAGGCGCTGTTGGCGGCGCCTGGCGTGGTCGGCGCACAACTCTCAGAAGGCATGGTGCGCATCGACGCCAACAACCCCGACGAGGTCTACGACCTGCTGCCCGGGCTCGTCCTTGAACGCAACCTCTCCGTGCACGGTCTGGAGATGGCGGACGCCTCTCTGGACGCGATCTTCGAGTACTTGGTGAAATGAGCGCGGGCGCCACGTTCCTCGTCGCGCGCAACACCATGGCGCGCCACCTGCGCACGGCCCGTTTCTGGCTGATGACCGTGCTCAGCTCGGTTCCGTTCTGGGTCGCGCTGATCGCGGGCGGCGAGCTGCAACAGTTCTTCGGCACAACGCTCTTCCTCTCCTACCAGGTCGTACTCCCTTTGCTGGGGTTGATCATGGGCGTATCCGTGCTCCAGGACGAGATCGAAGGGCGCACGATCACCTACCTGTACACCACGCCCATGTCGCGGGCGTCGGTCTTCCTGGGGCGCTTGCTCGGAACGTATGCCGCGTTTGCCCCCTTGCTGTTCCTCTCGGTGTTGGGGTCCGGTCTCGTCTACACGGACGCCGGCGCGGAGCTCGGGATGCGCCGCGCTGCGCAGTCGGACTTCCTGACGGCGCACCAGATGTGGGCGACGGCCGCCTTCGCCGCGGCCGGCTTCCTGGTCTACCTGACGTTCTTCGCTTCTCTTCGGGCCATCCTGAAGAAAGCCTTCGGCATCGGCTTCATCCTCACCTTCCTGGTGGAGGGCGCCGTCTCGAAGATCCCGCAGGGCGACATCGCGCAACTCTCCGTGTGGCGGCACGTCGCGCTGGGCTTCCTGAAGACGTTCGAAGAGTGGCCCAGCGGGTTTACCAAGATGTTCCCGGAGCTCGGGCACCCCGGCGGCGGCGAATGGCGGACGCTTCTCGTGATCTTCGTGGGCGCGCTCGTCGTCGGCCTGTGGGCCGTCCGCGAGCGTGAGGTCCGGCTGCCGGCGTCCGTGGCGTAGGCGGCCGCCCGCGCGGGTGCGGTGGGTGGGAGGAGAAGAGGCGGGCAGGGGTAAGATGCCGGACCAAGACAGCAAGGTGGCACCGATCTTGGACCATCACCTTACTTACGAGCGTCGCGTAGACCCCGAGACCGGCGAGCGATACCGCCTCGTGTATCTCGAGGGGGCCACGCTGCTGCGCGATCCGCTGCTCAACAAGGGGACCGCCTTCACCGCGGAAGAGCGTGCCTCGTTCGGAGTGCGCGGCCTCTTGCCAGCCCACATCTGCAGCATCGAGGAGCAACTCGTGCGTGTGGGCGAGGCGTACGCGACCAAGGACACGAACCTCGGGCGCAACATCTATCTCGCGTCGCTCCAGGACCGCAACGAGACGCTGTTCTACCGCTTCGTCTCCGAACACCTGCAGGAGATGACGCCCATCATCTACACGCCGGTGGTGGCGGAGGCCTGCCGCCATTGGAGCCACATCTTCCGGCGCCCGCGCGGTATCTACCTGACGCCCGGCGACCGGGGGCGCATGGTGGAGGTGCTCCAGCACAGTCCGGTCGACGCCGGCGTGATCGTCGTCACCGACAACGAGCGCATCCTCGGCATCGGCGACCAGGGTGCCGGCGGCATGGGCATCCCGATCGGCAAGCTGGCGCTGTACACACTCGGCGCCGGGATCCACCCGGCCCGTTGCCTGCCGGTCTCGCTCGACGTCGGCACCGACAACGAGGACCTGCTGCGTGACCCGGTCTACCTCGGCTGGCGCGAGCCGCGCCTGCGCGGGGACCCGTACTGGGAGTTCGTGGACGAGTTCGTCAAGGCGGTCTGCAAGGTCTTCCCCGGCGTGCTGCTGCAGTGGGAGGACTTCGGCAACAACACGTCGTTCCGCAACCTCGAGACGTACCGCGACGTGCTGCCTTCGTTCAACGATGACATCCAGGGGACGGCCGCCGTCGCCGTTTCCGGCCTCATGGGTGCCATGCGCATGCTGGAGCGGCGGCTCGAGGACCAGACGATCGTGATGCTCGGCGCCGGCTCGGCGGGCGTTGGCATCGCGCGCCAGATCGCTGCCGCCATGCAGGAGCAGGGGGCTTCGGCCGCCGCAGCGCGCTCGCGCATCTACACGCTGGACAGCAAGGGCCTCGTGATCCGGGGGCGTGAAGGGCTCAACGAGCACAAGCTCGAGTTCGCCGTGGAACCGGAGCGCATCGCGTCGTGGGACAAGGCCGACCGGGTTCCGTTCCTCGATGTCGTGCGCCAGGCCAAGCCCACCGTGCTGTTCGGCGTCTCGGGCCAGCCCGGCGTGTTCACCGAAGAGATCGTGCGCGCGATGGCCAAGCACACGGACCGGCCGATGATCTTCCCGCTGTCGAACCCCACGGCCAACTGCGAGGCGCGGCCCGAGGACCTCGTGCGCTGGACGGAGGGACGCGCCATCGTGGCCACCGGGAGCCCGTTCGACGACGTGTTCTACGACGGACGCCGCTACCGCATCGGCCAGGGCAACAACGTGTTCGTCTTCCCCGGCGTCGGCCTGGGGACAGTCGTGTCGCAGGCGCGCCGCGTCACCGACGGCATGTTCCTGGCGGCGGCGCAGGCCCTGGCCGGGGTCGTGGACGACGAGTTGCTCAACATCGGTTCGGTCTACCCGCGCATCGATCAGATGCGGCAGGCCTCTCGCGCAGTGGCCCGGGCGGTCGCCGAACGGGCCGTCGCCGACGGCGTCGCGGAGCCGCTGGCGGAAGATCTCGACGCCTTGCTGGACCGGTCCATGTGGGTCGCGGACTACGTGCCCTACCGCCGCGCCTGACTGCCGGCGGCGAGCCTGGCGTACGCGGACGAACTCAAACCATGGAGACCACGGAGTGCACGGATGTTGATTTCGACTTCCCTCACCGTGTCCCCGGTGGTCTCCGTGGTTGCTCCGAGCCTCCGTCCCGATGAGGTCCTGCGCTCGTCCAGGATGGCTGTCAACGGCTTGGCCTCGTGTTACCCTTTCGGCCGGTAGTCCATGGTCAAAGAAGAACCCATCCGGCTCGAAGGAAAGGTCGCCGAGGTGCTTCCCAACACCCGGTTTCGCTGCGACATCGAGGGCGGCCACCAGGTCCTGTGCCACGTCTCGGGGCGCATGCGACGTTATCGGATCCGGATGCTGCCGGGCGACATCGTGACCATCGAAGTGTCGCCGTACGACCTCACGAAGGGGCGCATCGTCTATCGCGGGCCGATGCGCAAGAGTGAGGACGACGGACGACCCGGCGCGCGCCCGAGGCGAAAGAAGAAGAAGCGCAGGCCGCCCCAGAGGCGCTAGGGATGCCGCGCACCGCCGTGCTGCTTGCCGCGCTGATCGGGGCGGCCGGCGGCTACCTCGGCCTCAGCGCCCTGCTCCGCTCGCCCCCGGAGTTCGACGCCTACCAGCCGAGCGACCTATGGCGGGACTCGTACTACCTGAGCCGCCTGCGCGGCCGGGTGCTGGCGGTCTCCGACATGACGCCGGTGCTGGTGTCCGGGCGCACCTCCGAGACGATCCCGCCTACGTGCCCCGAGCGGCTGGTGGTGGTGACGTCCGTCAAGCAGTACGCAGACGCCGTGCTGCCCTTCATGGATGCCGTGGGGACCCCGGACTTCGGCGCGCTTCCCGCCGACGGGCTGGCCGGCAAGGTCGTGGCGCGCATCCAGAAGTTCTGGGGCGTGCTGCGCGAGCGGGCGCAAGCGCCCCCCCGCGACGCTCCCGTGCGCATCATCGTGCGGCACTATCCGCGGCCCGAGTTGCCCGGACGCTGCTACACGGTCCACGTGATCTTCTACGACGTGCTGGACCCCGTGTTCGACGCGCGCGAGTACCAGCTCGTACGGCGTGTGGAGAGCGGCAAGCCTCTGGAGGGGGGCCTCATCGAGTGGCGCAAGACCTATCAAACGCAGGGCGCCGCCCCGCGTTTGATCGAGGCGGCCGTCGAGGCGCAGCCGTGCGTGCTGCCCGGCATGGAGCGTCCGTCCGGCATCGACATCTTCGGCAAGAAACTCGGGGGCCGTCTGAAGGACCCCAGCGTGAAGCACTTTTGGGATCTCGGCGGCGGCGACCGCTACGGCCTCGCGTGGTACGACCTCTCGAACGGCGTGGGCGACCCCGAGCCGTGGGCGCGCGTCTATCACGTCGAGTGGCACGACCCCGAGGGCAACATGCTGGTGACCGACGAAGAGGCGCCTGCGGGCCCGATCGAGCGGCTCAAAGAAATCATCAAGCGTCTCTGAGCACAGCGCAACGGGAGCGAAGGCGGACGGTTACGCGGCGACGTGGGCGGCCAACTGGCGCACGCGCAGCCAGTCTTCGAAGCTGGGGACGTCAGCCGGGACATCGTCCCACCCGGCCACCCGGTCCGCGCCGTACTCCTCCACGAGCCAGGCCAGCCATTCCACGCGCAGCAGCGTCAGGCGGCCGGGCTCCTTCTTCCTCCGCCGGCGTCCGATCGGTTGGTCGAGGCGGTTGAGTGTGGTGACGGAGAGGTTCATGGGGTTGAAACGGCGGCCTGTCAGTCGGCCGCCTCTACCCCCAAGTACGCAGACTCCCCCGCCCTAGTGCGAAAAAAGCCCTACTTTCTCAGCGCAGGGAGCGCCCGCCATCTACCGTCAGCGTCTGTCCGGTCACGAAATCGCTCTCGATCAGGTAGAAGACCGCCGAAACCAGGGATTTGAGGGCTCCGGCCGGATCGAGAGGCGTGGCGCGGCGGATAGCATCGATCGAGGCCTCTGAGGCGTCCTCAGGGGGCAGCACGGGCCCGGGCGCCACCGCGTTGACGCGGACCTCCGGCGCCAGCTCGAGCGCCAGGCCGCGGGTCACTGCCTCCAGGCCGGCCTTGGAGGCGAAGTAGGGCAGGTACCCGGGCCTGGGGTCCAGCGCCTGGGCGTCCGTGAGGTTGAGGATCACCCCGCCAGCCCCCTCGCGCATGATCCGTCCGGCCGCCTGGGCCGCGAAGAAGGCAGCTTTCAGGTTCAGGTCCAGGTGGCGGTTCCAGGTCCGCTCATCGACCGTCTCCAGCGGTGTACGCTCGTAGACGGCCGCGTTGTTGATCAGCAGATCGAGGCCCCCCAGAGCGTCCTGAGCCGCGTGGACGAGCCCTTGGGCGGCGCCGGCGACCGTCAGATCGGCTTGTAGCCGCGGCGCGCCCCCGCAGGCCGCAGCCACCTCGACCGCCGCCGCTTCCGACGCGTCGTAGTGCACGGCAACGTGCACACCGCGCTCAGCCAGCGCCACGCAGAGCGCGCGCCCGACGCGGCTGCCGCCGCCGGTGACCAGAGCCCGTTTGCCCTCGAGATCCATTGCAGCGCATTATCCCGAAGGCTGAGGCTGAGGCTAAGGCTAAGGCTGAGGAGGTGACCGGAGCAGCGCGGTCAGGTCTTCCGATGCGGTGGGAACCAGGCGCGCCCTTCCTTCGCGGGCAGCCGGGGGCCCTCCATCAGCTCGATGCAGTAGGGGATGGCGGGGAACACGGCGTCGAGGCACTCGGCGATCGCCTTCGGACTGCCGGGCAGGTTCACGATCAGGCAGCGGCCACGCGATCCGGCCATCTGCCGGCTGAGAATCGCGGTCGGTACTTTATGTACGGACACCGCGCGCATGCGTTCTCCGAAGCCGTCGAAGACGCGTTCGCAGACCGCCGCCGTGGCCTCGGGGGTAACGTCGCGCGGCGCCGGACCGGTCCCGCCGGTCGTCAGCACGAGACAGCAACCCTCGTCGTCGGCCAGCCCGATCAATGCCTCCTCGATCATGTGCCGCTCGTCGGGCACGACCCGCGCCAGCGCGTCCCAGCCGTTCTCCAGGGCCTGCTCGAGATAGACGCGGATCGCCGGGCCGCTGCGGTCTTCGTATTCGCCGCGGCTGGCCCGGTCCGAGACGGTCAGGATGCCGATGCGCACACTGGACATGGAAGAAATGTTCTACCTGATACGCGTCCGGGCCCCTACCTCTACCGTTACCTCTACCCTTACCGTTGCCCCCTACCTCTTTCCGTCAGACCGTGAGCAGCAGGGAGGAAGAGGTAGGGGTAGGGGAGCGTCGGCTGCGCCGACGCTACGGGAAGATGCCCAACTTCTCGTAGGCCGTCGCGATCTTCTCGATGGCCACGAAGAAGGCCGCCGTGCGCAGGTCGCGGATCTGCCGCTTGCGCAAGTACACCGCCCGCACCTCGCGGTAGGCCTCCACCATGGTGCTCTCCAGGCCGGACCGGACGAGGTCGATCTCTTCGGGGCCGCGCGCGATCAGGCGGCGGTCGGCCGCGTCGAACTCGCTCCCGGTCGCACGCTCGATGGCGTCCAGGGTGCGCTCCGAGCGCAGGGACTCGAAGCGCTTGGCCATGCGCCCGAAGCGCATGTGGGAGATGTTCTTGGTCCACTCGAAGTAGCTGACCGTCACGCCGCCCGCGTTGAGGTAGATGTCGGGCAGCACCAGGATGCCCGCCTCCAGCAGACGCGCCTCGGCGCCAGGCGTGGTGGGGCCGTTGGCGGCCTCCGCCACGACTTTGCACTTGAGCCGGTCGACGTTTTCGAGCGTGATCTGGTTTTGCAGCGCGGCCGGCACGAGCACGTCGCACTCGATCTCGAGCACGTCCGACGGGTTCGACAGGTGGGTCGTGCCCGGCAGGTGCAGGATCGAGCCGGTGCTCGCCCGGTGCTCGTCCAGCGCTTCGAG
The DNA here is from genome assembly GCA_027297745.1 of Planctomycetota bacterium. GTDB lineage: Bacteria > Planctomycetota > PLA2 > PLA2 > PLA2 > JAPUHK01. The sequence goes on along the minus strand of JAPUHK010000171.1, from coordinate 2,629 downwards.
GTCGAGGCCGCCCTCGTCGAGCACACCGCCGTTCCATTCGCCGATAGCGATCACCTTGGCGCCGAACTCCTGCGTGAAGATGCGCGCGGCGTGGGAGCCGACGTTGCCGTAACCCTGGATTACGATGCGCTTGCCCTCGAGACCCGTGCTCAGCTTCAGCTTCTTCATGTCGCGGGAGAACGAGAGCGCTTCGCGCGTACCGTAGACGACGCCGCGACCGGTGGCCTCCGCGCGTCCGGCGATGCCGCCCTGGCTGACGGGCTTGCCCGTGACGCACGCGAAGTTGTTGAGCCCGCCCGGGTTGAGCACGTCGTAGGTGTCGGCGATCCAGGCCATCTCCCGTTCGCCCGTGCCCATGTCGGGCGCCGGAACGTTGCTGCCGGGCCCGATGAAGTTCTTCCAGTAAAGCTCCGCGGTGTAGCGGCGCGTGATGCGTTCGAGGATCTCCGGGGGCGTCGTGTGGGGATTGACGCGGACGGCGCCCTTGCTCCCGCCGAAGGGCACGTTCACCAGCGCGCACTTGAAGGTCATCAGCGCCGCCAGCGCCTTCACCTCCGAGGCGTCGACGTGGTCCGCGTAGCGGATGCCGCCCTTCAGCGGCTTGCGATGATGACTGTGCTCCGCGCGCCAGCCCCTGAAGATCTGCAGGCGGCGTCCCACGCGTACCGGGAAGCGGAACTCGTAGATGTTGTTCGAGACGCGGATCTGGTCCAGCAGGTGCTGGGGGTAGCGCGTGAGCCGCGCGGCCCTGCTGAACTGTTCGTGGACGGTGTGCTCGAGGTTGAGCTCTTCGCCCGAGCCCTTCTTCGTCGTCCTCGTGACCGCGTTGCCCATGAGCCCTCCTCAACGACGGCGGCTGACTCCCACGCCGTCTCTAAGCGGCAGGATGACCGTCTCCAGCGCCGGATGAGCGACCAGCAGGCGCGTGTACTCGCGGATGGCCGGCGTCCATTCGTGCTTCGGCGTTTCGCGCAGCACGTCGCCGTCCCATAGCAGGTTGTCCGTGATCAGCAGGCCGCCGGGGCGCAGCTTGGGCACGGTCCGCTCCAGCGTGGAGGGGTAGTCCTGCTTGTCGATGTCGACGAGGATCACGTCGAACGGGCCCTCCGTCTCGGCGAGGATCTCGTTCGCATCGCCGATACGAAAGCGGATGCGATCCCAGAGGCCCGCGCGGCCCAGGAACTCCTCCGCCTTCGCCGCGTGCTCGGCCGAGGTGTCCGTGCACCAGACCTCGCCCTGGTCCCCGACCGCGTCCGCGAACCACAGCGCCGAGTAGCCGTACCCGGAACCGCACTCGAAGACGCGCCGCGCGCCGATCATGCGCGTGAGCATCGCCAGCAGCCTTCCCACGAGCGGGCCGATGAAGGGAAACCCGATCTCCCGTCCGTAGGCCTCCATCTCCGCTGTGACCCCCTCGCTCGGCGGTTGCACGCGCGCGAGGTACTCGTTGACCTGCCCGAAGTCGATCATTCGATTATCTGCGCCCGGTACGGTATCGCATCCGGCACCGCACTTCCGTCATTCGTTCGGATGCCAGCGCGGTTTTCGCTTCTCGAGGAACGCGGTCACGCCCTCGCGGCAGTCGTCCGTCATGCGCGCGTCCGCGTTGAGCCGGACCGCTATCTCCAGCCCCTCTTCCAGGCTCCCTGCGGCTTCGAGCTCCAGGAACATGAGCTTGGTCGCGGCCACCGCCTCCGGGCTGCACTGCGCGATCTCGGCGCCGATCGCCCGCACACGCCCCTGGAGTTGCGCCTGCTCGCACACCTCGTTGATGAGCCCCATCGCGAGCGCTTGGTCCGCACCGACGCGGCGCCCGGTCAGGCACAGATCGCGCGCGGCTTTGTGGCCGAGCGTGCGCAGCAGGAAGTTGAGCACGATGGCGGGGAGGAAGCCGATACGCACCTCGGGAAAGCCCAACTGCGCTTCCCGCACTGCGATGGTGAGGTCGCAGGCGGCACTGAGGCCGGCTCCGCCCGCGATCGCGTGTCCGTTGAGCGCGGCGATCACCGGTAGCGGGTGCCCCTGAATCGCGGAGAGCAGCCGCGCCAGGCTGCGCGAGTCGGCGAGGTTCTCTTCTTCGCTGGCGTCCATCATGGCGCGCAGTGCGGCCAGGTCGGCGCCGGCGCTGAAGACCTTCCCCGCGCCCGTGAGCGCCAGACAGCGGATGCCGTCGTCCTCCGGCGTCGCCTCCAGCGCTGCGGTCAGCGCCGCGATCAGCTCGGCGTTCAGCGCGTTGCGCTTGTCCGGCCGGTTCAGCGTCAACCAGCGGACGGGCACCTCGTCGCGGACCAGCAGCACGGGGTCGGGCACGCGCTCAGGTTACCGGGCGGGCAGGGCACAGTGAACCGGGGTCTGTCCGAGAAGCTTATCGTCAGGATCCCTGCCCGATCGCGGCGAGCCGGCGGGCGCTCTCGACCAGGGGCGAGAGGTCAACGCCGCCGAGCCCACTGGGGTTGTAGCCCGCGTCGTGCAGGTGGGGGATCAGCCCTTCGCTGGGGAGGTTGCCGACCAGCTCGTCGTCGGCGAACGGGCAGCCGCCGATGCCACCCAACGCCGCGTCGAAACGGCGGCAGCCGCACGCGAGCGCGGCGTCGACCACCGGCTGCCAGCGGTCGGGGCGCTGGTGCAG
>JAPUHK010000170.1 GCA_027297745.1 Planctomycetota bacterium | reverse complement strand
GTGATCATCGCGCTGTTGCGGTTCTTCGTGGTCGGCGTTTACACGGTGCCGTCCACTTCGATATCCATGGCTCCGACGCTGTTTCCCGCGGCGGAGGGCGGCGACGCAATCGTGCTCGCCAACCTGCTCGCGCGCACGCCGGCGCGCGGCGAAATCTGGATCTTCCGGAGGGGTCGGCAGATCTACGTGAAGCGCGTCATGGGGCTGCCGGGCGAGCGCATCGAGGTGCGCGACGGGGACCTCTTTCTCGACGGGAAGCGCCTCGTCAAGGAGCGTTCGTTCCTGGACCGCGTGAAGGTGCCGCTACCGGGGCTCGACAGCATCTGGCCGGGGTACCCGCGGCCAGACGGGGCCTTCGAGCGCCTCGACAAGGGCAGAGTGCGCGACGTCGTGTTCAGCGCGCGCATCCACGCGCAGTCGCTGCCGGCGTCCGTGATGGTGAAGATCAACAACCATGTCGTGCTGATCGGCCCGAAGGGCTTTGCCTCCAGCAACGGCGTCGAGATCGCGAGCGGTCTGCGGTTCGGCCTGATGCGCAATCCGGTCGAATTGTGGATCACGAATGCGGACGGCGTTTTCCGCGTCGAGATCGACGGCAAGGAGGTGGCGCGTACGCAGATCAGGACGCTCGCCGGGCAGGCCGTCGTGGAAGTGGTGACCGACGGCGAGGTCGACGTGAAGGACCTGCTCTTGGCGCGCGACCTGCGCTACGGGCCGGTCGAGAACTTTACGTGGACCCTGGCGGAAGACGAGATCTTCGTCCTGGGCGACAACAGCGCCAACAGTGCCGACTCGCGCCGTTCGGGACCCGTGAAGGTGGACGCGCTGCTGGGGCGCGTGTGGGCGGTTGCCTGGCCTCCGAGCCGCATCCGGCGCGTTCGGTAGAAGCGGAAAAAGTAGAGAGGCCGCCCTTTCGGGACGGCCTCTCAGGCTCGCATCTACCCCGCCGAAGCGGGGGTTGAGAACGGATCGGAGGGTCTTGATGTCTAAGCGAGTAAGAGAGGTGACCCGTTCCCGGTCTTTGGGTTCATGACAGGGTTTGGGAGAGCATGATGATCTCCGCTACCGTCCCAAACCTACCCGCCGCCACGGCCGGGTCAAAGAACACCACCGTAAGTTGTTGTCTCACAATAAGTTGTGCGATGCACTTTGCTGTGTGGCGCTAGGTACCCAACAGGCAGATTTGCAGCACTGCGACGCGTAGGGAGTGGTGCAGGGTTCGTACCATGGGTAGGACAGGCCGAAACCACCGGCCAGCCCCCGGGTTTCATCGAGTGGACCCACCCATGACCGAAAGGTCCGACGTAGATCTCATGCTCGCCATCAAGGCGGGCGACGAAGGCGCCTTTTCGGTCCTGGTGAACCGGCATCGGAACTCGATCGTGAACCTGACCTACCGTTACCTCGGAAACCGCGCGGACGCGGAGGACCTGGCCCAGGAGGTGTTCCTGAAGGTCTACCGCGCGCGGCAGCGGTACGAGCCCCGGGCGAAGTTCACGACTTGGCTGTACCGCGTCGCAGTCAACGCGAGCCTCAACGAGGTGCGCAACCGCAAGAGCCGGCCGACCCACGGCGCCGCGCCGCTCACCGGCGCGGACGACTCAGACTTCGTGCCCTCGCTCGCCGATCACGGAGCCGAGTCACCGCCGGAGGGCGTCGAACGCGAGGAGCTGAAAGAACAGGTACGCGCAGCGGTCGACGACCTGCCCGACCGCCAGAAGATGGCGCTGCTGCTGAACAAGTTTCACGGACTCAGTTACGAAGACCTGTCGGAAACGATGGAGATGACGATTCCCGCGATCAAGAGCCTGCTCGTGCGCGCCCGCGAAAACGTCCGGCGCCGGATCGAGCCCTACCTGAGCTCGGGCGCGGGGCCCATCACCGGTCAAAGGGGAACGGCATGAACAAGGAGCTGCTTTACGCCTATCTCGACGGCGAGCTCAACCCCGAAGAGGCTGCGCGGCTGGAAGCGCGTCTGGCGGCCGACTCCACCCTTGCGGAGGAGTTGGCCGCGTTGCGCCAGGTCGATGCCGCGCTCGATGCGCTGCCCGGCCACGAGGTGTCCGACGACTTCACCGAGCGCGTGGCGGCGGCCGCGAGGCCGCGGCGGGGGATCCTGCTGCGCTTGGGCCTGCCGCTCGCGGCGGCCGCGGCGCTCGCGCTCGCGGTGTTCCTCCCGAGCGACGAACCGCCGGTTGTCTCGAGTGATCCCTTCTCGACCGAGGAATACATCGACTACGTCTGGGAAGCGGACGCCGAAACGTACGGCTCGCTCTCTTTGAACGAACTGGAGGGCCAGATCCTCGAGGAACTCGGCTAGACCGGAACCATGCGCACCCTGCTAGGGCTGTTTCTGATCGTGGGCCTCGCCCTCGCCCAGGGCGCTCCGCAGCAGCTTCTGGAGCTCTTCGGCGACGAATGGGGCCGCATGCAAGCATGGCGCCAGCGCGAGATCGACACCGCGCTGGTGGGCGCGGTGGACCTGGGCGCGGAGCTGCGCTCGCTCTTCGGCACCGGCGCGTTGCGTACTCTCTCCCCCACCGGGCGCGCGCTTCCCTTCGACTCCCGTGCCGATGGCCGGATCGTGGGAGAGGGTGCCGCGGCGGTGGTTC
>JAPUHK010000017.1 GCA_027297745.1 Planctomycetota bacterium | reverse complement strand
TCGAAGGCACGGCGCCGGCCGAAGAGGCCATACTGGACCGGCTCGCGATCAAGAAGCAGGCGATGACGCGTCTGATCGAGGGGGCCGCTACGTTTCAGGCCTGAAGTACCTACATCACCGCGCGCCGCAGTTGATCTCAATCCTGCATCGAGACCTTCTAGGGCTCACGAGGTGACACCCGAAGCACGCGCACAGCCGTGAGGGAGACACCGGCCGAGCGCCATGTAGCGCCATCCCCGGCGCTCGGCTTGACTTACGTATTGGTGGGCGTTGAGGGACTCGAACCCCCGACCTCCTGGGTGTGATCCAGGCACTCTAACCAACTGAGCTAAACGCCCGTCGTGAAGGGAGCGGATTGTAGCCCTGGGGGCGCTGATCTCAAGCGGGCTCAGTCGCCCTTGGAATTCGCGATCTCGAGCAGATGGCGCCGCTGGTAGTCCTGGAGACCCCGAGTCTTGGCGAAGTCGCGCGCAAGCTGCCGAGAGCGCGCCGCGTCGAGAGCCTGGACGGCCTCGAGTAGCCGCAGGACGGGGCTCGTGGATTCTGGATCCAGTTGCTTCGGCAAGAGCGCGAGCATCGTGTTGAGAGATTGCCTGTCCTCCAGTGCCGCGAGCGCCTGGGCAGCGTCGACTGCGCGCGAGAAGTTATCGCCGCGGAGCACTTCCCTGAGTTTGGGGACGGCGCTTCGATCTCCGATAGCCCTCAGGGCGGAGATCGCATAGGACTCGGCACGTCGCTGCGAGCCGAGGATCTTGCACAGCTCGGGAACGGCCGCGCCGGCATCGGGGCCGATGTCGTAGAGCACCAGCACGGCCGCGCTGAGGTCGTCTTCCGGCCGAGCCGTTGCGAGCAGGCGCACGAGCTCGGGAACGGCGTGCCTGCCGAGCTTCCCCATAGGCTCCCGAACATGGTGCCGGTAGGTACTCGGTTTCGTGACCGGGCTGGTGCGGTTCAGCAGGAACCGCGCGAGCGCGCGCGCGCGCTGTGCGGGGTCTTCGGTTGCCAGAGCGGCCCGCCAGAGCCCGGCGTTCCGCACACCCGTGCGGATCTCCGTGCGGAGACCCTCGAGCGTTGCGGGTATTCCGTGCGCCTTGCCGGGTGGCTGCAGGACGTACGGCCCCGGATTCGTCGGCTGGTCATACGCGTAGCAGTCACTCCCCACCGTCCAGACGACGCCGCTGCTCCCACCGGTACCGCGCGGTCCACCCACGATCGTGCTCAGAGACCGCCACTCTTTTCTTTGTTCGTCATACTCGAGGAACAAGATCACATCCCGCGCCGGCAGAACCGGCGCCTCTTCGGGTCGCAATGTGAGGTGCCAGAGGGCTCGGTCATGCCGCGAGAGCTCTGCGATCTCGATAGCGCGGGCGCCCTTCTTGAGCCGGGGCGACGCCTTGTGGATGTGCTTGATGCGGACATCGTCGACCGTCGTCCGCCGGCCCTCTAGGATCAACTCGGCACGGCCGCACATCGTGTCGACGGACCAGCGAGGGTAGCGGTCGGCTTGCGCTGTCGCGGCCACGAAGACGAGGGCGCCGAGCAGCGTCGATGCTGAACGCATGCCTCGCATTGGACGAAGTGTACGGCGTCAATGCGCCGCCGTTAGAATCCGGGGGAAAGTGCGAGCCCAGCGGATTCTCCTCCTGGCCGGGCTGTTCATCGCGAGTGCCGCTCGCGCGGATGACGGGGTCACCGAGGCGCAGCTGGGGCGCACCGTGCGCGACGCCCCCTTGAGCGACGACGCGCACAAGGCCATCGAAGAGCTCGAGCGGCGGGGCGAGCCGGGCTGGAAGCAGCTGTCCGCGCTGGCGCGCGCGCTCGAGAAACGCAACGTCTATGCCTCGATCCGCTGTGTCGAGGCGCTTGCCGACGGGCAGGAGCAGGACCGCAAGAAGCGGCTCGAGGCCCTCGTGCGGCCCGTCAAGCATGTGCAGCTGCGCATGGCGGTCTTGATCGGCCTCGCGCGCTGGTATCCGGACAACGAGAGGGTGCTACACGCCGGTTTGCAGACGAAGCTCGCGGAGCGCAAGCAGTTGATGGAGGCGCTGGCCGCCCGCGGTCTCGAGCAGAAAGTGCTTCAGGAGTGCCTGCAGGACGATCTGCTGGCGGAGCGCGCCTACGAGATCCTGCTGGAACGCAAGAAGAAGGTGGATCTGCACAATCTCGGGAGCGTGCCCAAGATCCACTCGCGCGAAGGACGCACGCTGGCCGGGTGCCGCCGCTTCGCCGCCGCGTTTGCGGCGACGCCGGACTGGGCTTTGCTCGAAGGGCTGATGGGCGTTCTGGACGATCCCGACTTCGGTGCGGGGGCGCTCAACCTGCTTCAGGCCGGTTCGGGCATGGCGCTCGGGCGCGACGCGGACCAGTGGCGCTCGTGGCTGGTGGCGCACCGGGGTGATTGGAAGCCTCCCGGGCCGACGGCGCCGGGTCGCATCGCCCTCGCTGTGCACTTCGGTGTGCAGTTCCTGCGCCAAGACCTGCTGGAGGACGGCGCCTGCCTTTGGCCGTCGAGCGACTACATCCCCTGCACGGTCGGCGCCACCGCCCTGGCCGTCTACACGCTGCGCGCGGCCGGGGTTCCGGCAGGCGATCCCGCCATTCGCAAGGCGCTGAAGGAAACCCTCTTGACGGTTCAGCCTCCCCGGCCGCCCGGCTTGCCGCGAGGGCTGGAGGACTATACCTACGCGGTGTCCCTGCTGACCATGGCCCTGGTTTCCGTCGACGCGCAGGAATACCGGCCGCTGGTCGACGTGCTGGTCGCGAAGCTGCAGGGCGGCCAGCTCCAGAACGGGCGCTGGACCTACCATTGCGGCGCCGCGGGGCCCGGGGCCACGGGGCAGCGCGTGCAGACGTCCGGCGAGGGCGACAACTCGAACTCGCAGTACGGGGTGCTCGGCTTGCGCGCCGCTCGGCGGGCCGGCGTCGCGGTCGAGCAAGCGACCTGGGAGCGGGCGGCGCGGCACTGGCGCACCACGGCCAACCGGCGCGGAGGTTGGGGCTACGGGCCGAAAGGCACCTCGTATCGAGAGATCTCCATGACCGCCGCCGGCGTTGCCAGCCTTGCGCTGTGTCTGGAGGGCATGCACGGGCCGGGTGCCGGCAACCTGGTGCACACGGAGCAGCGCATCGCGCGTGGGCTCGTGCGGCTCGGGCAGCTGCTGCTCGAGCACGGCCTCGAAAAGGAAGAGCTCTACGCGCTCTACACGCTGGAGCGCGCTTGCAGGCTGACCGGCACGCGCGCCTTCGACGACTTCGACTGGTACAGGGAGGGGGCGTTACGGTTGCTGCGCGTTCAAAGGGACTCCGGCGCCTGGGGCGATCCGCGAGCGCGCGGCGTTGCGGTCGGTCGCGGGTACGGCGAGGCCGTCGATACCGCCTACGCGGTTCTCTTTCTGAGACGCGCCACGACGGCCGTTGCGGGAGGCGGCCGGAACGAGGTAGTCGCCGTTCCAGACGCGGAGCGTCTCAAACGCCGCCGCGAGCGCGCGGCCAAGTCAGCCAAGTAACAGTTACCTCAGCCCCTGCGTGCAACTTCTGTCCCGCTCTCGAGTTGGAACGCTGACCTGCGGC
>JAPUHK010000169.1 GCA_027297745.1 Planctomycetota bacterium | reverse complement strand
AGCGTGGAGACCAGGTCCCAAAGCTCGGAGACGCGCAGCTTCTCCCACTCGGGGTGCAAGACGCCCTCGATCACGACCTTGCGGAAGGTGACGTTGTTCTCGACCACGAACAGCGCCGGGCGCAGCTTCTCGATGCCGCGGCCGTCGTCCCCGCGTGCGTCGTCCCGCAGCGATTCGGACTGGCCGCCGATCTTGACCGTCGCCTCGATGCGCAGCTTGTCCATGGCCAGCGAGAGCGCCAGCGTTCCGCGCGGCTTGGGCACGGGGTTCTGCTTTGACGTCAGGAAGATGAAGCCCGTGTCCGGGGAGTCGATCGGGACGTCGGCGTTCGTGCCCTTGCCGATGAAGATCAGACTGTGCCCCGGGCGCTCCAACACATAGTTCTCGCCCTCGTAGAACCAGTGGTTGCTGGCCAAAAGCATCACTTGCCGCGTCTCGTTGTCGTGCTCGCAAAACGCCAGGCCGTGCGTCCGCAGCCGCACGGGCTCCGTGATGCAGCTCAGCTTCACGTTGTTCTCGAAGAACGCACGGTGCACGAAGTGGCTCACGCCGTACCCGCGCGCCCCGTTCTGGCCGCGCTCGAAGTCCCCGACGTCCTTGTGCGCGATCGTGTACAGCACTTCCCAGTCCTGCAGCTCCCCGCGCTTGAACGTGTAGACCAGCCGCAGGCGGCGTCCCCGCTTGGCCACCTTGGTGGCGTGAAACAGCGCACGCGCGCCCTGCCGCTGGTAGTGGATCAGACTACGCATGGACTCGAGTCCCTCGCGCCGGTTGCGCACGAAGTCGACGTCGCCGTAGTCCTCGAGCACCTCCCGGATCTGCTTCAGCGCCGGATCGGCGCGCTTGGCGGTGAACAGGTCGCGCGCCAGGGCGACCATCTCGCGCGCCTCTTGGAGGCGCTGCACGACCAGCGGGTCGGGTTTCGGCTGCTTCTGCTCGGGCGGCTTCTGAGGAATCGGTGCCGGATCTTTCTTGGTCTTCGGCTCCGGCTGCTTGCGCTGCACGCTCGTGCGGATGCGTCCCGGTTGGTGCGGGGCCGTGGCCACGCGGATGCGGCGGTCCATACCGGCCGCCATCTCTGTCAGGCGGTGCGCGTACGGCTTCTCGAGCCGTTGCTCGGTCTGCAGGGCCAACCGCGCGTCGTCGTAGCGTTCGTCGTCCGCCAGCGCGCCGGCTTCCTGCTCCATGCGCAGCACGAGCGCGGACTGCTCCTCGCGCAGCTCATCGAGCAGGTCGCCGATGCGCAGCGCCGCAGGGGAGAGCCGCCACGCCTCCAGGTAACGCTCGGCGATCCCGGCCGCAGCCACGTAGTCGAAATCGTCCTTGAGCGGCTCGACCGTGGCGCGCAGGTTGCGCAGCGTCTGCTCTCCGCGCGCCTTACGGTATTGGCGCAGGAGCGGTTGCACTTCGGTGCCCTGGTAGCGCGGCCAGGCCTGGCGCAAGAGCTCGCCGGCGCGCAGGTCGTCGGCTCGCTCGAGACGCCCCCGCAGGTCCGCCGGGAGCCTGTTCAGCTGCTCTTGGGCCGGTTCCGCGGCCCGTGGGGCAGCCGCAGGGCGCGGGTCCGTCTCCAGATGGGCCTTGTAGACGTAGACCGCCAAGCCCAGGGCCGCCAGCGCGATCAGCGGCTTGATGACGTGAGTCATTGTGGAAGAAGCACTTAGGGCCGCCTGCCCGGGAGTACAGAGGGGCCTGGGAAATGTCGATAAGACCCTGACAAAACCTGCCCCAGCAGGATACGCCGCTATGTCTAAGGCCGTCGATCCCTTCGATGAATATCTTCTCAAGAGGAAGGTCGAGATCCTCGAGGAGAAGTTCCGCAAGCAAGGGGAGGTCCCCGAGGTCGAGGACGAAGAAGCGGTTGCCCTGGCGCATGAGGACCCGGAGGTCGCCGCCCGTCTCAAGGACGAGATGGAGGAGTTCTTCGACGCGGGCAAAGCCGGGGCCGCGGAGGTCTTCGAGCGCACGCCCGTCCCCGAGATCGACGAGGATGTCGTCGAGGAGTTGAAGGAAGCGCTCGACGAGGTCTTCGACGACGCCGCCGCTGTGCCCAAGGTCGACAGGCAGGACACGTTCGTCGAGTTCTTCAAGCAGGTGCAGGAGGACTTCTCGGACGAACAGCCGGGAGCCGACCTGCCCGAGCCCGACAGCAGCGCGTTGCCGGCGGGACTCGAGGAGCCCACGCTGGAGGACCTGCCCACAGAGCCCGAGTCGGCAGCGTCGCAGGAGAAACCGGTGGTCTTCAAGCTGGACGATCAGGCCGCGGCGGGCGCGGCCACCGAGCTGGATCCCGAGGCTTTGCCGCCCATGGAGCCCGCACAGACGCCCGCGCCCAGTGAGGAGCCGGAGGACGAGTCACGCTCCCTGGAGCTCGAGGATACGGTGCAGGACATCGGGGCACCGGTCGAGGCCATGGCGCTGAGCGCCGAGAAACCTCACCTGGACCTCTCCGAGATCCTGCTCCCGCTGCGCGAGAACGCCACCGAGGAGGAGATGCGGCGGCACCTGGAGTTGCTTTGCCGCCTGATCGCCAAGCTGGTGGAGCGGGCCGCGCTGCCCGAGAGCGAGATCATCGAGGTCTTGATCAAAAGCCGCGTAGAATTCTGAGCGTGACCCAGCGCCGGACGCGGCTCGACAACCTCGCCCTGTTCGTGCTCTGCCTGTGGGCCCTGTTCTTCGCCGCAGGTGCCGTTGGTGAGTTGCTCAACATCGAGGCCCTGCGCAACTTCGCCAGCCTGAACTCGCTGTTCCTCCGCTAGCTCTCAGCTATCAGCTTGCAACAGGACGCCCGAAGGGCCGCAGGCTGGTTGGCGCCCGGACTACCTGAACCGAGCTGACGGCTGGCAGCTCACTCCTCACACCGCCCGCGACGTAGGAGCGGGTGAGCTTTCTCGGGGCCATCCTGGACGTCCTGGCGCCACCGTTGTGCTGCCTGTGCCGGGGTCCGCCCGCCGCGCTGCCGTGGTTGTGCGCCGCGTGCACCCGGCAGTTGGAAGTCGTGACCGCGCCACGCTGCCTGCGCTGCGGCGCGCCGCGTCCGCTGCCCACCCCAGTCTGCGCCCTGTGCCCGGACTGGCCGCCGCGTCTGGGCCCCGTGCGCTCGGCAGCGTTTCACGGCGGCGTCGCGCGTGACCTGCTGCACGCGCTGCGCCGCGGACGGCTCGAAACCGCCCGTCCACTTGGGGCGCTGGTCGCTGCCGCCGCGCGCGACCTGCCTCTACCGGAGGGGACGGTGCTGGTCCCCGTTCCGGTGCACCCCCGCGAGCGCCGCCGGCTGGGCCTGCACCCGGCTGTCGAGATCGCCCGGGTGGCGGCGCGCCACCTGAAGCTCCCCGTGCTTCGGCGTGCGCTGCGGCGCGTACGCTACGAACCTGCTGGCGTGCTGCGCAGTCCGGCAGGGCGCCGCCGTGCCCTGCGCGGCGCCTTCCGCGCCACTGAACGCGTGCGCGGCCGAAGCGTGTTGTTGGTGGACGGCGCTCTGATCGCGGGCGTCACGCTGGGCGCCTGCGTGCGCGCGCTCGGGAGGAAGGGCGTAGCTCAGGTCCACGCCGTCACTGCGACGCGATGGTTCCGTCCATGACGCCGGTATTGCGCAGCGTGGCTTCGGTGCCGGTCAGGATGCGCTGCAGCTCCAACGGAGCCTCCAGCAGCACGAACACGACCCACGTCGCGAGTTCGGCGTAGACCACGCCCTGAAGCGCGGCGGCCCCGCTCTCGGTGTTCCGGGCCCACAGGAACATGAGCAGGTAGAAGGTCGCCTTGAGCAGCAGCCCTGCGTAGACGAAGCCCATGTGGATGCGGTCGCCCGCATGTTGAGCTGGGCCGTGCGATCCCCGACGGGCTGGGGCCCGTACAGCCGCATTTCGGGATCTGCGGGCTGGAGGCCGCCTGTCTCCAGTGTTCTGAGCTGATCCGCCTCGGTCCTAAAGCAGGGACGGCAAATCGACCGATGGCGGACACGGTGGAGCTTGATCGGATGAAGCTGCTCCCCGCAGACGCAGCGGGGTTTTCACGCCCACTCCATCGGCAGGAAAGGCAGGCGGACATGAAGTGGAGAGGGTTGTTCAGTTTCCTGGGGATGCTGGCCCTGACGGGTTGCGCTACCAGCACGCACACGGAGCGCGCGGCGTCGCCGCCGGCACTCACACCCGCCCCGACGCCCGTGGTGGAGCGTCCGGTGGTCGTGTCGCTCCCCCCGCTCAGCGTCACGCTGGAAGAGGATCTGGACGCGTACCTGTCCGGCCCCGCCGCGCTGCAGCCGGCAGCGGACATCAGTTGGCCCGCGCTCGAGAACCTGATCGTCGTGCCGGAGGCGGGCAGCCTCGGCGATCTGCAGCCGGCCGACCTTGCGTTCATACCGGCGCCGGAAGGCTACGACGTCGTCGCGCCCGCGCAAGGCGGCCTGCTCGGCCTGCTGATTCCCAAGCTGTACTACTGGGATGCGGAGCTGAGCGGAGTGCTGACGGACGGTTTGAGCGGCAACCTGATCGACGTCCAGAACGATCTCGGCGTCGACGTCATGGAAGGCACGCTGATGCCCGAGCTGCAGATGGTGCTGGGCGGCATGGTGATCCGCTTCAACGGCTTCGAGTTCGAGTTCCGTGGCGACACCGTTCTGCAGCGCACGATCGACTTCGGCGGGCAGACCTTCACCATCTCGGACCAGGTGGTGACGGAGCTGGACCTGCAGAACTACCGCCTCACGGCTGGGTTCCGGGTGCTCAACCTGCCGTGGCTGGCGGTCGCCCTGCAAGGCGGCGTGGCCTACTACGAGTTGGAAGCCACCGTCACCAGCACGCTCGTGGGAACCGCGAACGAGTCGATTCAAGCGCCCGTGCCCGTGATCGGCGTGCTGGCGCAGGCCAAGCTCGGCATGTTCATCTTGTCGGCCGAGGTCAGCGGCATCTCCTTCAGCATCGAGGGCGTCGCGCTCGACTACTACGAGATCAACGTCTCGGCGGGCATCATCCTGTTCAGGATCCTGAGCGTGCAGGTCGGCTGGCGTTCGATCGACATCAACATCGAGGACTCCAACCTCGCGCTCGACGCCACGCTCGAAGGCCTCTACTTCGGCGGCGCGATCCACTTTTGAGCGAGCTGACAGCTTCCCGAGGGAGGCCGCAGGCTGACCTCAGAATCGGAAGCTTCCGCCCGCGAACAGCTCCGAGTCCGGCGCGGCGCTGCTGATCCCCATGCGGATCCCCAGGTCGAGCTGCACGTCGGCCGTGATCGCCCACGTGAACCCGAGGTTCACCGTGCCGATCCAGTCGAAGGCCGACTCGCTCGTGAAGAAGCTGAAGATCTCCAGGAAGGCGCCGACCTGCTCCGAGACCTCGTAGCCGATCACCGCCGTCTGGCTGAAGCCCGCTTCAAAGCCCGTGTCCGCCAGGTTGCGCACGATGTCGAACTCGAGCTGCGCCCCGAAGCTCCAGGCCCCCTCGAGGTCCTTGGAGAAGGGCAGGATGACGCCGCCCTCCGCGCTGTCGATGCCGATATCGTCCTGGTTCGTGGGCAGCGTGATGAAGCCGAGGATCGCGAAGGCGGTATCGCCTCCGTCGTTGCCCCACAGGTTGCGCTTGATGCGCAGCGTCGTGTCCCCGAAGCCCTCGCGCTCGACGCTGAACGGGGGGATCACGAAGAACTCCGTGCGTTGGAAGACGAGCGGCTCGAAAATGATGTCGAGCTCGGTGTTGTGGTTCAGGCCGATGCGCACGTTGAAGGGCATCAGGTTGAAGACGCGCAAACGCGTGTCCTGCCCGTTCACGGTCTCGCGGTCGCGCGTGTAGACGAAGAAGTCGAGCTCGATCTGCACGTGGCCGGCGTCGAGGGTGTAGGGGCTCTCCGTGGCGTCCGGCCGGTCGGTCGCCATCGGGCGCATGAGCGAGTCCGGGACCGGGTTGAACAGCGTGTACTGCCGCTTGTCTTGGGACGCGTCTTCCTCCGCCTCCGCCGCGACGGCCGTGAGCAGAAGGGCGCACATGGCGGACAGGAGGAGTCGCATCGATCGTCTCGGCATAAGCGGGGAATCCTGCGCGAAAGCGCGCCGCGAATCAAACGAAACCCGGCGGGAAGGACGCGGGGGCGGGAATGCCCGCGCGTCCGCCCAGCGCCGTCGCCGCCTGCCCCGCCGCCCACGCGCCGAAGTCCAGGCAACGCTCGGGCGGCCAACCCGAGAGCATCCCGTGCACGTAGCCGGCGTGGAAGATGTCGCCGCAGCCGGTCGTGTCCACGGCGTCGACCTCGTATGCCGGGCGCCGCACGATTTCGTCACCCCAGGCCGCGACGTAGCCGCGCTCGCCGAGCGTGACGCCCGCAACCTTCACGCCCTGCTCGCGCAGCTTGCGGCAAGCGCCCTCGGGATCGTCGGCGCCCGCGTAGTCGCGCGCAAACTTCTCGGAGGCCAGGACGACGTCCGCATGGGGCAAGAGCGCAAGGGTTCCTTCGCGCACGCTGCCTGCGTCGACCACGACGCGCCCGGCGCGCTGCGCCGCCGCGACCGAAGCCTCGGCGTAGAGTCCGTCGCCGAGGAAAACGCGCGCCTCCAGCGGCGGCAATTCGTCCGGCCTCGGCGCGGGCCCGGTGGGGCGCCACCAGAAGATGTTGCGGCGGCCCGTCTCCCGCTCGGCGGTGATGAAGGCGGCCTGCGAGCGATGACCGGGGCGCACCAGCAGCCCGGACGTATCCACGCCCTCCCGCTCCAGGTCCGCGCGCAGGATCTCGCCCTCCGGATCGTCGCCGAGCACCGCGCTCAGCGCACAACTCCGGCCCCAACGCGTCAGCGCGACGAGCGCCGTCGCGATCACGCCGCCGCACTGGTCGACCACCTCGTCCACCAGCAGCTTCTGGTCCACCGGCGGATAGTCGTCCACGGGCGCCAGCCGGTCCAGCGCACACGCCCCGAGGCCGAAAACGTCGAACATCACGCGCCGAAGTCTACGGGACGGGCTGTCCTCGATCCGCCTCCCCGAAAAAATGAACCCGGCGGCCCCGCGTTTCGCACTAATGGGGTATGCCGCAGAGCGGACAAGAACGCCTCCGCGAGCTGCTGGAGCTCTACATCCGTGACGGCAACGCCGCCGCGATGGAGGAGCTCATCGAGCGCACGCGCCCGCGCTTGCTCAAGGCCGCCCGGCGTATCGGCGCGCCGCAGGACGCAGAAGACAGCGTTCAAGCCGCCTATCACTCGCTGCTGCGCCGGGGCGACCGGCCGCTGGATGCGCCTGTCCTGGCCTGGTTGCTGACCGCGGTCGTTCGCATCGCCTACCGTCGCAAGGCCTTGGGCCAGCGCGAAGCCCAGCTCGCCGGCCGCCTGGCGATTCCGGCCGGCGGCAACGGACCCTCGCGTGCGATGCAGGAGACGGAGCGAGGGGAGATCGTGCGCGCGGAAGTGGCGCGCCTGCCCGCCAAGTACCGCGACGTGCTCGTGCTGCGCTATCTCGAGGACCTCTCGGTGGAAGAGACGGCGCGCCTGCTGCGCATCCCGCTCGAGACTGCGCGCACGCGCCTGCGCCGTGCACGCTCCCTGTTGCGCGGGCGGCTGATGCAGTGGATGACCTACGCGGTCCTGTTCTTGCCCTGGCTCGCGGCGGACACAGCGCGTGCGGGCACGCATTCCTTGCTGACCCTGGGAGTAATCATGAAGACCAAGCTGGCCGTCGTCGTCGCCCTGCTCGCTTTGCTCAGCGTCGCCCTTCTATCGAGCGACTTGTTCCGCAGCGGGCAGACGGAGCACGCGCCGCGCAGCCCCGACCCGTCCAGCGACCCGTCCACGCGCACCGCCGCGGCCCCTGAGGCGTCTGCGGAGGACGCCGTCCCGGCCGCGAGGACGAAAACGGGGAGTGTGGCGCTCCCGGCCCCCGTGAACTTCGAGACCGTGGACCGGCACCGGGACCTGCATGGCATCGTCGTGCACCGGGACGGCGCCCCGCTGGCCGGGGCGGAGTTGCAAGTGCTGAACTATCCGTGGCGGCGTACGAGCGTCCTCAGCATGGACAAGTACCGTATCGCCGTTGAGGGGCCGGCCACGCTCAGCGCGCGCGACGGGACTTTCGCGCTCCGGCTGCGCCGCGGCGACCTGCGCTATCTCCGGGTCAGCGCGCCGGACATGGCCTCGCGCCAGGTGCCGCTCGTGCAAGCCGGAGAGCGCATCAGGATCGTCATGGACGCGGGCGTCCAAGTCCACGTTCAAGTCGTCGAGAGCGACGGCAGCCCGGCAAAGGAGGCGAACGTGCGGCTCTTCCATGCGGGCAGCAGCGGCTCGCACAATCTCGAGCTGTCGGGCGTGACCGATGACGGCGGTCGTTTCTCGTTCCAGGTCGCGGCCGGGCCGTCACGTGGCTGGGTGGAGGCGGAACGAGTCGATCTGGGAAGCTCCGGCTGGGTCGAGTTCAATCTCCCGCCCGAGGGAGAGTTGACGCTCAAAGCCGAGTTTCCTCAGGCCCGCACGATCACCGGCGTCGTCCTGGACGCGGACTCCAAGCAGCCGATCGCCAACGCGTGCGTGGGCATGAACTGGACCCGGAGTCGTGGAGTCTTCACCGACGAGAACGGCCGCTACACGCTTCCGGGATGGACCGGCGGCGGAGTGCACGACATCCATGTGTACGCGGACGGTTATGGTCTGGACAGTGCTGTCGTGGAGGAGCGCGAGGTCGTGGATTTCGCGCTCCACAAGGGAGACTCCGCCCGGGGCAGGGTTGTCGATGAAGAGGGGCAGCCCATTGCCGAGGCGCACGTGGCGGGGATGGGCTCGATCCGTCGCGGCGGGGGGCAGGTTTTGAGCATGGGGGCCGCCGAGACGGACAAGGTCGGTCGCTTCCTGGTGCGCGGGCTGCGCCGCGATCTGTATCACGCGCTCGTGGTCATGGCGCCCGGCTTCGGGCGGCAGTTGATCGATTTCGGACCCGTGCCTGAAGGTCCGGGGACGTTCGAGTTCGGCGACATCACGTTGACGCCCGGCCTGAGCATCGAGGGAGTCGTTCGCGATGACGAGGGGCAGCCGGTTCCACGCGCTAGGGTCGTGCTCAACGGCGCGAACGACGACCGCGGCCGCTTGAAGCCCGCTCGGACGGAGCAAAACATGGGCTACGGGGAGCGCGAGCGGCGTCGGAGCGACGACCTCGGCCGCTTTCGCTTCCCGGATCTCGCCCCGGGGACGTACGAGTTGACGGCCTCTCGTGAGCGAGGTGCGCCCGCCAAGCGAACGGTTGAGCTGCCGGCCGGACAGAACGTGCTGGACGTGGAGCTGAGCTTCAGCGCCGGGCGAACCTTCATCGTGACCGTCGTCGATCCCGCCGGCGCCCCGGTTCCGGGCGCGCTCTTGGGAATCGAGCACGCGTACGACAGACTCAACGGGCGCACGGACGCCGAAGGGCGGGCGCAATTCACGGTCTCCGGAGCGGTACGCAAGGTGAACGTTTGGGGCGTGCTCGGCGACGCTACGGCCCCCTTCGGGGTTGCAAGCGGCGGCGACGCCTACGCGTTTCCGGCGACGCTGAAGGATCTTGGCGACGCTACCGAGGCGACGGTCACTCTCGAGCGCTCCGGGCTGGTGCGCGGGGTCGTCCTCACGCCGGACGGGACGCCTCTTGCAAGCCCGGTATTGCAAGTGACGCACGACGGAAAGCACCTGAACACGGTTTGGGGCGAAGCCGACGGCAGCTTCAAGGCCAAGATCCCGAGGGGCGCGACGGTCGACCTGCGGCTCACGGGACGCAAGAAATCGCTGGGTATGGGTTTCACGGTGGAGTCCGTAGCCTACAGCGGCGAGCTACTGGGGGTGCGGGACGGAGCGAAGGACGTCGAACTGCACTGCACTGCGGTGTTGGCGGACGGCTCACTCATCGTGCGCGTGTTGACTCCCGGTGGGGAGCCGCTGCAGGATGTCAAGGTCGTGGTCACGGGAAACGCGGGCGGGCCCATGGTCGTGCGTCCTGGTGAGGACGGTCGTGCGCACTTCAAGGGGTTGCTGCGGCGAAAGGTGAGCGTGGGCGTCCTCTGGGACCGGGCGGACCATCCGCTGTCGGCGGACTTCGTGCGGCCGAAGCAAGAGACCGTGGTCCCCAACGGGCAGGAGATCGTCATGCGTTGCCGCAGCGGGTTTGCGCTCCACGGGATCGCGACCCTGCTGGACGGGAAGCCGGCCGCGGGCGGGAGCGTGGTCGTAAACGTCGGAAAACAGACCTACGTGTCGGTCACCGGCGTGGACGGGCGTTTCCGGATCTTGATCGCGGAGGACGAGGCCGGCGAGTCCGTGCGCGTATCCGGTTTTCTCCGCAGCGGGAAAGACCTCTACCAGGGCAACGTGGAGGGGGTCATGCCGCGCGACGGCGAGGTGGAGATCACGTTCCGCAAGGTCATCAAGTAGCCCGCTGCAGCGTGCCGCCGCCCCTGCCGATAGGGGGGCATGGCCCGCTGCCTGGGACTCGTCGGACTCGTCCTGCTGCTGGCGGCATGCAGCGGCAGCGTCGCGACGCCGGTGAGCGCGGGGCTGTCGCTGCGCTTCTACGG
>JAPUHK010000168.1 GCA_027297745.1 Planctomycetota bacterium | reverse complement strand
CGCCTCCCACGCGCATCCCGGCGGCGAGCTCTATCTGGTGCTGCGCGGCACGATCGGCGACGATTCCGGCAGCTTCGGGACCGGCTCGCTGGTGTGGCTCGACCCCGGCTCCAAACACACGCCCATCGCCGAGGGGGACACTATCGTGCTGGTGTTGTGGCCCGGCGGCGTGCGCCTGCAGGACTAACTTCTTAGCCTCAGCCTGGACCCGTACGCGTGCCCCTGCCCGGGATCTGCTTCGGGCAGGGGCATGGGCACGTGTACGTGTGATCCAGGCTAAGGCCAAGAACGGCGCCCTACTCCTGCGGGTAGACGATCACGCGGTCCTGGACGATCAGAGCCAGGTCGTCCTTCCCGTCCCCGTCGAAGTCGGCGATCAGGATCTCGCGCGGCGCGCGCACGCCGCCCCGCCGGCCCTGGTGCAGCTTCTCCTCGAACACGCGCCACTTGATCTCATGCGTAAAGCCCTTGCCGGGCTCATAGCTCACGATCTGCACGAGGTTGTTGCGCGTGTCCGCGACCGCCAGGTCGCGCCCGCGGTTGCCGTTCAGGTCGCCGATCGCGAAGTCCGCCAGGAACGCATTGCGCACCGGGCTCTCGAAGGAGTGCAGCTCCTCGAACTCCATCTCCTCGCCGCCCGAGTACAAGACCCCGAACCGCTTCAGGCCGACCACCAGCAGGTCCCGCCGGCCGTCGCCGTTCAGGTCCTCGTCGATCAAACGCACGAGCGTGAAGCCTCCGAGCGGGAAGCTCGCGGCCACCTCGAACGCGCCCGAGGCGCCGCGGCGCAGCACCGACACGACGTTGTCCTGCGCGTCCAAGAGCGCGATCTCGTTCTTGCCGTCGCCGGTGATGTCCAGTGCGGCCGCGCTCTTGATCTGCGAGTTCGGCGAGCGGCCGTTCATCTGCTCCTTCACCTGCAGCCCGTTGTTCGCGTCGAGCACGAGCGCACGCGCGAAGTTGCCCGAGGCGACCAGCAGCTCCGGCTTGCCGTCCCCGTCCACGTCGCCGGCGGACGCGGCGTCCCGGCGCAGCTTGTCGACCAGGCCTCCGCGGTAGCCCGGCGACTGCGAGACGTCCACAAAGCCGCCCTGCTCGTCCTGCACCCACGTGCGCATGATGTCGTAACGGTCGAAGGTCAACAGGTCCGTGCGTCCATCCTGGTTCAGGTCGAGCAACATGAGCGCGTCGGGCGTGCCCTTCAGTCCCTCGAGCGGCAACACGCGCTGAAGCTCCAGGCTGCCGTCGTCGCCCTGTTCGAAGAAGGCGGCGTTCGGCTTCTTGTCCACCTCCCAGATCACGACCACGTCGGCGCGCCCGTCCGCGTCGAGGTCCCCCACGGCGAGCACCTTCGGTTTGCCTTCCACGGGCATGGGCCCCGGGAACGGCAGGCGGCCCTGGTCGTCGAGCGTGCTGTAGCCCACGCCCTTCTCCGTGCTCGAGAGCACGATGATCTCGGCCCGCTTGTCGCCGTTCAGGTCCTTCACCTGCACCGCGTTCGCCTTGCTCAGCGACGGGAACAGGCTGCGGCCGCCCAGGTGGCCGCTCTTGGATTGCAGATGCACCGCGATCTGGGCCATCGAGGGTTCCGTGACCACGACGTCGTTGCGTCCGTCGCCGTTGACGTCGCCCACGGCCAGTGCGCGGTACTTCTCGTCGCCACCCGCCTGGAAGGGGTGGATCTGAACGCGGCCCAGCGGGATCCCGCTACCCTCGCCTGCCGGCCGGCGCGACAGCGCCAGGACGCGCAGCAAGCCGGAGGTTGCCTGCACGGCGACGATCTCGTCTCCCGGCTTGCCGTCCAGGTTCTGCAGGTCGATCACGCGCATCTGCGGCAGCTTGAAGGCCAGCTCGGGACCGAACGTGCCGTCGTCCAGCTGGAAGCGCACGCGCAGCGGCCGCGCGCTTTGGAAGACCACCTGCACCAGGTCCTTGCGCCCGTTGCCGTCGACGTCGTGCAGGCCGATCCCGTCCAGCGCCTTGGCCCCGTTCGGGATCTTGACCGGCGCCTGCAACGTCCCGTCGGCGCCTTGATAGAGAATCGCCGTTTCCGTCTTGAGCAGCAGCAGCAGGTCGTCCCGCCCGTCCCCGTTAGCGTCGCCGACCGTGAGGGCCCCGGGCTTGTTCTGCGCTCCGTCCCGGATGTCGAACGTGCGCGTGCGCGCGAAGCCGCCCTTCCCGTCGCCGAACGCCACTACCAGCTCCAGCGGCTTGCCGTAGTAGGCGATGTCCGTGTTGCCGTCTCCGTCCAGGTCGCCGACCGCTGTAGCGAACACGTTCTTCTCGGTCAGGATCTCCTTCCGCTCGAAGAAGCGGTCGTCGAAGACCTCGTTGATCTCCGGCTCGCCGGACATCTCTTTCGGCGGAACCGGCTTCGTGCGGCGCAGGAAGAGGTCGAGGCGCGCTTTGGCGTTGTTGATCACGAGCAGGTCGCGCAGGCCGTCTCCGTCGGCGTCCAGGTCCGTGAGCCCGTGGATCCCGCTCTTGAGCTTGTAGATCTCCGGGCCGCGGAAGCCATACGTAGTCGGGTCGGCGAAGGCGAGCGTCGCCCCAACGAGCACGGCGGCGAGCGCCGCGACCCGTACGGCGCGACTCAGTTTGCGACGGCTTTGCATGCTCCTCTCCTCCTGTGGCGGGGACCCTCGGGGCGCGCCGATCCTACCTGACGATCGTCCGCGCGGCGAAGGGCGCGGGGGCTCATTCGGGCGGTATAGTGGGAGCCGGCCGGGTCGGGGTGAACCCCGCGAGTCCCGAATCCACGGGGCGCGGCCCCGGAGGAGTTGGAATGCGTTCCCTGGTTGTCTGCAGCGTCCTGACGTGCCTGGCCTTCACCGCGCTTGCGGGAGAGGTCTTCGACCTGGGAGGGGGGCGCGAGATCCGAGGAGACGTCGTCAAGGAGACGGCGGACACAGTCTTCGTCGACCTCGGCTACACGATCATCGGCATTCCCAAGAAGGAGATCGTGGCACGCCGCGCCGCGGTCGCGGAAGGCGGCACCGGCAAGGCCAAGGCCACGCGCAAGTACCTCTACAGCACCGCCACGAACCTCAAGGAGACGTCGGTACGTGAGAACGTCGAGATCACCGGCCCCTCCGTCGTGCTGATCACCACGCCCACCGGGCTGGGCTCCGGCTTCATAGTCTCCAAAGAGGGGCACGTGATCACCAACAGCCACGTGATCCAGGGCGAGCAGGACATCGCGGTCACGCTGTTCGAGAAGAAGAAGCACGGCTTCGAGAAGCGCAAGATCAAGAAGGTCAAGATCGTGGCCGTGAACCCGTACATTGATCTCGCGCTCTTGAAGCTCGAGGAGGATAAGGAGTTCCCCCTGGTCTACCTCGGCGACTCGGACATCTTGAAGCGCGGGGAGACCGTGTTCGCGATCGGCAACCCGCAGGGCTTCGAGCGCTCGGTCACGCAAGGCATCGTCTCCACACGGAACCGCTACTGGGCCGGGCTCACGTTCATCCAGACGACGGCGGCGCTCAATCCCGGAAACTCCGGCGGGCCGCTGTTCAACCTCAAGGGCGAGGTGATAGGCGTGAACGCCTGGATCTACCGCGGGACCGAGGGGATGAACTTCTCGATCCCGGTGAACCAGCTCAAGTGGTTCCTGCGGGACAAGGACGCCTTCGCGTTCGACAAGGACAACCCCAACACGGGGTACCGCTACTTGCCGCCTCCCAAGAAGGGCAAGCCTAAGCCCAAGGCCGGCAAAACTCCCGGCCCCGATGACCGCGGGTAGAATCGCTCCGCTCCGGACATCCGTCTAGAGTCCGCCTTGAAAGGACAGAGTTGATGCGCGCGAGAACCTTTGTTGCCGGGCTCCTGCTGAGCCTGGTCCTGGCCGCTCCGGCGGCCGTGGCTGGCAGCTTCGAGACCTGGCTGCCCGAGAAGACCGTCATTTACGTCACTCTCGAGGACATCTCGAAGCTCAAGCAGACGTACAACGACGGGCCGCTCGCGAAGCTCGTGGCCGAAGAGGAGGTGCAGGCCTTCCTCGAGAAGCCGCTGGCCAGGTGGGGCGAGCTCATGGAAGTCCTGAAGGGGCAACTCCAGGGACTGACGCCCGAGGACCTGCTGGGAATGCTCGACGGTCAGGTCGTTGCGGCCATCACCCACCTCGAGCCGCTCGAGGGCGACCGGGTGCACATGGACTTCGTGCTGCTGGCCGAGGTCGGTGAGAACAGCGCGAAGATCGTGGAGTGGCTCGACAAGCTGGTCGGCACGCAAGAGGAGATCCGCCGCGAGGAAGAGGAGTTCCGCGGCGTCACGATCGTCACCTGGCGCGGGACCGAGACCAGTGAGGAGAGCAAGGACGACGTGCGCCACGGGCCGGTGTCGTACTTCGCGGACGGAAACGTCTTCGCCATTGCGGACGGCCCGGACGTCCTCAAGGACCTCTTGAACCGGCGTGGCGACGAGGAGGCCACACCGCTGGCTTCCAGCGCGCTGTACCGCACGATCCGCGACAAGGTCGGCCGCCGGGGCGACCTGATCGCCTACGTCAACGCCGACGAGCTCTGGAAGGTCGCCTCTGCGGCGGCCGGTGAGGACGAAGAGCAGATGCTGACCATCACCAGGGCGCTGGGCCTGCGCGGCATCCAGGGTTTCGGCCTCAACATGAGCCTCACGAACGAGGGCATGGGGCAGGTCGTGTACCTGCACGCGCCCGGCCG
>JAPUHK010000167.1 GCA_027297745.1 Planctomycetota bacterium | reverse complement strand
ATCAGGCGCAGAAAGACCGCGCGGGAGAGGAGAAACGACGCCGGTCCGATCTCGCGACCCACGAGCAGATCGCTCAGGCGGGAGAAGCCCACGCGGCGCCGGGCCACGAAGCGGTAGGCCCACTCCGCCACCGGCGCCACTCCCGGCAGCCGCTCGTACGCCCACCGCACCGCTCGGGCGCGGCGTCGCCGGCCGGGTCCGTGGGTCAGGGTGCGAAAGATCGCCTCGGCGCCGCGGGAGACGCGGTCGTCGGGCTCGATGAGCTGAACCGAGCGCTGGACGTCCTCGAGCGAGAGCTGCCCGAAGCGACCGGAGACGTCCTGGTAGGCCGCGTACTCGACATCGTCACCGGTGCTCGACCGCCACCGCGCCACCCACCGTCGGCAGAAGCCGCACTCGCCGTCAAAGACCAGGACGGGTCGCGCCTCGACGGCCCCCGCGCGATGCGTGATCTGGGGTGGTGGGTCGGGTGGATCGGCCATGGGGAAACTCGCGCACGAAAAGATACCGGAAAGCTGGCCACGGCTGCCATCCGAGCCCCCGCTCGTCCAGCTCGAGACGATACTAATAGCCCGTGACGCCGGCCCACCCGCCAGAAGATTCCCGCTCCGACCCCGGCCTCGTTGAAGCCGCCAATGCCGGCGAAGTGGCGGCGTTTGAAGCGCTCTACCGGCGGTACCGCGACTGGGTGGTCAACCTTGCCTTCCGCTTCACGCGCGATCGCGAACTGGCCCTCGATGTCCTTCAAGACACCTTTCTCTACGTGCTCAAAAAGTTCCCGGGCTTTGAGCTTCACTCGAACATGAAGACGTTTCTGTACCCCGTTGTCCGGAATCTCGCCATCTCTGCCCAAAGCCGGTCCCGGCGGGTCTCGATGGGCGAAGGGTCAACCCGCCGCCTCGCAGCGCGCTCCGATCCCGAGGCCGCGGAGCGGCGACGGCAGCTCGCCGACGTTGTGAACCGCCTGCCTCCAGGGCAGCGGGAGGTTCTCATACTGCGCTTCGTCGATGATCTGCCGTTGGCCGCGATCGCGACCGCCCTGGGTGTCCCGGTTGGGACCGTGAAATCCCGACTACACGCCGCCCTGGAAGGGCTGCGCCGGGACGATGTGACGAAAAAATACTTTGAACCGTGAACTTTCCGCGGGGTTGCGCGCTTCATGTCATGGAGAAACGGCCATGGGCGACCAGCCACCACGACCGGACCCCGCCGGCTACCCCCAGCTTTCCCGCGATCTCGCCGAGGTCGTCGATGCGGGGATCGACGTTCCCCCAGAGCTTGACGACATCCTATTGGAGGACGCCCGGCGCGCGCTGCGACCGCCGAGAGGCAAGGCTCTCGGCGTTCGCTACGGGCTCGCCGCGAGCGCTGCCGCCGCAGTCGTGGCCCTCGTTGTGTGGCTTGCCGGCCCGCCAGGGCCTGCGGCGGACACACCCCCCGCGCTGGCCGCAGACCTCGACCGGAACGGCCGGGTGGACATCCTCGATGCGTTCGCCCTTGCCCGCCAACTGAAGGCGGGCGAAGCTGGACGCCGAGCCGACATGAATGCCGACGGGGTTGTCAACCGGGCCGACGTCGAGGCAATGGCCATGCTCGCCGTGGCGCTTCCGGAAGGAGCGAGCTGATGCGCCGGGTGGCTGTGATCGTCCTCGTGGCGGTGCTTCTTGGATCCACCGGTCGGGCCAACAACCGAAACGCGCCTCCGCCGGCAACTCGGTTTGACGCCATCGACGTCTACGTCGATTCGGGGACGCAACCGTTGGCCGCCTACCAGCTCGACCTGTCCGCAAAGACGGGCGACGTGAAGATCGTCGGAATCGAGGGTGGCGAGCACTCGGCGTTCGCTGATCCGCCCTACTACGACCCCGCCGCCATGCAGCACGATCGAGTGATCATCGCCGCCTTCAATACGGCGCTGCCCGAACAACTGCCGAAGGGCATGACGCGAGTCGCGACAATTCACGTCCAAGTCGCTGGCGAAGCACAGCCAACTTTCCAAGCAGAACTGACCGTCGCGGCGACGCTCGACGGCAAGCCGATTCCCGCCCACCTTGTCTTGCAAACTGGAGCAGGCCAATGAACAGGTTTCGTGCCTTCGGTGCGATAGGGATGATCCTCCTCGCATGCACAGCGTCTCTGCTGCCGAGCGCGTGCAGCTCCGCCCACCGTCTGGAGGGACGTTCTCGTGCGGTCGGTTTCTCCCAGGCCTCGGTCCGGGCGGCGCGCTCGGTGCTGGGCGCATTGGGGCGGGTGTAAGGGGGGCGCCTTGCGTTCCCGCGCGGTCGAAAGGCCCTACCGGTCCTCGACGTCGACGTAGTTGCGCCGCGCCGCGCCGGTGTAGAGCTGGCGGGGGCGGCCGATTTTCTGCACCGGATCCTCGATCATCTCCTTCCACTGGGCGATCCAGCCGACGGTGCGGCTGAGCGCGAAGATCGGGGTGAACATCGAGGTCGGGAAGCCCATCGCGTCGAGGATGATGCCGGAATAGAAGTCGACATTCGGGTAGAGCTTCTTCTCGACGAAATACTCGTCCTCCAGCGCGATCTTCTCGAGCTGCTGGGCGACCTGGAGGGTCGGGTTGTCCTCGACCCCCATCAACTCCAGCACTTCCTTGGCGGTCTGCATCATCACCTAGGCGCGCGGGAAGTAGTTCTTGTAGACCCGGTGGCCGAAGCCCATCAGCCGGAACGGGTCGTCCTTGTCCTTGGCCCGGGCGATGAATTCCGGGATCCGGTCCGGCGTGCCGATCTCGCGCAGCATCTCCAGACAGGCCTGGTTGGCGCCGCCGTGGGCCGGGCCCCAGAGGCTGGCGACGCCGGCGGCGATGCAGGCGAAGGGGTTGGCGTGGGACGAGCCGGCGAGGCGCACGGTCGAGGTCGAGGCGTTCTGTTCGTGATCGGCGTGCAGGGTCATGATCCGGTCCATGGCCCGGGCCAGGATCGGGTCGACGATGTATTCCTCGCAGGGCACCGCGAAACACATGTGCAGGAAGTTCGCCGCGTAGTCGAGATCGTTGCGCGGATAGACGAAGGGCTGGCCGATCGAATAATTGTAGGCCCATGCGCAGATCGTCGGCAGCTTGGCTATCATCCGGATCGAGGCGACCTCGCGCTGCCAGGGATCGTTGATGTCGGTCGAGTCGTGATAGAA
>JAPUHK010000166.1 GCA_027297745.1 Planctomycetota bacterium | reverse complement strand
ATCTCGTAGAGCGTCAACCCGAGCCCGTAGACGTCGCTGCGCGGGTCCGCCCACCCTTGGAACCGCTCCGGTGCCATGTAGCCCAGCGTGCCGACGATGTCGCCCGTCCGCGTCAGGTTGTCCACTCCCTCCGCCTGCGCGAGGCCGAAGTCCGTCACCCAGACCGTGCCCTTCGCATCCAGCAACAGGTTGGAAGGCTTGATGTCGCGGTGCAGCACGCCCTCGCCGTGCGCGTACACAAGCGCATCCGCGACTTGCAACCCCACGCGCGCAACGCTCTTGAAGTACGCGTCCTCGGTGTCCGACTCCGTCGCCCCCGGCAGCCGCACGCGCGACGTCGACGTCTTCGTCCGCCGCAGACGCTTGAGCTCCTCGATCACCTCGTCCAGCGGCTGGCCATCCAGGAACTGCATGGCGTAGTAGTGCACGCCTTCGTGCTCGCCCACGCCGAAGACCGGCACGATGTTGGTGTGGTGCAGCTTCGCTACGGCCTGCGCCTCGCGGCGGAAGCGCTCCAGGATCGTCTGGTCCATCTGGGCGTGATAAGGCAGCACCTTGAGCGCCACGTGCCGGCCCAAGGAGACCTGCTCCGCCTCGTACACCACGCCCATCCCGCCACGCCCCACCTCGCGCAGGATGCGGTACTCGCCGAGCTGGCGCGGGGGCTCCGGCACGGTCGGCTCCGCGGGGCCCGGCGCGACGTCCTCCATCACGAGCAGCGTCGGGAAGAGATCGCGGATCCGGTCCGCCAGCTCCGGGTGCTTTTGGACGTACTCCGTGACCGTCGGCCGCTCGCCCTGGCGGTAGCGCGCGAGAAACGACTGCGCCAACTCGTCGAGCAGCCGCTCGTCGGTCACGGCCGATCTCCCGGCATGCGATCCAAGAACCCCTTGAGCCTTTGCAACGCGCGGATGTAGCGCTTGCTCGCGGCCGGCTCTTCGATGCCGAGCTCCTGCGCCGCCTCCGTGTTCGTAAGCTGCTCGAAGTGGCGCAGGACCAAGACCTCGCAGTCGATGGGGTCCATGGTGTTCAGCGCCTCCTCGACGCGTAGCTTGCGCTCCGCGCGGATCGCGGCCTGGCTCGGCGCGGTCAGCTTGCCCAACAGCTGGTTGGCCAGCGTCACCGTGCTGGCTGCCGACCAGGGGCCGCCTTGCAACCGTACCTCTCGACGTGCGTCCCGCCGCCGAGCGCCGAGATGGCGCCGGTGCAACTCGAGCACCTTCTGACTGGTCAAGAACCGCAGCCACAGGAAGAAGGGCATCTTCGGGTCGCGGAGGTATTTCTCCATCCGCTCGAACGCCTCCAGCGACGCCTCCTGCAGCACATCCGAGGCGCCGATGCGACCCCGCACGCGCGGGTCGAGCCGTAGCTCCACCATGCGCTGCAGGCGCGGGCGGTGCCGGGCGAAGAGCTCGTCCAGGCTGTGGCGATCTCCGTCGGCCGCACGCCGCAGGAGCTCGCCGGAGTCTTCGACTTGCGCACTCATGCCGCCCCTCACGCGATGCTAACTGGCGGCGATCGCGCCCCGCGACTTTTTTGTCTCGGAGCCGGGCAGCCGCAATGCGCTCCTGGTCCTCACGCGCTACGGCGGCCCAAAAACGGGCGTGGGCGTCAGCACGGCGACTAGGCCCACCCAGAGCCCGATCACGAGCACCCAAGCGAGGGGGCCGTCGCGATCGCGATAGACCTCGAGCCCTTTCAGCTCGCGGAAGGGGACCGACCGTTTCGCGCCGACGAGCATGTCCGACCGCGCGGCCACGATCGTGTCCGACTGCTTGTCCCCCTTCTTCGTCTCGTAGCGAACTTTGTCCCCTTTGCGGATCTTCGTGTGCGCGCCGGTGAGACGGACGTTGTGCCACGTTCCGCAACCGGCTACGGCGAGGAGAAGCACGACCAGGATCGGCCACCGAAGGGCTCCCGTGAACATGGGTGGTGAACTACTGCCCCCACGGAGAATGGGCCGCGGGCGGTCTCCGTCGGCCGCCCGCCGCATGAGCTCGCCGGAGTCTTCAACGCGTGCACTCATGCCGTCCTTCCAGTGGTGCTAACTGGCGGCGTTTGCGTCCCGCGACTTTTATGTCTCGTAGCCGGGCGGCCGCCAGTTGTTTGGACATGCACATCCGCAAAGCGCTGCTGGTCCTCACACTGACGTTGGCGAGTGCATACGCGAGCACGTACGGAAAGCTGCCGCCGCTGGCCGGGCTGAAAGATCTGGCCGCGCTCGCGGCCACAACGGCCTCGCTGCCCAGCCAGCGAGGGTTCGTGACCGTGGGCGAGGCCGGCGGCCGACCGATCCGGCTCGCGTTTCGCCACACCAAGCAAGGAAGCGGGAAGTGGATCGTCGTGATGCTGCACGGCCTCCTGTCGGACAGCCGCGCCTGGCGGTTCGTGGCGGGCGACCTGGGCATGGACCACAACCTCTTACTGATCGACCTCATGGGCTGCGGCAGGAGCGCCAAGCCGGATCCGCGCGATCTGGCGCCGAACGCGTACAGCCCCACCGCGCTGGCGCGCCAGGTCCTGCTCGTGATCCGAGAGCGCTCCAAGAACGAGCGCATCGCGGTCGTGGGCCATTCGCTCGGCGGGATGACCACTCTTCGCATGCTGGGCGATCCCGACCTGCGCGCAGAGTTCCGCGATGTCGTCGAGCGCGTCGAGCGGGTGATCCTGCTCGCCTCCGTGGACTTCGCGGTGGAGAGAAAACACGCCACCTTCGAGAGGATCACCGACCTCTCCGATGTCCAAGCCGCCCTGGGCGCCACGTTCGGACTCCTGCGCGAGGAAACAGCGCGCTCGGTCCACGACGGGGCGGGCGACCCGAGCCGCATGCCGCGCGAAGAGGCCGACCGGCTCGCGGAGATCCTGCGGCGCGGGGCGACGCGCCACGCCGCTCAGGAGATGATCCGCCAGGCAGTCCCCTTCACACCCAAGGGTCGGCCGGACTGGCCGCGGATGGAGCGTCTCGTCGCCGACTACCGCAATGTGGACGTGCCTTGCCTCATCCTCTGGGGAGCGCGGGACGAGACTTTTCCCGCCTCCATGGGATACAAGCTCCGCGCCCAACTTCCCCGTGCGTGGCTGCGCGTCCTGCCCGGCTGTATGCACCAGCTTCCCGCCGAGGCGCCGCGAGCCTGCGCCAAGCACATCCGCGGCTTCGTCGCAACAGCCGGCGAGGGCTCGCCCGTTGTCATCGACGGGGTGGTGGCGGAGTCCCGCTTCGATCTCCGCTAGGCCCGGCCGGCGAGGACCCTGCTACGCAAGCCGCTGCGCCGAAACGCGTCGTCCGTCACCGGGTCTTCAAGCGGTGATCAGCCGTGCGCATGTAGCTCCTTGCGGTGGCGCCAACTCCAGAGAAACAAGACACCTGCCGCAAGCAGCGGGCCGGAAACGGCCAGGTTCCAAAAGTCCCCGCGGGCCAACGAGGGAGCACCGAAGAGCACCGCTAGTGCGATGAACACGGAACCTCCTACCCACTCCCAGCGCCACGACAGGGCTACGACCAGCGACACCAGAACGGCGGGCGCAGCATGCAGGAGAAACGCAGAGAGCCCTTCACCCACAGCGCCCAGCGCGAAAGTGGCCAGGAAGAAGGCCGCCAAGATGCCGAGAACTCGTGGACTCCACAATAGGAGCTTGCGCACCTGACCCGTCATGATGACTTATACTTCGACGTTCCGTGTATCACAGCCACGAGATCCGCGCCATTGCGCCCGGGCATCGGGTTGGAGCAGCGCCTGCACTCCACGAACCGCGAGTTCTGGGAAGCGCGCGCCAAGGCCAAGACTGCCCGTTAGGTGGCGTTTCGGGCCGAAAACCCGTTCCCCGGACGGACCCCGCGAGTTGTTACAATTCACCGAGGATTTATGGAGGTACGGCCATGGCCAGAATGGCCCTGTTTCTTGTAGCGCTGTTGTTGGGACTCGGCCTGCCCGCCTACGGTCACGGCGGGCGCTTCCGGGGACCGCGGGGCGGGGTTCCGCCGGGCCTGCCGGAGCAACCGTCCGCTCCTGGAGCTTCCGGCGGATCGTTCCACAGCTGGACCACCTGGTGGAGCTACAACCGCTTCCAGCATCTCGATTTCCGCCGCCGCCAGAACGAGCGGCGCGGACCGATCACGGGCAAGCGCCAAAAGCCTGAGGATCCCAACGCCTGGCGCGGCGACGTGCGCGAGCGCCTGACCCCTCTGATGCTAGAGGCGCTGGGCGACGAGGACGAGGAGGTTCGCACCGCGGCGGCCGTTGCGCTGGGCAAATGGCGCGTGCAGAAAGCCGTGCCCCGTCTGAAGGAACTGTTCCACAAGGACGACGTAAAGCAGGTGCGCGAGTCCGCGCTCCTAGGCTTGATGCTCGTGCGGGACGCGCAGCTGCGCGAGTTCTTCGAACCGCTGGCGAACGATCACGAGCAGGACCTGCGTATCCGCGGCTTCGCATTGCTCGGCATCGGCTTGATCGGCGACGAGCCGTCGCGCACCTACCTGCTTGGCCTGCTGGACCCCGGGAACAAGAAGGCGCGCCGCCACCTGCCGCGCAAGAAGAAGGAGCGGCGTGAGTACCGGACGGCCGCGATCTTCGGCCTGACGCAGGCCAAGGCGGATCTCAGCTCTGACTTCCTGCGCATCGCCAGGGATACGCGCCTCGACGAGGACGTGCGGGCTTGCGCGCTGAGCGCGTTGGGGAAGACCGGCGCCAAGACGCACGTTCCGATGTTGCTGGAGATCCTCAAAACGTCCAACAGCGATCAGATGCGCCGCTCGGCTGTGATCGCGCTCGGAGCGCTGGCCACGGCAAAGGACGACGAGGTGGTGACGGAGCTCGGACGGCGCGTCAAGACCGACCGGGACCGGATCGTCGTGCACTTCGCCACGCTGAGCCTGGGCCAGATCGGGGGGCCGGAGGCGTTCGCGCTCTTGCGTAAGTACTACAAGCGGTCGAACAAGGAGGGGCGCAGCTTCTTCCTGATCGCCGCCGGTCTCTCGAAGCATGCGGACGCGGCCGCCTTCCTCAAGGAGCAGCTGCAGCCGGGCAAGCTGAAGGACGCCCGCGACGTCTCGGCCGCGATCATGGCGCTGGGCCTGCTCGAGGACGAGCAGCACACCCCAACGGTGCGCGAGAAGTTCGAGAAGGCCAAGGACTGGATGCTCTTGCAGAGCTCCATGGTGGCACTCGGGATCCTCAACGACCAACTCTCGGCAGACGCCGTCAAGGCGGTGCTGATCTCGCGCCGGCAGCCGGCGGTGATGACCTCGGCCGCGCTCTCCTATGCTCTCTTGCGGCCCTGGACCTCGATCCCGGTCTTCACGGACCTGCTGCAAACGGCGAAAGGCGTCGTCGCGTTGACCGCAATCTCGCAGATCATGGGTCTGCTCTCGAGCCCCAGGGCGGTCGACCCGTTGCTCGAGCTCTACAAGAACAAGAAGCTGCAGCGGCAGGCGCGCGCCTTCGCGCTCGTGTCGCTGGGCTCGCTAGGCGATCCGGAGGACATCCCCGTCTTCATCCGGCTGGCCTTCGACATCAACTACTTCATCCGCTCCGACCCCGTCGACGAGGCGGTGACGATCCTGTAGCCGCCGCCGGGTGGGGCGGTTGCCAGGCTGGCGCGCAGGAGGCGAGCGCGGCCCGGCCGTATCAAGAAACGCGTGCGCCCGGGAAAGCCCTACGTCGTTGCGGGGTTTTCGGGACGTCGGCCCGAGGCTATGGACAGCCAGCCAACCATGCGGATGATTCGGCTCCATGCCGCAGCGTGCCACGACGCCGATGATCATCGCAGCAGTCATGCTGGTGCTGATCGCCATCCTGGGAGGCTGGGCGGGGGTGACGCTGCTGCGCAAGGGACCGAGGGTCGACGACGAGATCGTGGCGAGCGCCTCGACGGTGAAGATCACGGCGATTGGCATCTTGCTGACCTGCACGCTGGCCCTGGTTGCCGGCATCGCAACGTTCGCGGGTAGCCCGCACGCCTGGCCATTGGGCTTGGCCGCTTGCGCGGTATTCGCAGGGTATGGATTCGTTGCCAACTATGTGTTGTTCGGATCATGGCGCCCGGAGCACACGCTGACGAACGTTGTCGTGGCCGCCCTGATCGTTTGGCTCTTGTCGCGAAGCCGGTAGCTGCCTAGCGCAGCTCGATTCAGAGAGGGCGTGCTGGAAGTCCGAGTACGGGTTTGGCTCTGCCGCGGCGCTCCCCGTACACTCGGAGTAGAAGAGGGAGAACATGTCCAGACCCCGCGTTCGCTACCAACTCGCGGTTAGCCTCGATGGTCTCATCGGAACGCATGACGGGAGCGCCGACTGGCTTACGCCCTACGGATCGGAGCAATGGCAGCGCTTGGTCCGTACCTGAAGGAAATCGGTGGTCTGGTCATGGGGCGCGTCAGCTATGAACAGATGCGTGGCTTCGGGCCCGGGCCGTTCGACGACATCCCCACCGTCGTCTTGACAACGAATTCCAAGCTTCAGGTTGGGGCATCGGCGCAGGTCTGCCTCGAGGGGCCGCAGGGTGCCATCGATGCCATCGAGAAGAGAATCGACGGCGACATTTGGCTCTTCGGCGGAGGCAAGACCGCGGCCTGCTTTCTCGACGAGGGCCTGATCGAGCTGACCGTCGTACCGGTGGTGCTGGGCACGGGACTCCCGCTCTTCCCAGGAGTGCGCGATCCGGTCACCTTTGAATTGGTATCCAGTCGCGTGGGTGAGCTAGGGACGGTCTCGATGGTCTACGCAAGACGCTCCGACCGATAGCTCGGGGCGCGCGTGATCTGCAGCCGGATTCGTCGATTCATGCACGAACGCCGCCGCAAGAGCCCCTATGTCCCGCCCGCGGATGTGGTCTTCGGAAGGGACAGGGCGCCCCCACGAGTCACCCGCTCACGTCGGCCCGGGCGCGTTCGATCGCCTGGCGCGGCATGCGCCGCAGGTCCCGGGCCAGGCCCACCTTGGAGAGGCCCCACACGAACCACTTCGTGGGGTCGAAGTGGTACCAGCGCACGCCGTTGCGGTAGTCCGCCTGGAAGCGGTGGTGGAAGTTGTGGTAGCCCTCGCCGAAGGTCAGCAGCGCCGTGATCCAGCTGTCACGGGCCGAGGTGGCTCGCGAGTAGGGCTGGGTCCCGATCTGGTGCGCGAAGGAGTTGATCGAGAAGGTCGCGTGCCACTGCAGGACCAGCCGCAGGAAACCCGCGCAGAGCAGCGCGCCGAGCGGATCGCCCCATGAAAGCCCGATGGCGGCGGGCACCGCGGCGCCGAAGAGTATGGCCAGCCATGTGTAATGGCTGTGCTGAAACCGGACGAGCGGATCCCGCGCCAGGTCGCCCACGCGATGGAAGTCCGGCTCGCTATCGGCGTCGAAAAGGACCCACCCGATGTGGGACCACCAGAAGCCGCGCTGGGCGTTGTAGGGGTCCTCCTCCTGGTCCGTCCGTGCGTGGTGATCACGATGGTCGGCGGACCACTTCAGCGCCGAGTTCTGGGCCGAGGCCGCGCCGAAGAGGAGGTGGAAGAGGCGCACGGGCCAAGCGGCCTTGTAGGTCGGGTGGGCGAAAAGGCGGTGGTATCCACCGGTGATGGAGAGGCCGCACAGCGCCAGCCACACGACGCCGAGCCCCACGCTCCACCACGAAAAGTGGATCACCGAGAGGTACAGGATCGCGAAGGCCGCCAGTAGGTGCGCGGACACGAGGAAAACGGTGTTGGTGTAGTTGAGCCGGAGCCGTGCCATGAGTGTCCGTTTCAGCAGCGGCGGGAACCTTGCGTGGGACGAACGCCAGGCCACAGTTTCCCACCAATCGCTACGATTCTTGAGACGTTCTCCACGTATTTTCCAGATTCTGACTTCGCGCAGACCGCCGGCCAGGCGGCGGGATGCCCCCCCCGGCAGGCCTACATATACTTCGGTCGAGCGGGCCGGCGAGGCCTGGGTGGCGCCCATGGGCGCTCCGAGCCTCACCTTGCGGGTCCGCTACCACGATGGCACGCCCCCCGCCGGGTGGCCGGCCGATCGCCAGCTGCCTGAGCCGCCGCTACTTGCCGCCCCCGGTCGTCGAGAGGTACCTGTACAGGTCCGACTCCGGGTCGATCACCAGCGTGTGGTTGTTGCCGACCACCTTCTCGTAGGCCTGCAGCGTCCGCACGAAGGCGAAGAACTCCGGGTCGGTGTTGTAGGCGTCGGCGAAGATCCGCGCGGCGTCCGCGTCGGCTTTGGCGATGATCTGCTGCGCGTCGCGGTAGGCCTCGGAGAGGATCTTCTTCTCGTCGCGGGCGCGCTCGCCCTCGATCTCCGCCTTCTTGCCGCGCCCCTCCGAGCGGTACTGCTCGGCGATGCGCTGGCGCTCGGAGATCATGCGCTCGTAGACGCTCTTGCGCACCGACTCGACGTAGTTGATGCGCTTGATGCGCAGGTCGATCAACTCGATGCCGAGCTCCTCGACCTTGCCCTGCGCGTTCTTGAGCATCTCTTTGATGAGAACGTCGCGGCCCTTCGAGATCCTCTCGCGCACTTCCTTGTCCAGCGGGCTCTGCTCCCGGTCCTCCTCGCCGACGGGTACCATGTCGAGCACCCGGTTGGTCAGGCGCACGGCCTCGACCAGCTTGTGCTTGCCGATCACGTCGCGCACCGCCGAGTCGAGATAGTCGTCGAGGCGCGACTGGGCGCCCGCGACGGTGCGCACCGCCTGCAAGAAAGTCAGTGGGTCGCTGATGCGCCAGCGGGCGGTGGTGTCGATCCAGATGAAGCGCTTGTCGTCGGTCGGGACCTGGTTGCGCTCGCCGTCCCAGATCAGGATGCGCTTCTCGAAACGGTTGACCTTCTGGACAAACGGTGTCTTGAAGTGGAGGCCGGCGTCGCTGACCGGATCGCCGACGGGGTGGCCGAACTGCGTGAGGATCACCTGCTCCCACTCGCGCACGACGTAGAACGACGAGAACAGGACGATCAGCAGCGCCACGCCGACCGCGACCAGGATGCCGATCTTCGTCTGGGCGTTCACTTGCCACCTCCGGCGCCCGTCAAGGGCAACATCTTCAGGATCCCGTCCTCGCTGGCGACGATCACGCGCGAGACCTTGGGCAGCACCCTCTCGATCATCTCCAAAAACAGCCGCTGCCGCGTGACCTCCGGGCTCTTCGCGTAGACCTTCACCAGTTGCACGAAGCGCTCGACGTCGCCCTTCGCGCGGTTGACGCGCTCGACGGCGTAGCCCTCGGCCTCGCTCACCTCTTTCAGCGCGTTGCCCCGCGCCTGCGCGATGGCCTTTTTGTATTCCTTCTGCGCTTCGTTCTCGAGCTGCGCGCGCTCCTGCTGGGCGGCGTTGACCTCGTTGAAGGCCGCCTGCACCGGCCGCGGCGGGAGCGCGTTCTGCAGCTTGACCGTGACGATATGCACGCCGGTGCCGTACTGGTCCAGAAGCTTTTGGAGCTGGTCCTCGACCTGCTGCGCGATCTGCTCGCGCTGGCGCGTCAGCAGCTCGGTGACGGTGTAGTCGCCGACCACCGAGCGCATGACCGCCTCCCCGATGTCGCGGATGGTCTCCTCGGGGTCCTGGACGTGGAAGAGCCAGTCCTTGGGGTCCTTGATCTTGTACTGCGCGACCCACTCCACCTCGGCGATGTTGAGGTCGCCGGTGAGCATGAGGCTCTCCTCGGAGCCCTCGCGCGGCCGGCCGTACGTCGTGCGGCGGCTGGCGGTGATCGTGTGGTAGCCGAACTCGACCTTGCGGACCTCCGTGACGGGCACGCTGATCGCCGAGTCGATGCCGAAGGGCAGCTTGAAGTGCAGCCCGGGCGGCGAGGTGTCGATGTACTTGCCGAACCGCAAGACCACCGCCCTCTCCTCGGGCGCGACGGTGTAGTAACTCGTGAGGAGGCCGACGAGCACGATCAGGCCGGCGGCTCCGAACTGGACCGCCTTCTTGATGTCTTCCGGCGACCACGCCTTGCGCGGCCAGCGATCAGGGATTTCCATGAGGGGATCGTACCGTGGACGCTTGGGCGATCCAGAACGCGGCGCGCCCGCCGTCCCCTCAACGGCCCACAGGGTCCGAGAATCAGGCCGGGGGCGGCCGCGCGCCCCGGAGCCTGGCCCGCCGCGCGACCCGTCCGGGCCGGGCTCCTCCACGCTCCTGAATCGACCGAATAGAGGGATGCCGACGGGCAGCACCATGTCGAAGTTCGAGGAGCTACGGTTCAGCTGGAACCGCCTGGGGGAGACGGATCCCTATTGGGCCGTGCTCAGCCACAGGCAAAAGAAGGGGAACCGTTGGGACCCGGGGGAGTTCTTCGCCACCGGCCGCGATGAGATCGACGGTGTGATGCGCGACTTGACCGCGCTGGAGTTGGACTTCCCACGACGCCGGGCGC
The DNA here is from genome assembly GCA_027297745.1 of Planctomycetota bacterium. Classification (GTDB taxonomy): domain Bacteria; phylum Planctomycetota; class PLA2; order PLA2; family PLA2; genus JAPUHK01. Next base: position 3,834 of record JAPUHK010000166.1, on the reverse strand, counting down.
TGGACTTCGGATGCGGCGTGGGACGGCTCAGCCAGGCGCTCGTGCAGCACTTTGAGAGCGTGGACGGTGTGGACGTGTCCCGCTCGATGCTGCGGCTCGCCGAAGAGCACAACCGCGCCGGGGACCGCTGCCGCTACCACCTCAACGAGCGCCGGGACCTGAGCCTGTTCGACGACGGCTGCTTCGACTTCATCTACTCCAACATCACCCTGCAGCACATTCCGCCCGACCTCTCGAAGGGCTACTTGCGCGAGCTCCTCAGAGTGACGGCTCCCGGCGGCGTGCTCGTCTTTCAACTCGCGGAGCGGCACCGGTTCATCGCGGACGCCCGCACTCCGCTCGGCCGGGCGCTGGGCACACTGCGTTGGGCGGGCTGGCTGATGCTCCGCCGGCTCTACCTATGGTGGCGCGTCAGGATCCGCCGTGAGCCGCAGATGCAGATCTACGGCGTTACACGCGGACAGGTCGAGGGGATCGTGCACCAAGCGGGCGCCACGCTCGTGGACGTGCAGGAGAACGACAGCGCCGGACCGGACTGGACCAGCGCGCGCTACTGTGTGGCGACGCCGGCCTCCGGGGCGTGCCTTCCGAAACGCCGCAGGATGACCAGGGCCGCAGCGCCCCCAAGCCAGGCCGCGGTCGGAGAATGACGTCGATCCTCGCCGAAGCGGGAATGCCGAGCCAAGCTCGGGCGGCGCCCGGAGAGGCCGCCGCCCGCAATCCGCCGGATCCCCCCTTCCAGCTTGCTTTCCCGGAATTCCGTGGGAGACTCCGCCGTGAGCTGAGGCTGACGCGGCCCGCCGCAAGGCGCGAAAACCGTTTGCCAGCGCCCTACCCCAAGCTGGGGAGCTCAAGTTCAAGATTCATGTCTCGAGGGTGGGATGTGAGCGGCAGCGGATGCGCTGCCGGGAATTCCCGCAAAACACAGCAGAGCCGCATCACGGCTCGTCGAGACATATTCATGATCCAGAAGACTAGGCAGGGGCGGAACGACCGCCCCACCAGTGGCAGCGCGTTCGCCGCGCTTGGGCTGTGCCGCCCGCTCTGCGCCGCGGTTTCCGCCGCGGGCTACGAGACGCCGACGCCGATCCAGATCGAGGCCATCCCCGACGTACTTCGGGGCCGTGACCTGCTCGGTTGCGCCCAGACCGGAACGGGCAAGACGGCGGCGTTCGCGCTTCCCATACTGCACCACCTCGCGGGGCGCCGCGGCGGGCTGCGCGTCCTCGTGCTGGCGCCGGTACGCGAGCTTGCCGCGCAGATCGGCGCGAGCTTCGGCACGTACGGGCGCGGATCCGGCCTGCGCCACCACGTGATCTTCGGCGGCGTCGGCAAGGGGCCGCAAAAGAAGGCGCTGCGCGCGGGCCTCGACATTCTCGTCGCCACGCCGGGGCGCCTGCTCGACCTCATGGGCGAGGGTCTGGTGGACCTCTCCGGCATCTCCCACCTCGTTCTCGACGAGGCGGATCGCATGCTGGACATGGGCTTCATCCGCGACGTGCTGCGCATCGTCAGGGAGACTCCGCGCGACCGCCAGACGCTGCTCTTCTCCGCGACGCTGCCCGACGAGATCCGCGGGCTGGCGCGCAATATCCTGCGCGACCCGATCTACGTCGCGGTCGATCCCGTCGCCTCGACCTGCGCACCGACCTCACAAGCGGTCTACTTCGTCGAGAAGCGGGAGAAACTGAATCTGCTGCTGCGGATCCTCGACGACCGCGCCCTCGATGTCGACCGCGCCCTCGTCTTCACGCGCACCAAACACGGCGCCAACAAGGTGGCGAAGCAGCTCGGCGGCGCATCCATCGCCGCCGCCGCCATCCACGGCAACAAGTCGCAGCCGGCGCGCGAGCGCGCCCTCGACGGCTTCAAGCGCGGCCGCCTGCGCGTCCTGGTCGCGACGGACATCGCGGCGCGCGGCATCGACATCAAGGAGCTGTCGCACGTCATCAACTACGACCTGCCGAACGAGCCCGAGAGCTACGTCCACCGTGTCGGCCGCACCGGCCGCGCGGGCCTGACAGGGGCCGCGATCTCGTTCTGCGCCAGCGAAGAGCGCCCCTACTTGCGCGACATCGAGCGGCTCACGAAGCGCCGGCTCGACCGGCCGGAGGAGGCCGGTCAAAGGCGGCACGCGGAGTCCCCGGCATCGCCTGATTCGCAGCGCGGGGGAGCGCGGCAGCCGCGCCAACGGCGTCGTCAGCGAGGTCACGGACGCGCGCGGTAGCCGATACGACCTCGGGACCCTCCATGGATTCCTTCGACACCATCAGCTTGCACCCCGCAACACATGACGCGCTCGCGCGGATGGACATCACGACGCCGACGCCGATCCAGGCGGCGGTGCTCGAGCTGCTCCTGCGCGGCAGCGACGTGATCGGCCAGGCCCGCACGGGCTCCGGCAAGACGCTCGCCTTCGGCATCCCTCTCATCGAGCGCGTCGATCCGCGCCAGCGTGCCGTACAGGCGCTCGTCCTGACGCCCACGCGCGAGCTTGCGATCCAGGTCGGCGGCGTGCTCAGTGCCCTCACCGCGAAGCGCAAGATCGACATCGCGCTGATCTTCGGCGGACGCTCCGCCGGCCCGCAGCGAAAGGCGCTGCAGCAAGGCGCGCAGGTGGTGGTCGGCACGCCGGGCCGCGTGCTGGATCTGATCCGCCAGGATGTGCTGCGCATGAACCGGCTCAAGGTGCTCGTGCTCGACGAGGCCGACGAGATGCTCGATCGCGGCTTCGCCCCCGACGTCACCCGCATCTTGACCGCGGCTCCGCGGGAGCGGCAAACGGCGCTCTTCAGCGCGACGGTGCCGGCATGGGTGCGCAGCACGTCGCAGCGCTTCCTGCGCGACCCCCACCACGTGAGCGTGGACCCCCGTCCGGAGGACGCCGCGCCGGTGCCCCACGTCGCCTTCGAAGTGGACGCGGGCCACAAGTTCCGAGCGCTTTGCGACCTGCTCGACCAATGCGGCGACGGCTCGATCCTGATCTTCGGCCGCACCAAGAACGGCGTGCACCGACTGGCCCGCCAACTCACGCAGGCCGGCTACCATGTGGCGGGTCTACAGGGCAATCTGTCCCAACCCCAGCGCGACAACGTCATGCAGCGCTTCCGCTCCGGCAAGGTGAAGATCCTCGTGGCGACCAACGTCGCCGCAAGGGGCATCGACATCGACGACATCTCGCACGTCATCAACTACGAACTGCCCGAGACCGGAAAGCTGCTGACGCACCGCGTGGGGCGCACGGGCCGCATGGGCCGTGCCGGCCAGGCGATCACGCTTCTGAGCCCCGCGGACAGGATCAAGTGGGCCGACATCGAGCAAGGCGTGGGTCGGCAGATTCCGCGCGCTCCGTGGCCCGGCGCGAAGGCCGCGCTGGAGGCGACACCCGAGAGCGTGACCGCTTCGGTTCCGCAGCGTCCGATGCGCAAGCCGTACATCGTCTTCTCCGGCCGCCGCGGGAGAAGGTGAAGTAACAGTTACCGCATGTAACGGTCGCAATGCCACTAGTCGGCGGAGGTTACGACTGGAAACGTGCGGCATCGCTGCCGCAGTCGCAAGCGCGAACAGGCTCGCGTGGCTGCGTGAGCCAGGCCGCACCCACTGCCAAGATGCCGGCTCGATGCGTTGCATGCGTCACGCGGCGGCCCGGACGCGCATGATCTTGGTCGATGGAGCCTAGCTGGTCATCGCCTCGGTCTTCCGCGCCGGATGATTGCGCGCGTATGGTGAGCACCATGAAGGTGCGAATCACCATGGAGATCGAGTGCCCCCGGGCGCATCTGTGGACCCTCTTCGAGGACACGGAGAAGCTGAAGCTCTGGGTGCCGGGCCTGC
>JAPUHK010000165.1 GCA_027297745.1 Planctomycetota bacterium | reverse complement strand
GTGTGCCGTGCCTGATCCTGTGGGGCGCGCGCGACAAGTCGTTCAGCAAGAACATGGGCTACAAGGTCCAGGCGCTGATTCCGGACGCGAAGCTGTGCGTGCTGGCCGAGTCGATGCACTCGCTGCCGAGCACGCGGCCGCGCACGTGCGCGACAGCCATCCGCAACTTCGTCACCACGCGCGGGGAGGAGCTGCCCGAGCGGCACGTGGTCAACTTTGGCCCGGGCGAGGGCTGGCCCACGGCTACCGGCTGCGGCGTCGGAGTCGCGCCCTCAGCACCAGCGGAGCCGTAGCGGCTTAGTCCTCTTCCCAGACCGAGCGACCGGATCCGACGTTGACGACAGTCCGGCGGACGACTTTCCAGTCCGGGATCCAGGGGTTCAGCGTGGCCAGAGCCGGCTCGTATCGAAGCACGCGTAGCAGAGGACCACGATCCAACTCGTTGCGCGCCAGGCGGAACGTCTTGCCCGAACGCGACCCGCTCGCGTCGAAGACCTCGACGACGACGTCCTGGCCCTCATCGACTTCCGCGGGGCCCGGAAGGACGACGACCGCCGTGTTCGGGCGACCTATCCATTGCGCTTGCTCGCCGTCCTGTCGCCAGCGTACAGTCACCTTTCCGACCCGGTGCTGGCGCTCGGTTTGCGCATCGATGAGCGCGACCCACAGGCGTCGCGTTCGCGGAACGACGAAGTCGAGGTCCCGCCTGCCGGCCTCGGCCCGTTGTTCGACGGAAACCCAGGCCTTGCCGCACCGCGCCTGCACCGTGTAGGTCTCCCCCGGCCGCACGAGCAGGGCGAAGTACCCTCTCGCATTCGTTTGATGCTGATCGAACGGCGTGCGCGTGCCCGCCGACGCTCCCACGAGTTCGCACGCAACGGTGACTCCCGCCACGGGAATGCCGTCGTTGAAACGGACGTGCCCGGAGAGTATTTCCGAGTCGTCCCGCCTGAGGCTTGCGCTATCGCCCTCGATGGTGACGACGGCGAAAGCCACAGGCGAGTTCCTGGGCGTAGGCGCAGCGGAGTTCGGGTCCCCGACCTGCTCACCCGCCGCATCCGGAGCAGCGGCCACCTGTGCGTCGGGGTGCGGGCTCCGCGGGTCACCCTCTTCGGAGCACGTGCGCCTCCACACGTCTTCCGGCGCCAGCACCCATAGTGCCAGGACTGCCACCGACAGGGCGAACGCCCATACGGCCGGGGCTCCCCACCTGCGGCGCATGCGCCCTATCGTACTGCGGCACGGCTGCCGCACCCGCCTGAACGTAACGCCATGCGGGCAAGCCGTTTGCGCCGCTCGGATGAGGTAACCGTTACTTCGAGTCGGTCAGCTCGTGGGACTGGCGCAGCTTCACGATCGTGTTCGGGGGGACGTAGCCGCGCACGGCGGCGTTCGCGTAAACCAGCACCTTGCGGCCGAGCACGGTGCCGGGGTTCAGCACCGAGTTGCAGCCGGTCGCGCTCCCGTCGCCGAGGATCGCGCCGAACTTGATCAGGCCCGTGTCGATCACCTGGTCCCCCACCCGCAGCTTGATGGTCTTGTCCTGCGCGATCTTCCAGTTGCTCAGCTTGGTCCCCGCGCCGAGGTTGGCGTCGTTGCCGAGGATCGAGTCGCCGCAGTAGTTGTAGTGCGGCGCCTGCGCGCGATCGAGCAGCACGGTGTTCTTGAGCTCGGTGGCGTTGCCGACCACGACGCCGTCGCCGACGATGGTGTCGCCGCGGATGTAGGCGTTGGCGCGCACCTCACAGTTCTGTCCGAGGATCGTGGGCCCGCGCACGTAGGCGCCCGCCTCGATCCTCGTTCCGGCACCGATCAACACCGCTCCCGTGATGTAGGCACCCTCCTCGACCACGACGCCCTCACCCCGCTCGTCGCGCGCATGCGCGGCGGCGTACTCCGCGATCTTGGGCAGTGCATCCCACGCGTAGACGCAGCCGTCGAACAGCGCCTTGTGCCTGAATCCGTCGAGATCGAACAGGTCCGCAGGGCTCAGCTTCATGACCAGGCCTCCAGCATGCGCTCCCCCAACGACGTTCGGGCGTAGCGCCGCCGCGCCACAAGCTCGATCACGCGCTCCTTGTTGGCCATCTCCTGGAGCAGCCGCTCCTTGTGGACGCCTTCCGGCACCGGCAGCTCGTCGACCTCCAGCGGCCCCGAGCCGAGCGCCTCCAGCACCGCCCGTTCGGCGCGCGCCATGGCGTGCCCGCTGTCCTTCATGGCAGCGGCGAGATGAATCAGCGCCGCCTCGCCGACCGCGGTGAGCGCTTCTGCATCCGCGCGGCTCCCGCGCACGTTCACGCCGGTCTTCTCTTCGGTGCCGGAGTTGCGCACGAAGATCCCCGCGCGCCGCGTCCCGCCCGCTCCCGCCACGGAGAGGTAGAGCATGTCCGGCTCTTCGTCGAACTCGATCCGCTCGACGTTACCGAGCGGTCCCCCACCGCAGGCGGCGGAGATCACGTCCGCGCAGCTCTCGAACACGTCGCTGCCGCGCGTGAACAGCTCCTTCAGCGTGTAGTACACGTAGAACGTGCGCTTGAATCCGGGCTCGAACGGATGGCGCGACTCGTGAGGCTCCATCCCGCGCGTCGCTGCAAAGGTGTTCAACGCGCTCTTGAGGCCGTTGCCCAGGAACACCGGGACCTCGCGGCCGTCCTTGGTCTTCAGCACGCCGCGCGAGATGTTGTGCCCCGTCTCCTCGCTGCCGATACCGTAGCTTTGCGGGTCTTGCGCGGCGTGGCGCAGGACCCACTTGTCGCCGACCCCGGTCAGCACCGGCACGAAGCCCATCTCCTCCGCCGCCCGGGCTGCGTTGAGGTCGCTCTCGACCGTGTTCACGAACAGCGTGCCGGGCGCGGGCGGCGCCAGCAGGCGCGCCTGCAGCACAGCCGTCTCGTCTCCGCTCAACACAAGCAGGCGGTCGCTCCGCGGGTCGTAGTCCAGGCGGTAGAAGCGGTCGCCGTCCGCGTCGAAGACGGCCGCGCGCCCCTTGCGCGCGAAGGTCTCCTGCACCGCGCGGTGCTCGCTGAAGCGCAGATCGTCGCGCGTGATCTCGGGCACGCCTTCGAGCGAGGCCACGCCGCTGCGGCGGTTGACGTCGCCGGACGCGGTGTCCGCGTTGAGCTCGATCACCTCGCCGCCGTGCAGGCGGCGCAGCACGCCGGCGGCGATGCCCGACAGCGCTCCGTTCGCAGGGTCGACCACGAGCGGGAAGTCGCCGAGCGTCTCGCCTTCCCGCAGCCAGTGGTTGCGCGGGTCGAGGTGGAAGCGCTCGAACACCTCGACGGCCTCGGCGCGCACGTCCGTCTGCTCGCCGGCCGGATCGAGCGGCGCGACGTCGGCCGCGTAGTCGAACGCGAGCACGCGGCCGGTGAGCACGCGGTCTTCGTCGGGAAAGAGCTTCAGCGCGCTCGGGCCGTGGAAGATCTTGACGCCGTTCTGGTCGCGGAAGTTGTGGCTCGCCGTCACCATCAAGGCCGCGTCCGCCCCGCGCCACATCTGGTAAAGGGCGACACCCGGCGTCGGAAAGATGCCCACTACGAGCGCGGACGCGCCGGCCTTGCGCACGCCGGCCACCACGGCCCCCGTATAGCGGCCGTCCGGGTCGCGCGGATCCCATCCGACGACGACCTCCGGCGTCCCGGCGAGGCCCGAGACGTAGGCGTAGGCGTAGAGCTCCAGGAACGCTTCGGTGATCACGCCTTCCTGCAGGAAGGCCTCCTGCGGCGTGAGCCCCTGCAGCGCGGCGTCCGTGCTCGGCGCGACGCGCCGGCGGATGCCGTCGGTTCCCTGGAGCCTATCCATCCGGCGAGAGCTCCACGAACGCGAGGCCGTCGATCTCCAGGAGGGCCTCGGGGTCGAAGAGCTCGGTCACGCCGGCCAACGTCATGGCCGGGTAGTGGCGGCCGAAGCGCTCCCGCCAGACGGCCCCCAACTCCTTCGAATGGGCGCGGTAGGCGGGCACGTCGGTGACGAAAATGCGCATCTGGGCCATGTCCGTGGGCTTGCCGCCCGCCGCCTGCAGCGCTTCCAGCAGGTTGTCGAGCGTGCGCCCGAACTGCTGCACCAGGTCCCCGGGCGCTTGCACCTTGCCATCGGGGCCGCACCCGATCTGTCCGGCCAGCAGCACCGGAGTGCCGCGGCCGTACATGGCGTGGGCGAAGCCCTTCGCGGGCGCGAGGGTCGCGGGATGGATGAGCTCTGTGGACACGTTCAACCTCCCTGGCGCACTTGCCAAAGAATGCGCGCGAACTCGAGCACGTCGCTGACTTCCACGAGGACCGCCTCGCCTGCTATCTCCATCGGCTCGAAGTCCTCGTCCTGCGCAACGGCCGGGCGGAAGTAGAGCACGCCCTCGCCGGTGAACGGCTCGGCCCCGTAAAAGGCGATGGCGGCGTGCGGCGTGCCGAAGATCTCCTCGGCCAGGCGGCGCGCGCCGCGTTCGGCGTCGAATGCCCCCCCCGCGACATCCTCCGTTACGAATACGAACAGCGACTCGCCGCAGTGCTCCAGCACGCGGTCGCAGCTGAGCGCGATGCCCTGGGCCACCGCGTTGAGCCGGTCCAGCGCAACCGGGCCGCAGCTCACGGCCGTGCTGAAGCGGAAGCGCCCCGAGGGCATGCGGTGCGCGAGCACCGGCATGCGCGGCAGGTCCAGCGTGAGCGCGGCGCGCACCGCCTCCAGCACGGGCGGGGCATCGTCCACGACGATGGCCTCCTCTCCCGCCGGCTGGGCGGACACGTTGCGGTCGCGGACGGCGTGCAGCAGGTCCCGCGCGCCGGTCGAACGGTGGCCGCTGATGTCGGTCAGGAAGGTGACCTCCTGCCGTCCGGCCGAGGTGAAGCCGCCGAGCGAGAAGGGCAGGCCCTCCGGGGCGGTCCCCGCGAACAGCGCGACGGCGAAGGCCTCGAGCTCCTCTTCGCAGATCGGGTAGGCGTGCACCACCGCGCCGCCGCTGAGGCCGCAGACGAGGCCCCGCTCGGCCACGGCGTGCAGCCGCGGCGCGCTCTCCAGCGCCGCGCGGGCTTCCCCGAGCGACTGCGCGCTCACCGCGGCGACCGCCATCCCCGGCAGGCGCGCCAGCGCCAGCACCTCGCGTCCGCCGAGCACGGATTGCAGCACCGGGGCTTCGAAGCAGGCGAGCAGCGGCGCTTCGCGCAGATCGATCCCCATACTGCGTGCGATCCGGCGCGTCTTGTCCAGGCGCTGGCCGAAGACCTCGTCGCTCAATGCGCGGATTATCGCCAAGGAAGCCAAGAAAAGAAGCGCCAAGAGTCGCCAAGCAAGCAAAGAGAGCCAAGCACTGATATAGGCCTCTGGCGACTCTCCCTCGGCTTCCTTGGCCTTCTTGGCTTACTTGGCTATTCCCACTCGTAGAAGCCCTGGCCGCTCTTCCGCCCGAGCTTGCGCTCGGCCACCATGCGCTGCAAGAGCGCCGGCGGCTCGAAGTGCGGCGCGTCCAACGTGCGCGCGAGATGCTCGGCGATGGCCATGCGCACGTCGAGGCCGACCAGGTCCGTGAGCCGCAGGGGGCCCATCGGGTGGCCGTAGCCGAAGACCATCGCGCGGTCGATGTCTGCGGGCGACGCGACTTCCTGCTCGACCATCCGGATGGCCTCCATGGCGGTGCAGATGCCGAGCCGCGAGGAGGCGAAGCCGGGCGTGTCGCGCACCACGACCACCTCCTTGCCGAGCCGTTCCCCGAACGACCTGGCCAGGGCCGTCGTCTCCGCGCTCGTGCGCTGCCCGACGACCACCTCGAGCAGCTTCATGACCGGGACGGGATTGAAGAAGTGCATGCCGATGACGCGCTCGGGACGCGTCGCGTCCGCGGCGATGGCGGTAATCGAAAGCGAGGACGTGTTTGTGCCCAGCAAGGCTTCCGGGGCGGCGGCGGCTACCTCCTTGAAGATGCGGCGCTTGAGCTCGAGGTCCTCCGGGACGGCCTCGATCACCAGGTCCGCCCCCGACGCGGCCGCGCCCAGGTCCACACCGGTGTGGATGCGGGCCAGGGCGGCGTCCCGCTCCGCTTCGGCCACCTTGCCTTTGTCGACCCCCTTCTGAAGGCTCTTGCCGATGCGCTCCAGCGCGCGGTCCAGAAGAGCCGCATCGATGTCGTAGAGGACGACGTCACAGCCGGCGAGCGCGCAAACCTGGGCGATTCCGGCTCCCATCGTGCCCGAACCGAGGACAGCGACCGTGTTGATGGAAGTCCCTTCTGCCATGGCCGGGAGTCTACCGCCTGGGATGGCCCGCGCGAAATCCATCGCACCGCCTTGCGCGAGACGCAGCGCGCGGCGATCCTAGCGCGCCTGCATGCAAGGCAACGGACAACTTCCGGCCTCCGACAGCCGCTGCGTCCCCGGCAACACGCCGGTCGTCATGCCGGACACGGGCCGCAGCTTCCTGCTGCGCATCTGCTCTACACGGTGCGGGCGGGCTATCTCATACTCGACCAGGCGCCCGAGGCCGGTCAGAAACCCGAGCTGTGACGCAGGCGGACCCTAGGCGGCAACCGGGCGGGCACGGCTGGGCTCCGCCGCTGTGGTACGGGATGAGCCTGGGCGGGTGGCTGCGCCTGCTGCGCAAGAACCGGTTCGCGGTCCGCAAGAGCCGTATCTCGCGCGCCTGCACGAACACTCTCGCGTGCCTCGTCCAGAGCCTGCTCGGCGGTTTGCAGAAGGCCGTCTACGAGTGCCGCGTGGCACGCACGGTGCTGCAGCCGCCGCTGTTCATCGTCGGGCACTGGCGCACGGGAACGACCTGGCTGCACGAGCTGTTGGCGAGCGATCCGCGCCACACGGCGCCCAGCACGTACGAGTGCGCCCAGGCCAACCATTTCCTCCTGACGGCGCGCATCTTCAGCCGCTTCTTCGAGCACGCGGTCCCACAGCGGCGCTGGATGGACAACATGCTGCAGGGCGCCACGCGGCCTCAGGAGGAGGAGTTCGCGCTTTGCAACCTGGGCCTGCCGTCACCCTACCTGAAGCTTGCTTTCCCCAACCATCCGCAGCCGCACCCCCGCTATTACACGCTGCTGGACCTCTCCGAAGCGGAGCGGGCGCGCTGGCAAAGCACCTACCTCGGCCTCCTGCGCACGGTCGCCCTGCACCGGCCGGGGCGGCTCGTGCTCAAGGGGCCGCTGAACACGTGGCGCCTGGCGACGCTGGCGGGGATGTTCCCCCGGGCGCGCTTCATTCACACCGTGCGCCACCCCTACTCGGTCTTCCCGTCCATGCTTCACACCTGGCAGGTTCTGGGGGGCAAACTCGGCTACCAGAAGCCGCACGGCGAGGGGCTCCCGGAAGAGGTGCTGGACACGTTGGTCGACATGTATCGCAGCTTCGACGCGCAGAGGGACCGCGTGGGCCCGGAGCGTCTGGTAGACGTGCGCTACGAGGACCTGAGAGCGGACCCCATTGGATGCCTGCGCGGGCTCTACGACCGGCTCGACCTCGGGGACTTCGAGGCGGCGCGCCCCGCGATCCAAGCGCGCTTGGACGAGGCACGCAACTACCGGCCCAACCGCTACGCGCTGAGCTCCGAGTGGAAGGCGCGCCTCGCCCACCACTGGGGCTTCTACTTCGACCGCTACGGCTACGAACGCTAGCCGGGGGCGGCCGCCGTTCCGCAGGCTGCCACCCCGTCCGGCGGCTAGACGCCGGCACAGGTGTCAGCGCCGCGTGTAGCGGCCGCCGTTCTGCGCGGCCAGGTGCTGCAACAAGAGCGAGTCCGTGCCTATCGCGACGCAGTGGATCGCGATGCGGCGGTCGCCGTTCAGCGCCTGCACCAGTTTGAGGATCGGGGTTCCGGCTTGCACCTCGCCGTCGGAGAGCACGAAGATCGTGTCCACCTGCTTGTCGCGCAGCGCCTTGTTGAGCCCCAGGAACAGCTCCGTGCCGCCCTTGGGCCGGCGCTTGCGCACCCAGCCGCGCAGGGACTTGCGCGCCACGGAGTCCAGCCGCGTCAACTTCGAACGCCAGGCGAAGGTCTTCGACTCGAAGAAGATCGCGTTGCCCCAGGCGGTGTCCGGCAGGCGGCGTACGACGTCGAGCACCTGCGCCTTGGCCACCAGCAGCCGCGAGCCGCTCTTGCCGAGCAACGCCGGCGCCTGCATCGAGCCCGACTTGTCGATCACGAAGATGACCCGGTCGGACTCGACTGGCAGCCCGTAGAACGTGATCACGCTGCTGCCGTGCTTGCGCCGGCGCGGCTCCGCGGGTTGCGCCGGCACACGGAAGCTGCGCTGGTTGTCGGTCCACCACTTGCGCCACGCTCCGGCCAGGTCGTACAGCTGCACGCCGGTGATGCGCACGAGCGAGGTCGCCGCGGCGGTCTGGACCCGCTTGCGCTCGAGCCGGTCCTCGAGACGCCGGATGAGCGGTTCGATGGCCAGGGGCACGCGAATGCGTCCGAGGCTCTCGGCGGCCGTCAGCCGGACCTGCCACACCTTGTGTCCGAGGCTCTTCACGACGTCCGGCGCCAGGAGCGTATCGCCCGCCAGGCCGGCCGCTTCCAGCGCACGCACGCGCGCCCGCCAGTCCGTCGACAGAAGCTGCCCGATCAGGAAGGCCCGTGCCGCGTCACTGCGCGAGCTGATGCGGCCGATGGAGCGCACGGCCGCGTCGCGAAGCGGCCCGTTGCCCTTGCGCGCCGCCGCCAGGATCCCGCTCTCCGCACGCGGCTCCCGCTGCCGTCCCAGCGCTTCGATGACCGCGATGCGGACCGTTGTCTCCTGCTCTTGCTCCAGGCGGCGCAGGAGCCCGCTCGAGGTCGCCTCCCCCGGCACGGCCCCGGCGATCTGCGCCGCCAGCTTGCGTACGGCCGGGGACGCGTGGTCCAAGAAGCCGGCTATCGCCGCCACGCCGTCCGGATCGCGAACGGGGCTCAGCACGTAGCGCAGGCGCTGCCGCACCTCCGGCCAACGCTCGACCGCGAAGGGCAGGATCGTCTTCACGGCGGGGCCGTCGCCTACGCTCCCCAGGATGTCGACGATGCGCAGCGCAATCTCCCGCGAGTGCACGTTCTGCGCGAAGCGCCTCGCCAGCGTGTGCGCCTCGTCGTGGCCCTGCTGGTGGATGTCCTCGAGCGCTAGCGCCTGTAGCTCCGGGTACTTGGTGTCGGCCACGGCGAGCATCAGATCCAACGGCGGCGGCTGGGAGAAGTAGCGCGTGGCGAAGTAGTAGGCGCGCGTTTGCAGCGCAGCGTAGGCGGACTGGCCGGCGAGGTCGATCAGGGCCTTGCGTGCCGACTGCGTGCCGACGTAGGCGAGGTGCGCGGCACCGGCGTCGAACAGCTCGTAGTCGAAGGTCCCCCGCAGCAAGGCGGCCAGCACGCGCTCGCGCCCTTCCGCGTCCATGCGGTGCAGGGTCTCGATGGCGGAGATCTTCACCGCGCGGGACGTCGAGTCGCCGAGAATGGCCACGATGCGCGGCGCGAACGCGGCGTACTCCACATAACCGGCGGCGCGCACCGCCTCGAGACGCACCAACGGCTCCTTCGCCTCGTCGTAGATGCTCATCAGCTGCTCGAATGCGGCCGGCGTGCCCAGCGCGCCGATCTGCATCACGGTCTTGATGCGCTGGAAGGGCGGCTCCTTGCGCCTGCGCTCGTTGCGAAAGCGCGCGGCTAGCGTCTTCAGCGGCTCGTGCCCCGGATCCGCTTTCGTCCCCGCCGGCGGAGCCTTCAGCGCGCTCCACGGCCGCTGGACGCGGGGCGCCTCCCCTTCCGCGCGCCGCAGCTCCACGGCCCACCCGAGACCCGGTGCGGCCAGCGGCACCAAAGCCTCGCCGCGCATGCGGAACTGCCGCTGCAACCGCAGCCACTCGTGCGAGCCGGGGCGCGTCTCCAACAGTCCATCCCCGTCGACGTCGAGGTAGATGCCGTCCTGGCGGTGGCCGCCGAAGCGCAGGTCCCCGTTGCCGTCCACGAGTACGGCGTCCCGCTCGCGGCCGGCGGCGACCAACTTACCGTACCGATGCAGCTCCGCTGCCATGCGCAGCGTGGGCGGGTTCGGGAAGCGGTCGAGCTCGAAGTGCAGCGTGACCTCCAGCGGCTCGGTCTCGCCCTCGATCAGGACGGAGAGCGGCACCTCCAGCTCGAACAGGTCGGCGCGCTTCCCGGAGACCGGACGCCAGGTGAGCGGGCTCAGCCCGTCGAAGGTCCCGTCGCGCTTGCGGTCGATCCAGAAGCGGCCCTGCCCCGGGTCCACGGCGAACAACAGCGGCGGCCCCAAGCCGCACGGTGCGCTTCCATAGAACCCCTCCGCGAGCCCCTGGGGCGGCACGCCGGCCGGGCGCTCCGTGGAAAGCGCCACGTCGCCCCAGCGCCGCTCGCCGAAAAACTCGTGGCGCCACCTGAGTTGGTCTTCCAGCAGCCGCGCCTCGGGCTCCGACGCGGAGACCGCCGGCAACAGGAGGAGCAAGGTGAAGCAGAGGCGCAGCATGGGTCCCGGGTATGAACGGCCCCCAAGCTTACTTCGAACCCGCGCGGCGGCAGCCGGCGCTACTTCTTGCGCCGCTTGTCGAGGAACTCCGTCATGCGCCGGTGCTTGTCCTCCGAGTCGAACAGCACCGCCTGCGAGATCTGCTCCAGCAACAGGCCAACATCCTGGCCTCCTCGGCTGGAGGCGTTCAGCGCTTGCTTGGCGAGCCGGACCGCCAACGCCCCATGCTGCAGGATCGAGCCCGCCAACTCGCGCGCCGCGTCCATGACCTCGCCGTCGGGTACGACGCGGTTGCAGAGCCCGATGCGGTACGCCTCCTGCGCGTCGATGGTGCGCCCCGTAAGCACCAGGTCCTTGGCGACCCCGAGGCCCACGAGCCGCGGCAAGCGCTGCGTGCCGCCCGCCGCGGGGATGATGCCGAGCGCTACCTCGGGCTGGCCGAACTTGGCGCCCTCCCCCGCGACGCGCAGGTCGCACGCCATGGCCAGCTCGCAGCCGCCGCCCAGCGCGTAGCCTTGCACGGCTGCGATCGTGGGAAACGGCAGCGCCTCGATCTTGTTGAACAGCGCGCCGTTGATCACGCGCAGCGCATCCTCGGAGGTCCGCTCGCGCATCTGCGCGATGTCGGCGCCGGCTACGAAGGCCTTGCCACCGGCCCCCGTGAAGATGCAGGCCTGCACGTCCCCGTCGGCCACCAACCCGTCGAGCAGATCGTGAAGCTCGTTCACCATCGTGGAGTCGATCGCGTTGCGCTTGTGGGGCCGGTTGAACGTGACCGTCGCCAGGCGGTCTTCGATGTCGACGAGGATCGTGGTGTAAGAGGTCATTGCGCTTTCGGCTTCGGCGGCCAGAGCTCGTCGACCAGGCGTTCGTCGACGGAGAGTTTGCGGCAGACCTCCTTCAGCCTGCGCCGTCTGTACCCTCGCTCATAGAGCGCTGTAAGCACGTCGCGCTGCGCGGCGTCGTCCACGGGACGCAGGACGTCGCGCTCCGGTCCCGTGATGAACGTGCCCTGCAAGACGTCCGTGCTGAACGCCTCCCAGGTGAGCGGCGCGTGTTCCTGCACGAAGGTGGCGATGGCCTCGCCGAAAGCCCGCACCTCCAGCTGCGCGTGCGCGTCCATGCGCAGCTTGAGGAAGTGGAGCAGGTTGTGCAGGTCCATCTTCCAGTACCACTCGGTGTACATGCTCAGCGGCAGCACGCTGCGCGCGATCTCGCGCGCCACGCCGTCGTCGATGAGCTGTTTGTACAACGCGTAGGAGCGCTCGTTCTGCTCGCGGTAGACGCCCTGGATCCTCTCCAGCCGCTGCTTGCGCTCGGGGAAGAACTCCAGCAACTGCCCGGTCCAGTAGAGGTAGTCCTCGGTGGCCGTGTGGTCGAGCGGCTGCTCCGCGCCCGCCCACGCAGCCGAAAAGGCCGTGCGGTGCTTGCGCTCCAGGAGCGCCGCGCAGGAGATGCCCGTGCCGTCCTTCGCCACCAGCACGGCGGGCTCCCCCTCGCGGTAGGCGCAGGCGGCGTCGCGTTGCGGCAGGGCCTCGGCGAGCTCCAACAGAAGGTCGCTGCGCCCCTGC
Organism: Planctomycetota bacterium; assembly: GCA_027297745.1. GTDB lineage: Bacteria > Planctomycetota > PLA2 > PLA2 > PLA2 > JAPUHK01. The sequence continues at coordinate 26,569 of JAPUHK010000165.1, read as the reverse complement.
CGGTTGACTGCGTCCTGGTCCGCGATCGCACCCAGGTCGGGGACCCAGAACCTGTCGGGAACCAGCGAATAACGTCCAGAATACTCATTTATAGAGGCCGTTCTATGTCGCACGACTTGGCGCGCGATGAACACCGGCAGGCGCATCAGGAACTTGAACTCGATCATCTCGAACGGCGTCGTGTTTCCGCTCAGGACGATCTTCCCGTTGCGCCGCACGACCATGATGCCGGTGCGCGTGTTCGCGCAGTACACCGTCCCGGAGTAGTCCTCCATGGACGTCTGGACTTTGCCCTGGTTGACGACCGGATGCTCCATCCTCGAGAGCATCATGACGCCGTGCATGCCGTTGTTGCGAGTGTTGATGTGCGCAGCGTGACCAGCATGCAGAGCAAGCCGCTGCACCTGCTCCGCCAGGTGCCGATGCGTCGTTGCGTACTCGCAAGCACCACGCTTCTCGGTCCCGTCGGAGTTGCGAAGACCGAGCATCAGGCTCTCGGCGTCGTCGCATCCGAGCTTGAGCGCCCACGCGGGCAAGCGCTTCTTGCGATTCTCGTAGAACGTCTCGCGGAAAAGGTCGCCGATCCTCTCGCCGTAGACCGCGAACTTACGACGGCCCCCATAGGACTTGAACTCGCGCATCTCCCAGCCCGTCCGCTCCACGCAGTCGGCAAGGAACTCGATCTCGCGCGGCTTCTTGAGATGGAAGTCGATCCCGTTGGCGCGCGTTCCGCGGGCGCAGCCGTCGCCCACGAAGAAGCCGATCAGGTTGAGGAGGGCGTCCCTGCTACGAAAGCTCGGGAAGTCCTCGGCTTGCCAACCATCGGTTCTATACGGGGCCAGCTTGCAGTAGCTGACTGTCGATCGGTCACCCAGGTCCGACGCGCGAATGAGCCTGTGCTCGGGCTCCCAAGACATGCAACGGTCGCGGTCCCACTCCTTCAGACACACGTACATCTTGTGATCGGGAGTCACTAGCAGGTCAACGCCCCCGTGATCTACGCGGTACATCGGACCCGAGTACGGATGACGGGTGATGTAGTTGGGCCGCTCGTAGCACAAGGTCTCGGCGCTCGGGTCCCAGATGCCGAGACGCATGTCCGCGGTCACCTCCGGCCACTTGACAAAGCCTTGATCCGTCAAGACCTCGGTTTCCTCGTCATAGCAGTGTTTGTGCCGCGCGAGGTAGCTGATGAGCGCCTTGTCGGAGCGCACCGTCTTCGTGCCCTTGCCGTACGACACGCGCGCGGCCTGCACGATAGAGCTGTCTTCCCCCATCACGTCGACCAGCGCTACGAAGCCGTGGTCCAAGACGCGACGATAGGGCAGCTCGATGGGGTACTCGGGATTGACGTGGAGTTCTTGGCTCACGGAACGACGACCACCTTGCCGAAAGCCGCGCGATCGGCCAGATGGCGATGCGCGTCCTGAATCTCTTCCAGACGAAAAACGCGGTCGACCACCGGCTTCAGCCGTCCCTCTGCAACGTGGCCCACTACGGTCTTCAACTCTTCAAGGGTGCCCATGGTAGAGCCGAGGAAGGACAGGCTCTTGAAGAACAGCACACGCACGTCGAACGTGATCTCGTGCCCGCTCGTGCCGCCGCAGGTCACGATCCTCCCGCCGCGTCCGAGGCTGCGCACGGAACCCTCCCAGGTCGCGGGGCCGATGTGCTCGAAGACGACGTCGGCGCCGCGCTTCGAGGTGATGCGGCGCACCTCGCGCGCGAAGTCCTCGTAAGGCACGGCCTCGTCGGCGCCGAGCGCGAGCGCCTTGCGCCGCTTGTCTTCCGTCGACGCGGTAGCGATCACGTTGCAGCCGAGCAGCTTCGCGATCTGCACCGCGGCGCTGCCGACGCCGGAGCCCGCGGCGTGCACGACGACCCACTCGCCGGGCTGGACCTGGGCGCGCCGCACGAGCATGGCCCAGGCGGTGAGGAACGCGAGCGGGAACGCGGCCGCCTCCTCGAAGGTGAGGTTTTGCGGCTTCGGCAGCACGTTTTCGCACGGCACGACGATGAACTCAGCGTTCGTGCCGTCGCGCGTTTCGCCGAGGATGCCGTAGCCGTGTTGCAAGGGGTGGCCGAGGCCCGGCGCCAACACGACCTCCGCGCCGGCCTCGACGCCGTGCGCGGCCTCCCCCACCACGTCGACGATGCCTGCACCGTCACAGCCGGGAATGATCGGCAACGGGAAGGGCACGCCTTCGATGCCGCGCCGCACCCACAGGTCGAGGTGGTTGAGGCCCGCGGCCTTGAGGCGCACGCGCACCTCGTCCGCTTTGGGCTCGGGAACCGGGACCTCTTCGAGCAGCAGCTTGTCGGCGTCGCCGTGCTCGCGGATGACGACCGCCTTCATCGTGGCCATGGGGCGCGCCAGTCTACGGCCGGCCGCCAAGAAGGACTACGTCCCTGCCGCGCCGTGCGCAAGCGGGGGTTCGGCCCACCGGAGTGCGGCAGCGACGCCGCACCCACGCACCTCCAATCGCCGCCGCACCCACGACTTGCGCGCGCCGGCTGATGGGGTGCCGCTACTCGCTTTTCCAGGCCGGGGGCCGCTTCTCCCGGAAGGCCTGCACGCCTTCGCGGCAGTCGTCCAGCTTGAGCAGCTGGTTGACGTAGATGCGCGTCGCCTCCTCGATCCCCTCGCTCGGCGAACGGTCGCGCGCCCCGCGCAGCGCACGCTTGGTGAGGCGCAGGACCGCGGGGCTCTTCTCCAACAGCTCGTCCACGATGTCGTCGACGCCGCCCACCACGAGCCCGGTGACCAGACCCCATGTGACCGCCTGCTCGGCCTCGATCGGACGGCCGCGCAGGATCATCTCCGCCGCGCGCTGCCGGCCGATTCGGCGGTGCAAGAGCGAGACGCCGACGGTCGGGAAGCAGCCGAGGTCGATCTCGGGCTGTCCGAACTTCGCGCTCGGATCCGAATAGACGAGGTCGCACGCCGCGACCAGCTCGCACCCGGCGCCCAGCGCGGGAGCGCGCACGTCGGCCACGGTCACGGCTTCGGTCTCGAGCAGTCCGTGGATCGCGCGGTGGAAGTGCTCGAGCATCTCCGGCACGCGCTCCGGGACGTGATCGGCGACGTCGTTGCCCGCCGAGAACGCCCGCTCGAGCGCGGACTCGAGGACGATCACCGAGGCGTTGGCGCAATGCTCGACGGCGTCCGCGAGCTGCTTCAGATGGTCGATGTCCAGGATGTTGAGCGGGGGCTGGTCCAGAATGATGCGCGCCAGGCGTCCCTTTACTTCGTGTCGAATCAAGGCTATCTCCCGGTGAATTCGGGTTCCGTCTTGGCCACGTAGGCTCCGAGCCCGATCTTCGCATCATCGGAAGAAAACAGCTTGGCCTGAAGCTCCCGCTCCATCGCGAGCGCCTGCTCCAGGGGCAGATCGCAGCCTGTCTGGACGGCCCGCTTGATGTGACCCACGGCCATCGAGGCCTTCTTCGGGGGGACGAACTCGCCGGCGTACTCGTAGACCTTGGTCATGAAGTCGTCCACGTTCTCGGACGGGATGACCTTGTTGACGATGCCCATCTGCAGGGCCTCGTCGAAGTCGAAGTTGCGGCCCTCGACCATCAGCTCGATGGCCTTGGACTTGCCGACCAGCCGCGTCAGGCGCTGCGTGCCGCCGGTGCCGGGCAGGACGCCGAGGTTGACCTCGGGCAGGCCGGTAATGCCGCCGTCCTTGCGCGCCAACCGCATGTCGCAGGCCATGGCGATCTCGAGTCCGCCACCGACCGTATGGCCGTTGAGCGCCGCAATGGTCAGCTTCGGGGTGTGCTCCAGCCGCAACAGCATCTCGTTGGCGTGCAGGCAGAAGTAGTACTTGAAGGTCGGGTCCACGCTGGCCAGCATCTTGATGTTGGCGCCCGCGCAGAAGAACTTCTCGCCGGCGCCGCGCAGGACGATGACGTGCACGTCGGTGTCGAAACGGGCCTGCAGGATGGCCTCGTCCAGCTGCCGGTTCATCTCGTACGTGTAGCCGTTCACCGGCGGGTCGTCGAGGGTGATCGTCGCGATGCCTTTTTCGGCCGCGTATTGCACCAGGTCTACGCCCATCTCTAGCTCCTTGTGGGTTGTTTGCAGGGGAAGAGGCGAATCGTATCACGGCCGCCAAGGGCCCCTTTGGCGCCCGCGGAGCCCGTCAGGGGTCACGCGCCGATCTTCTCGAGGAAGGCCTGCGCCTGCTTGCCGCCCAGCCGGCGCAGCGCCTCGGGGATCTCCTCGGAGGGGAGCCCGTAAGGTCCCCAGCGCCCCGGGTAGGAGCCGATCCAGGCGCCGTCGTCCGCTTCGTAGGCAGCGATCAAGGCCGGCACCGCGGAGTTGAGGCCGGCGTCGGCGCACGCCCGCGCGATCGCGGAGACCGTGCCGTACGGCGCCTGCCCGAGCAGCGCCAGCACGCGCTTGGAATCGCCGGCCAGGATCAGTGCGTGCGCAGCGCTCGCGGAAACGAGCGGGTCGCGGTCATCGAGCAACTCCACCAGGCGCCTGCGTGCCACCGCATCCTTCGACCAGCCCGCCGCGATGATCGCGGCCAGAAAGGTCGTGTAGGTATCCGTGCGCACCTTCGGGTCCAAGGCCTCACGCACGGGCGCAACGGCGCCGGCGTGACCGAGCGCCAGGATCAACGCCGGGCGGTCACCGGGCTCCGCCGAGCCCCACGCGCTTACGAGCGCGCTCTTGCCCTCGCCCTTGCGTGCGCGCACCAACAAGGCCGCGAAGCGCACCTTCGGATCCTGCGCCTGCACGTGCGCTTTGGCCTGCTCCAAGCACCCCTCGTCGTCGATCAACGCGGCGAGGCGCAGCAGGTTGGCGAGGGCGCGCGGGTTCTTCTCGGCCGCCAGCGCTTCGCGCAGCGCCGGGCCGATCGCGGCTCTGCGCCGCAGCGCGAGGCCGAGCGCCGCCGAGAGGTTGTAGGACTCGGCCGCGGCCACGTGCCGCACGAGCCCGCGCACGGCAGCGTCGCCACGGTGCAGCGCCAGCTTGCGGGCCGCCGCCGGCCGTCCCCCGAAACCGCTGCCCTCCTCCGCCAGGCGCACGAGCTCGCGCAACGCGGAGGGATGGGCGCAGTCGGCCAGGCCCTCTACGAGTACCTCCTCGTCCCCGTCCTCGAGGTCTTCGATCAACACGCGCACCGCCTCTTCGCTGTCGAGGCGCCCCACCGCGCGCGCCGCCCACAAGGCCACGTACGGGTCCTCGTCCTTCAGTGCCACGCGCAACGCCGGCAGGATGCGGGCGTTCGGGTGCTCCGCCGCGCGGCGCACGAGGCTCTTCTTCCACTCGACCCGCTTGCCGCCGAAGTGCTTGAGCAAGTGGTCCGCCGCGCCGCGGTCGACCAGCAGCAGCGCGGCGACCTGTGCGTCGTACTTGTTCTTGCCCTCCAGGATCGCCGCCAGGTCTTCGACGCTCTTGTCCTTCCAGTCGTACTCGGCCCTGGCCAGCCGCGCGGGAACGCGCAGCTCGCGCGCGGCCTTCCAGCGCTCGATGCGCGAAGCGGCCTGCCGGAAACGCTTGGCCGCCGTCTTCTCGTCGCCCAGCAAGCGCGCGACTTCGCCCGCGAGGTAGCCGTCGCGCAGCATGCTGGCGGCGGGGCGCCCCTCGTGGTCGGCAAGCTTGTTGAGCAGGGGGCGCAACTCCTTCAGCGCCTCCTGCTCGGCCCGCTCGTTGCCCTCGTCGCGCGCGCAGTACAGGAGGTCCAGATAGAGCTGCGCCTTGAGCTCCTCGTTCAGCCGTCCCAGCGCCGCGTACGTGATCAACGCCAAACGGTAGCGATGCAGCGCCGGAATGGCGGCCGGGGTTCTGTAACGCCGCGGGAACTTCTCCAGCGCGCGGCGGATCTCCTGCTTCCTGGCGAAGGACGCCTTCTCGGCCACGTTCTTCCACCCGGCGGGGTCGGGATAGGTGGCGAAGCCCGTGTAGGGTGAGACCCAAAGCTGGCGCAGGCGCGGGTGCTCCCCGAACGACAGCTCGCGCAACATGCTGTCCTTGAAGGCCACCTCCGTCTGGTCGCGCACGGGCTGCTCGAAGGCTTCCGTCGTCAGCGGGTCGCGCAGCGTGTGGGTCTTCTTGCGCTCATCGGGCCTGAAGCCCAGGTCCTGGGCCAGTGCCGGCGCTACGAAGAGGATCAGCAGGGGCAGCAGGCGGGCGCGCATGGGGCTCAGAATCCTAGCAGTAGCACCGCGATCCCGCTTCCGAGCACGCCGAGCTGGCAGGCGGCGCTCAGGCGCACGAGAAAGCTCCAGTCCGCGCGCCAGCTTTCAACCCGCTCCCCCTGGCCCAGGCGCTTGATGGCCCGTTCCATGTACGGCACGAGCACGGCCCGGTCGTAGAGCGTGAAGAAGATCATGAGCGCTACGAGGAAGACGCTCGCGGCCCAGGCGAAGTCATAGCCCGAGCGCCCGAAAAACAGGAGCACGACTGCGGCGGTGCCCGCCCACACGCCGAACAGGTCCAGCACCGGGAGCAGCACGCGCACCGCAGCCCAGGCCTCGTCGCGGGGCCGCCGCGTTGTGCGGTACAGCAGCACGGCGCACAGAACGACCGCCGCGATCCAGGTCCCCATCACGATCCGCAGCAGGACGTCGTACGGGGCGGTCACGGGGCCGGCACGAAACGCGTGAGGTCGACGAAGCCGCGCGGCCCGACGCCCCATAGTTGCCGCTCGCGCCGGTGGATCTCGACCAGCGGAGCCGGCAGGCGCTGCGGCCGCTCTACCTCGTCGTGCCAGATGCGGGCCATCGACTCCCCGGGCTCGAGCAGCACGAACAGCGCTCCGTCCGGGCCGATGACCGCGGAGCGCGGCGGCGCCGGCAGGAGAATCGTCAGGCGCACGTCGAAGCGTTGCGCGCGCGGGCGCAAATAGAGGATGCGGGCCGCGGGCCGCGACGGTCCGGTGCCGCCCACCCACACCCCGCCGGTCGCCGGTGCGAGTGCGCAGGCCTCGCTGAGATCGTCGGTGGCGAACTGGCCCGGCGTGCGCCCGAGACGCTCGAGCACCGCGTGCCCCCGTTCGAGGGTGCGCCCTCCGTAAGCGACCATCGAGTTGCCCTCGTTGCTGACGGCGAGATCGCGCGCGCCGGGGTGCACCGGCTCGCTCGCGAGCAGCTCCCCATCGACCGCCACGGTCAGCAACCGGTCGTCGTCGCTCAGCAGCATCAGATCACCGCCGCGCCACCGGCAGCGCACGCCTCCGCTGACGCCGGGCACCTCCCGCGGGCCTCCCTCGTCCGTGCTGACCCGCAACCGCCCGCCGTCGCGATCCAGGAGCGCCAATCGACCATATGCGGAAAAGTCGAATGAACGCGCCTGCTCCGGCAGGAGCCCTTCCAGCGAGCCCTTCATTGGAATGAGTCTATGAAATCCGCGCGCCACCGGCGACGGCCCAAATGATCAAGATGCTCAGGAGCAGGAAGAGACCTCGCCGCACTCCAGGCAACGGAAGCATGATCCGGTGGGGACCATGCGCTGGCCGCACTCGACGCAATCGGGTGCTGCCACGGGCAGCGTCCAGGCCGGAAACGGGCTCGTGGCCAGCGGCTGCGCCGCCTTCGAGCTCTCGCGGTAGACGGCAATGGACTTGAGGCCGAGCCGCCAGGCCTCGAGCATCAAGCGCTCCACGTCCTCCACGCTCGCGTCCTCGGGCAGGTTGACGGTCTTCGAGATGCCGCCGCTCAGGAAGGGCTGCACGGCCGCCATCATCAACAGGTGGCCCGCGGGCCGGATCGCGCGCCCTGTGGGGTGCGCGCGAAACGCGCAGTCGAAGACGGGCAGGTGCTCCGCGCGCAAGCCGGGCGCCCCCTCGAGCATCCGCTCCTCTTCGAGGTAGCGCAGCATGCGCTGCACGTCGCCCTCGGCATAGCCGAGCCGGCGCAGCGCGACGGGCACCGCGCGGTTGACGAGCTTCAACATGCCGCCGCCTACGAGGCGCTTGTATTTGACCAACGCGATGTCCGGCTCGATGCCGGTGGTGTCACAGTCCATGAGGAACGAGATGGTTCCGGTCGGGGCGAGCACCGTGGTCTGCGCGTTGCGCACGCCGTGGCGCTCAGCCAGACGCAGGGCCTCGTCCCAGCTGGCGCGCGCCGCGTCCGTCAGCGCCGCGGGCGCCTCCGCGATCTCATCCACTGCGGCGCGGTGCATCCGCAGCACCTCGAGGAACGGCTCGCGATTTTGCTCGAATGCCGGGAACGCGCCCAACGCTTCTGCCATGCGCGCCGACGTGCGATAGGCCTCGCCCGTGAGCAGGGCGCTCACGCCGGCGGCCAGTCCGCGCGCGGCGGGGCAATCGTAAGGAAGGCCGAGCGAAAGCAGCAGCGCCCCGAGGTTCGTATAGCCGAGCCCGAGGGGGCGGAAACGGCGGCTGCGGTCGGCGATGCGCTCCGTCGGATAGGAGGAGCGATCGACGATGGACTCCATCGCAGTGAGCAGCACGCGCACCGCGGCGCCGAAGCCCTCCGGATCCCACGACTCGGGCGAACCGTCCTCGCCGAGGAACGTGAGCAGGTTGATGGAGGCCAGGTTGCAGGCGCTGTCGTCCAGGAACAGGTACTCGCTGCACGGGTTGCTGGCGGTGATGCGGCCCGACGCCTTGCAGGGATTGTGGCGCTCGATCGTGTCCGCGAACTGCAACCCCGGATCGCCGCAGACCCAGGCTCCTTGCGCGATGGCGCTGAACAACCGGCGGGCGGGGAAGCGGTCCACCACCTCGCCGCCCACGATGGCGCGCGTCGACCACTCGCCGTCCTGCTCCACCGCGGCCAGAAAAGCGTCGGGGACGCGCACGGAGAAGTTGGCGTTCTGAAAGGCCACGCTGCGGCTGGCCTCGCCGTCGATGCCCCCACTGAACCCGGCCGCCACCAAAGCGCGCGCCTTGCGTTCCTCGAGCGGCTTCGCCGCCACGAACTCCTCGATGTCGGGGTGGCCCGCGTCGAGCACTTGCATCTTGGCGGCACGGCGCGTCTTGCCCCCCGACTTGATCACGGCCGCGAGCGCGTCGTAGGCGCGCATGAAGCTCACCGGGCCCGAGGCCAGCCCGCCGCCGCTGAGCTCTTCGCGGCTGGAGCGCAACGCGCTGAGGTTGGAGCCCGCCCCCGCACCGCGCTTGAACACCAGCGCCTCGATGCGCGCCACCTCGAGGATCGACTCCATCGTGTCCTCGAGGCCGAGGATGAAACAAGCGGCGCACTGCGGGTGCGCTTCGATCCCCACGTTGAACCAGACCGGCGAGTTGAAGGCACCCCGCTGCTGGACGAGCAACGCCAGCAGCTCGGGCTCGAGCTCGTGCCCCAGTCCGGCCTCGCGCACCCAGCGTGCGATCGTCCCGGCCACGCGCGCGAACAGCTGCCGTACGCTGGTCTCGCGCTCCGGCGACCCCAGCGCCCCGTGGAAGTAGCGGCTACAAACGACGTTGACCGCGCTCTGCGACCAGCCGGCGGGGACCTCGACCTCGGGCTGCACGAAAACAGGCTTGCCGTCCGGCCCGGTGATCTCGGCCCGGCGGCGCTCCCAGCGGACGGCATCCAAGGGGTGCTGCTCCCCATCCCAGAACTGCGGCACTATGCCCCCCATTGTATGAAGCCCGCGGCGCCTGCCGCAGAGACCTGGGAGTTAGGGTTCGTTTGAGAACCCATCGTCAAGACCGAGGCCGGTCGCGAGGACAAGCATGGCGGCGTCGCGTCCCCGACGTCGTATCAACGGAGAGATACGTCTAGGCGGGCGCGACACAGCCAGGCGACGCCGCAGCCGGCCGAATCTAGATGGGTTTTCAAACGGACCCTACACTGGCGCGGTGCGCGTCGTCTGCCTGCTCCTGACGTTGTTTCTGGCGCCCTCCTTCGTCGACCTCAAGAAGGGCTACGACGAGGCGGTGAAGGCCCGCGACTGGAAGTCGGTCAAGCTGGCCGCGCAGTCCTTGGCCGCGCTGAAGACGGATGTCGCCGCGCGCTTCCTGCAGCAACAGTTGCAGTTCGCCCGCGAGGAGGCGCACCAGCGCGCGGTCTTCGAGGCCTTCGCCTTCATGGAGTTCCCGGGCATCGAGGAATTCCTGGACGGCCAGGTCAACAGCAACGACCCGTTCCGGCGGGCGATGTCCGTGAAGGCGCTGGCGCGGCACGACAAGCAGCGCGGCCTGCGGCTCGCGTCCAACCTGCTCGAGCTGGACGACGACGCGCGCGCCCGGCGTATCGCCGTCGACGTCCTGGCCGAGATCGGGGACGCGGCGGCCGCCTCCGCGCTCATGCGCCACGCGCCGCCGCTTCCGGTGGCGGAACAGCTGCGCATCACGCGCGCGCTCAAGGGCTTCCCCGAGTCGGCGTTGCTCGGCGCGCGCCCCATGCTGCGCGACGGGGATCCCGACGTGCGGCTGTTCGCGGCGCTGGCCATCCTGGCACGACCCAGCCCGGCCTTTCTGACGGAGATCACGAACTCGTTTCAGAACGAGCGCGATGCGCGCGTGCGCCTGATCCTCGCCGCGACGCTCGACAAGCTGCAGGGCGGCACGGCCACGGGTGCGGCAACGCTGCGCAAGGCCATCAGCAAGGCCAAGAAGTTCGGGCAGCGGTACGAGATTTACGACCTGATCGCGCGCGCCCGACTGAGCGATGACGCCATCGTGCAACACCTCACGAAGACGGCGCTGTCGGGCGACAAGCGCATCCGGCCCAAAGCGGCCGAGACGCTCGGGTACGCGGGCGGCGCCGCGGCGGTCCCCACTCTGGCCAAGCTGCTGCGCCAGCCGCGCCCCTGGCAGGTCTCGATCGGGGCCGCACGCGGGCTCGCCGCGACGCGCTCGCGCACCGCCATCGAGCCTTTGATCAAGGCGCTCGGCAAGGCCAAGGGGCGTCACGCGTGGGAGCTCTCGAGAGCGCTCGAGTCGTTGACGGGCCAGCCGTTCGGCGAAGCGGCGGACGTGTGGGCGCGCTGGTGGAAGGAGCGCGGTGCGGGGTTCCAGGTGCAGGGGCTGCCCGACGCGCTTTGGGAAGAGGAGACCGCGGGGGAGGACAAATACAGCTTCTACGGCATCCGCATCCGGTCGCAGGCAGTCACGTTCGTCTGCGACAAGTCCGGAAGCATGCAGGGCAACAAGCTCAAGACGCTGCAGAGCGAGCTGTTGCGCATCCTCGACCGCACCCCGCCCAGCGCGAAGATCCGCTTCATCTTCTTCAGCAACGACAAGGTGCTCGACGCGGTCCCCAAGACGCGCCTGGGGACCGCCACGAAGAAGCTCAAGAAGACCGGGCGCGCGCGTATCGAGGGGCTGCTGGCGGGGGGCGCGACCAACATCTGGATGGCGCTTCAGGGCGCCATGAAGGACCCCGACGTCGACACGATCGTGCTGCTCAGCGACGGCGCGCCGACGGCGGGCAAGGTGCGCCAGCCCGCACAGATCCGCAAGCGGATTCGCGAACAGAACCGCGAGCGCATGATCCTGTTCCACATGATCGCGATCGGACACACGGCGCCGCACTTCCGCGATCTGGCGCGCGAGAGCGGCGGCACCTACGTGCGCAAGGACGTGCGGTAGGGGCTCAGCCCGGGTACCGCTCGACGGGCTCCAGGGGCGTCCTGCAGGGCGGTCCCGCTGCGAACAGAAAGCGCACGTGCGGCTCGATCAGCGCCGAAGCCACGGTGCCGTGGGACTCGCCGTGCTTGCAGATGGCGTGGCCGCCGCCCAGGCGCGGCGTGTGGTCGCGCAAGGTCTCGGTGACGTGGGCTGGATCGGCCTGCCGCGCGTCGAGCCGGATCTCGCCGGGCTCGTGCAGATTGCTGAGGACGTGGACGCCCGGCCCAAGCTCCTCGATGCGCGTCCCGTCGGGGCCGGAGATGCACACGAAGCCGCCGGTGCCCTGCACGACACAGAGCTGAAAGGGGTTCAGTTGCCCGCGCTGCAGTTCCTCCTGCAACCAGGCGCGCACCGCATCGAGCGACGGCCGGCCCAGAGCGCCGGTCACGAGCGCACCGCGGCTCTGGAGCCCGGGCCGCTCCGGAAGCCCGGAACGGTTCGTGATGGCCGCGATCAGGCCGTTGGCGTTCACGCCGAGCCAGGTGCCGCCTGCCTGCTCGTCGCGCGGCGCCCAGAACGCCGTATCGCCCGGCCACTCCACGGGCCCGCTGAAAGGGCGCGCGTAGTCCTCGTCCCGGTTCGCGGCGAGCCAGGGCGTTTCGCCGACGTTGGCGATCAGGACACACACCCATCCAGTGTAGGGGCGGCCCTGTGTGGCCGCCCTTCCGTTCCACAACCGGTTGGGCTCGGCACGGTGTCGCGATCAACCGGCATGCGCACGGTAGGGCGCCCACGTACGGCAGAAGGCGGCGTCCATATCAGTCCCCGTCGTCGCCGATGGCCTCGACGGGGCAGCCCTCCAGCGCCTCCTGGCAGCTTTGGCTCTCCTCGTCGTTCTCGGGCTGGCGGTACACGTAGCTGAACCCGCCCTCGTCGTTGCGCTTGAAGAAGCGAGGAGCGAGATCACGGCAGGCGTCGCAATCGATGCACGACTCGTCGACGTAGAACTTCCCCGCCGCGTTGTCCGCGTACTTCATGTCCTTGTCCGCCATGAGGCCGGACATGGTAACAAGGGGTCCCGCGATGGAGACGCGGCCGCCGGGGTCCGGCAGGCCGCGGTTGCGGTCCTGCGGGCTCCGCCCTAGGCTGCATCGCGATGCGCGCAGTCAAACAGGCCGCCGCCGCGGCGGGCTTCGACCTGTGCGGGATCGCGGCGGCGGTTCCGGGCGAGGAAGATGCGCGCCTGCAGGAGTGGCTCGCGCGCGGCTACCACGGCGACATGAAGTACATGGAGCGCCGCAAGGACGTACGCGAGCTGCTGCCGGGTTGCAAGTCCGTCATCGCGCTCGGCGTCAACTACTACGTGCACGCCGGGCACGATTCCGATCCCGCCAAGCCCCGCGTCTCCCGGTACGCCTGGGGCGAGGACTACCACCGCGTGCTGGGGCGCATGCTCCACGATCTCGAGGCGCGCCTCGGGGAGGCGTTCCCCGGCGAAAGTTTCCTGGCCTGTTGCGACACGAAGCCCGTGCTCGAGAAGGCCTGGGCGGAACGCGCCGGCATCGGCTGGGTCGGCAAGAACGGCTGCCTGATCTCCCAGCAGTACGGCTCGTGGGTGTTCTTGGCGGTGTTGTTGACGACCGCAGCGCTCGAAGCGGACGCGCCCCACCCCGACCGCTGCGGCACGTGCGAGCGTTGCCTGCACTCTTGCCCGACGGATGCGTTCGTGGCTCCCAAGGTGATCGACGCGCGCAAGTGCATCCCGTACCTGACGATCGAGCAGTGGAAGCCGATCCCGAAGGATCTCAAGACCGCGCCGTGGGCGTTCGGCTGCGATGTCTGCCAGGACGTGTGCCCTTGGAACCGCAAGGCGAAGGACTCGGGGCGCAAGGAGTTTGCGCCTCGACCCGGCCAGGACCATCCGGACCTCGCCCAGTGGGTGCGCATGAAGGGCCCGGAGTATCGCGAGACGTACGGCGACACGGCGCTCAGCCGCCCCGGCCGCCGCGGGCTCGCACGCAACGCACTCGCGGTCCTGCGCGAACAAGGGCTCGACGACGAGACCCGCAAGCTCGCCCTCAAGGACGCTTCGGCGCTCGTGCGCAAGCAAGCGCAGCTCTAGATCGTTCCGCGTCCGCAACGCCTCACGGGGAAACGCCGCAGGAGCGCAGAACGAACCTGGCGTAGGGGTCTCGGGGTCCAGCGTCGGCCCTCTAGCCCCCTTCCTTTCTGCGTTTCTGCGCTTCTGCGGCCTCTTGCTTTGCCTCCTTGCGCCTTTGCGTTTCAGTAACGCGGCATGGAGGGTTCGCAGGTGGCGGCCCAACCGTCGATGCCACCGGCCAGGGAGCGCACGTTCGTGTAGCCCTGCTGCAACAGGAACTCGGCGGCGTCCATCGAGCGGATGCCATGGTGGCAGTACACGACCACCGCCGCATCGGGTCTTGCCGAGGGCTGGGCGAGCCCCGAGAAGAGTTGCAGCATGGGGATGTTCTGCGCGCCGGGCAGCGTGCAGATGTGCACCTCCTCGGGCTCGCGCACGTCGAGCAGGTGAATCGTTTCCCCCCGGTCGAGGAGCGTCTTGAGCTCGTCCGGCGCGATCTCCACGGCGGGCATTCTAACGGGCGCGCAGGCCGCTTCGCGCCCCCGTACCCGTACCGGCGTAGAATGCGAACGTGAACGTCTCGGAGATCGCCCGGCGCATCCCGGAGGCCGTGGAACGGCTGCGCGGCGAAGGCATCGACGTTCTGGTCGAGGACCTCGAGGCCTACGGGCGCGACGAAACCGAGGACTACTTCGAGACCCCGGGTCTCGTGGCGCGCCCGCGCAGCACCGCGGAGGTGGCCGCCGTCCTGCGCACCGCCGACGCCCTTGACCTGCCGGTCACGCCCCGCGGCGGCGGCACGGGCAAGGCGGCCGCGGCCATCCCGGCCCCGCACGGCATGGTGCTGGCGCTCGGGCGGCTCAACCGCATCCGCGAGATCGACGCCCAGAACCGGTTCGCCGTCGTGGAGCCGGGGGTCGTGCTGCAGGACCTGCACGAGGCCTGTGCCGAGCACGGGCTTTGCTATCCGGTCGACATGTCCAGCCGCGGCTCGTGCATGATCGGCGGCAACCTGGCCACGAACGCCGGCGGCGAGCGCGCGATCAAGTACGGCGTGACGCGCGACCAGGTGCGCGGCGTCGAGGCCGTGCTGATGGGCGGCTCCGTGATCCGCACGGGCGGGAAGACCTCGAAGAACTCGGCCGGGTACGCGCTGCATCACCTGCTGGTCGGGTCCGAGGGGACGCTGGGCGTGATCACCGAGGCCACGCTCCGGCTGCTGACGCTGCCGCCCTACCGTAAGGCGCTGCTCGCCCCGTTCGAGTCGCTGGAGCGCGCGGCCGATGCCGCGCTCGCGGTCGAGGCGGCGGGGGTCGACCCCTCGGCGCTGGAGCTCATCGAGCGCTCCGCCGCGGCGCTGGCGGAGGATATGCTCAACGAGCGTCTTCCTCACGCGGACGCAGCCGCCCTGCTGCTGGTGGAAGTCGAGGGCTTTCACGAAGGGCGCACCGAAGAAAACCGCGACCGCGCCGCGGAGATCCTGCTCCACAACGGCGCCGAGGACGTCATGGTGGCGCCCCGCGAACGCGTGTGGCGCGTGCGGCACGCGATCGCCGAGGCAGTCAAGCAGCTTCCGGCCTATACCTCCGTGGACGCCTGCGTCCCGCGCCGCTCCATGCCTCAGCTCGTACACGAGGCGCACAAGATCGCGGTGCAGTACGGCCTGGAGGTGATCTGTTTCGGCCACGCGGGCGACGGCAACATCCACACCGACTTCATCCGCCGCCGGCACGAAGACGACTCGTGGGACCGCAACGTAAAGAGCGCGGTGCGCGACTATCTGCGCGTCGTCGTCGCTTTCGGCGGCACGATCACGGGCGAGCACGGGCTGGGCCTGCTGCGGCGCGATGACCTCCCGCTCCAGCTCGATGCGTCTACGATCGAGGCGATGCGAGCCCTGAAAAACGCATGGGATCCGAAGGGTCTTCTGAATCCAGGTAAAATCCTGCCACCTCTATGACACAAAGCCTCTACTCCCTCGAACAGGCCGACAAGGCCCTCCCGTACGTGCGCGTGATCGTGGACGAGATCCGCGACTGCTACGCCGAGCTGCGCGACCTCAGCGAGAAGCACAACAAGCTGAAACAGGACGGTGACCGGGCCGCCGAGCTCGAAGCGCTCCGGGTGGAGATCAAAGGGCAGGCGGCGCGCATCCGCGAGTGCGAAGAGGAGTTGCTGGCGATCGGTGCGGAGCTCAAGGACTACGAGCTGGGGCTCGTGGACTTCCCGTCCGAGCTCGACGGCCGCAAGATCCTGCTGTGCTGGAAGCGGGACGAGGAGCGCATCGGCTTCTGGCACGAGGTCGAGGGCGGCTACTCCGCGCGCCAGGAAGTCCCCGCAGGGGATCGGGCCTGGCCGCTCTGCGTCGGCGCGTCCACGACCCGCGACGCCTAGGACGTCAGCGCGGCGGCTTGCGCTGGCCGGTGAGGTTCAGGAACTCGGAACGCGTGCGCGGGTCCGAGCGGAACCGGCCGCGCATGCAAGACGTCACGGCGTAGCTGGACTGCTTCTCCACGCCGCGCATGCGCATGCAGAAGTGGTCCGCCTCCACCACGACCCCCACGCCCTTGGGCTCGAGCACGTGCATGACGGCGTCGGCGATCTGCTGCGTGAGCCGCTCCTGCACCTGCAGCCGCCGCGCGAACATGTCCACGATGCGCGGCAGCTTGCTGAGCCCGAGAATGCGTCCGTTGGGCAGGTAGGCCACATGCGCCTTGCCCACGAAGGGCAGCATGTGGTGCTCGCACAGGCTGTACATCTCGATGTCGCAGACCGCGATCATCTCGTCTACGGTCTCCTCGTAGACCGCGCCGTTGACGATCTGCTCGAGACTGGCGCCGTAGCCGGAGGTCAAGAACTCCAGCGACTTGCGTACGCGCTCGGGCGTCTTGAGGAGGCCATCGCGGTCGGCGTCTTCGCCCAAGGCGGCCAGGATTGCTCGGACGTGTTCTTCCATGGCGGGGGCGGGACAGTATATGTCTCCCCGAGCCCGCACCCAACCGGCGCACCCGTTACCCTTACCGCATGGCCACCTGCTCGTTCTGCGGCGAGGAGTATCCGGACGGCCGCGAGGCCTGTCCCCATTGCGGCTCCGACGCGGAGACCGGCTGGAAGGCCGAGGAGCCGCACGAGGGCATCGACCTGCCCGACGAGATGGAGGAGCAGGACTATCAGAACCTCCTGCGCGAAGAGGGCCTGCTCGACCGGCCCACGGACGGCGGCATCTCGCCCGTCACGCTGGTGATCACGCTGTTCCTGGCCGCGGCGCTCGTGTTCCTTTTCGTCCTTTCGTAGCGCGGCCCTTCCTTGCCGGACCGTGGAAAATAGACCCGTGGACCGTACAAAGCCCCTCTTGTTCTTGCTGGGCGGCACTTGCGGATTCGTGCTCGCCTGGATGCTGCTGCCCGGCGCGCGCGACGGCCGCGCGGGGCGCGACGACAAGCCTGTACGCAGCGCTACGACGCGCGGGCGCGACGTGGTCGAGATCGAGCGTGCGGAGCTAGAGGAGCTGAGAGCCACGCTCGAGCGGCTTTCGGCGCCTGACGCGAATGTGCCGCTCAAAGGAGACTACGGGCTCGTCCACCCTGACCTGGGGGAACCGGAGTACGCCGTCGGGACCCGTCGCCCCGACGGGACGATCGCGGGCGGCGCGCGCTGGTCCAACGCGATCCTGCTGCCGTCCCTGGCTTTTCTGGAGGGCTACCTGGAGCGCTTCCTCGTCGAGGCGAAAATCCGCGAGGACCAGAAGGCGGCCGTGCGCGCCTCGTACGAGCGCGTTTCGCGCATGGCCATGCAGGGCATGGCGGACTACGTCAACGCCGACGAGGACGCGGACAAACTGTACGAGAAGTTCGACGAGATGTTCCAAAAGGGGAACACGCAGTTCGAGGCGCTGCTGACGCCTGAGCAGTACAAGAAGTACGGCGAGTTCGTGCACGTGTTCGCCAGGGACATCAACGAGGGTGTGATCCGGAACGAGATCCAGAACCTGCGCGTGCGGCTCAACCTCGACCCCGAGCAGGAGCGCGTGATCACGGGCATCGTGCGCGAGCGCTACGAGGCCGTCGGCGCCAAGCTCAGGCACGGCATCCCGAACATGTTCTTCAAGGCGGTGCGCCGGCAGGCCGACCAGGCGATCTACGACGAGACCGCGCAGCGCATCCGCGAGCACCTGCGCCCGGGCCAGGCCGGACCCTTCGACAAGCTGGAGAAGGAAGGCGCGGGCCCGGGGGCCTTCGAGAGCTACCGCACGACGCTCGTCCCCAAGTGAGCCACTCGCAGGAGGGCTGTGCGGCCTGGCCTTCGCGGGTACGGGCAATCGCCTAGAATAGGGCCATGCGGCTGCTGTTGGCGTTGTTGCTCCTCGCCTCGCCCGTGCTGGCCGCGAAAAAGCCCAAGATCCGCTTCGTGGCCGATCCCGCGAAGGCGGTCGAGATGGCCCGCACGCGCGGGAAGCTGATCTTCCTCACCGTGGTCGTGGACAACGACAGCGAGAACCGCGCGGTCGTCGAGCGCGTCTTCAAGGACGCGGCTTTGCAGAAAGTGCTCCGGGAGTTCATCTGCCTCTACGCCAACCCCCACGACGACCACGGCAAGGTGCGCGTGCGCCTCAAGAACGGCAAGAAGGTCATGCGCTGCGCGGACGCGATCACGATCGACTGCTTCGCGCACCGCCGCTGCGCGCAGCAGTACGCGCGCGCGTTCTTCGACGGCGAGGTCAAGACGCCCTACCACCTCGTGCTGGACGCGGACGAGGAGGTCGTGGCCCGCATCTTCAACGGCGATCCGGAGACCGGCTACGACCACGTACCCGCCGGGCAAATCGTGGCTCGCCTGCAGAAGTTGCTGCGCAAGCACGGGCGCGGCCTGACCCGAGCGGAGTACAAGACGATCACCGAGGCGCAGACCAACCTCAAGGCGGCCCGCGCGCGCAAGAACATCGCCGCCCAGTTGCGGGCGCTGCAGAGCATCGTCGCCATAGGCAAGAAGGTGCCCGCCATCGAGGAGGCCCGGGCGCGCCTCAAGGAGATCGAGGTCGACGCGGGCAAGGCTCTGCAAGCCGCCGACCGCGAGCGCCAGGCGCACAAGTGGGAGGCGGCTCTGGCCGCGTACGCCAAAGTGGAGCAGGACTTCCCGGGCACGCTCGCAGCCGGCCGCGCGCAGAAGGAGCTGAAGTCGCTCGGCAAGCGCCCCGAGGTGAAGAAGCTGATGAAGGCCAAGGCGGCCCTCGAGAAGGGCCTGGAGTGGGTCCGGCGCGGCAAGCCGGAGCTTGCCCGCAAGAAGTTCGAAGCGGCTCTGCTGCACGGTGCGGGCACGCGCTACGCCGAGCTGGCGCAGGCCGAAATCGCCAGGTTGGGCGGCTGAGCGCGGGATTCCGGGGATTGGGCCCCGGCTTGTGTTCCAATCTCCCCCTTCATGCAGGGACGCAAGGTCGCGCTGACCGGCATTGGTCTGATCACGCCCTTCGGCACGGGCAACGAGGTCTATTGGGACGGCTTGATGGAAGGCCGTTCCGCGGTCCGCCCTGCCGAAGGCTTCGACACCGACGGCCTGCCCACTACGTACGTGGCGCAGATGCCGTCCGTCGACTACGCGGCCTGGCTGCACCCGACCAAGTCGGCGCTGTGGGGAAAGGTGGCGCGCATCGCCGTCGTCGCCAGCTGCCTCGCTCTCGAAGACGCAGGCTTGAAAGAGCTCGACGCACGGCGCACCGGTGTCTTCCTGGGCACGGGCTACGGCGGCAATTACGAGCTCGAGCAGAACTACGTCACATGGATCGGGAAGGGCTGGCGCCGGCTCAAGCCGACCACCGTCCCGCGCTCGATGGCGAACGCCGCGGCCAGCCACATCGCCATCCAACACGGGCTGCGGGGCATGAACTTCAGCTGCTCGACCGCCTGCTCCTCGGGCGCCATCGCCACGGGGATGGCGCGCGACTCGATCGCCTCCGGGCAGCTCGACGCGATCGTGACGGGCGGCGTGGACGTGCTCGTGAACGCGTCCATCCTCGGCTCCTGGTGCGCTCTGCGCGTACTGAGCCGGCGTAACGACCCCACCGCCAGCCGCCCGTTCAGCGCGGACCGCGACGGGCTGGTGATCGGCGAGGGCGCCGCCGTCTACCTGCTGGAGGAGATGGATGCGGCGCGCAGGCGCGGGGCCCACATCTACGCGGAAGTGCTGGGCGTTGGCGCGACCAACGACGCCACGAACATCGTGGGGCCCGACGAGCGGGGCGAGATCGAGTGCATCGGCATGGCGCTCGACGACGCGGGCATCCGGCCCGAGGACGTCGACTACGTCAACGCCCACGGCACCGGCACCAAGGTGAACGACGCCAACGAGACGAACGTGCTCAAGAAGGTCTTCGGCGCGCACGCCGCAGCGCTGCCGGTCTCCAGCGTGAAGGGCCACATCGGCCACACGATGGGCGCGGCGGGCGCGATCGAGGTGGCCACCACGGCGTTGTGCATCGACAAGGGGCGGCTCCCCGCCACCTTGCATTTCACGCCCGGCGATCCGGTGTGCGACCTGGACTACGTCGCGGAAGGGGCGCGCGCAAAGGACCTGCGCTACGCCTTGACGAACAGCTTCGGATTCGGCGGGCAGAACTCCGCGCTGGTCCTCAAACACCCGGACGCCTAGGCACTGCGCCGCGAGCTACGACCGCAGAGGCGTCGAGGTTCAACGCAAAGACGCAGAGACGCGAAGCAGAGGACGCGTCGGACGCCGCAACCACACGAGAGACTCCGGTCGCGGACCGACTCGTCCGAGCTTCAGGCGGCGCTGGTCGCGACCCGCTCCATCCGCTTTGCGCCCTGGCGCCTTTGCGTTGAAGCTCTTTGCGCCCTTGCGTTCTAGGCTTTCGACTCGATCGCGGCGTGCAGGCCGTCGACAACCTGCTGGAAGGTGCGGATGGACTCGATGCGATTCTCGGGGATCTGCACGTCGAAGCGGTCCTCGAGCTCGTAGACCACTTCCACCATGTCGAGCGAGTCCAGCGAGAGGTCGTCCATGAGCTTGGTATCGGGCTGCAGCTTCTCGGGCCCGATCTTGAGCGCCGTGTTGAAGACCTCGCGCACGGCGTCCGCCACTTCTTCCTTCGTGATCATCGTTTCTCGAGTACCCCCAGAGCCTCACGAATCTGCTTGTTTTCGGGGAACAGTCTAAGGCCCCGTCCCCAGATCTCGCGAGCCTTCTCCGTGTTGCCTTCCTTCTTGTAGATCGTTCCCAGTTGGAAGTAGGTCTGCACGTAGTGCAGCTCCTTGGGCTTCGACTCCTGCAACGTCAGCAGGCCTTCGAACTGCTTGATCGCCTGCGGCCGCAGCCCCAGGAAGTCGGGAGCCTGGCTCGTGCCGAAAGCCAGGTCGAAGTGCGCGTCCCAATGCTCGGGCGCACGCTTCAGGGCCTGACCGTAGGACTTTGCGGCCTGCGCCCAGACCATCCCCTGCTGGGGACCGGGCGTGGTCGTATTCACCAGCTTGGCGACGTAGGCCTTGGCCAGCAGCACGTGCTTCTCGGGGTTCTCGGGATCTTGCGCCACCTCCTTCTCGAGCGCAGCGATGGTGGCCCCGATGTCCTCAGGGTGCCGGATCAGGCGGCTCCAGAGCTTTTGATAGACGGCGCGGTCGAAGGGCTCCTTGATCAGGTCGGCGACGAAGGCGGGGATCGCTTTGCGAGGCGGCGTCGTATCCCCCTCGTTCACGCCGGACTGTTCCGGTTCCGTGTCCGGAGTCGCGGACGTGGGAAGCCTCGGCACGCCCTCCGTCGGGGTCGCGACCGGCGCGCGAGCGCGTGCGGCCTCGAGCAGGCGCAGGCGCTCTTCCAACTCGGCCAAGCGGGCGTCGGCGCTGCCGTCGTCGCGCTCCGCCGACCGGCGTGTCGCCCCCGCGCGCGCCTCTTCCCGCGGGCCGTCCTGAAGCAGGTGCACGAGCACACCGCTTACGAGGCCGCCGATCAAAGCGGCGAGAACCAACAGCCCCCCGCGCATCAGCCTGTCTTCAAGGACTTCAGGAACTTGTCCAGGATGCGCTTCTCGTCCTCTTGGGCACCCGCCTTCAGCTTCTGGTGGACGCGGTAGACGCGGCCCTTGCGGTTGCCGGTCCCCAGGATGCGCCACTTCTCATTCTTGATCTCCAGCAGTCCCGTGAAGCCCTTGCCGCCCAGCACGTGCGCGTCCTCGCTGTCGATGATGAACTCGTCGCCGTAGTAGTCCACGAGTTGATCGATGTGGTCCTGCAGGTCGCCGCGGAAGCGGTATGCATAGACGACGATCAACCCGTCGCGCCTCCGGTTCTGGAAGCGGGCGTCGCTGGAGGACTTCTTGGACGGCAGCACCACGGTGTAGCCGTCCGGCACGACGCAACGGTACGCACCGCGCTGGCTGTAGAACGGCGTACCGCCCTGTACCACCTCCTTGCCGCTGGTGATGCGCAGGCCGTTGATGGCGGACTCGAAACGGTCCTTGACCCGCTTCCAGCGGATCTGCGGCGCCTCACAGCGCACGCGGAAGACGCGGTTCTTGCCGTAGTAGGTACACACGAGCAGACGGTAGTCCCGCTTCTTGCCCTTCTCGTCCACTACCCGGCGCTTGGCCTCGATGCGGATGCCGTTCAGCTTGGCGTCGTTCTTGAGTTGGACGTCCTTCTCGTCGGTGATCGTGTACTTGGGTTCCGGGAATTCCGCCCGGATCAGCTTGCGGAACTCGTCCATCGAGGGATAGGTGTTGGGCGTGGCCTGAAGCTCCACGACGGCCTGGAAGGCGGGCTCTTCGTAACGGGCCAGGGTCGTCCAGGCGCCGGTCTCGCCGAACTTCTCCACCTCCCAACCAAAGACGCCCGGGAAGCGCACGCCCAGCGTCTTGTTGGTGTAGATGTGGTCCGGGTCCTGCGAAGCGGCGGGAAGCGACGCCCACAAGACTGCGAGCGCCATCACCGTTGTGCGCATGTGCCCTCCTTGCACGGTGTGGACTGCGCCCGCACAAGCGGCGGGGCGCAACGGAAGGTTTCATCCTAGCAGGGCCGCGAACACCGCCTCAGCGCAGGTGGCACGCTCCACGCACATGCCGCGAGAGGGCGCCCGGCGCAACCGCAAGGGGCAGCCATGCAGGCGTTGATCGCACGACGTAAGCTGCTTGTTCTCAATCGGTTACATCGATCAGGATGCTTGCGTCCGGGGCCGTTTCGTGCTATCTTTTGCGCGTCTTTGTGCCCTGCCTTCCATGTCCGAGCAAGAACCCCCTGCCCCTCCCAGCGACGCCGTAGTCCAGCGTGATCCGCCCGACCGGATCCGTGACCTCCTCATCGAGGAGGAGATGAAGCGGAGCTACCTGCGCTACGCGATGAGCGTCATCGTATCGCGCGCCATCCCGGACGTGCGGGACGGCTTGAAGCCCTCGCAACGGCGCATCCTGGTCGCCATGAACGACCTGAAACTCGGGCCGCGCGCGAAGTTCCGCAAGTGCGCCAAGATCGCGGGCGACACGTCGGGCAACTACCACCCCCACGGAGAGATGGTCGTCTACCCGACGCTCGTGCGCATGGCACAACCGTTCCAGATGAGCACGCCGCTCATCGACGGGCAGGGCAACTTCGGGTCGGTCGACGGCGACCCGCCGGCGGCCATGCGCTACACCGAGGCGCGCATGACCAGTGCAGCGGTCGAAATCCTCGACGACCTCGAGCTCGACACGGTGGACTTCGTCCCCAACTACGACGAATCGCGCAGTGAGCCCAGGGTGCTGCCCGGCAAGTTTCCGAACCTGCTCGTGAACGGCTCGCTCGGCATCGCCGTCGGCATGGCCTCCAACCTGCCCCCGCACAACCCGCGCGAGGTGATCGACGCGCTGACCCTCTACCTCAACGACCCGGACATCTCGCTGCAGGAGCTGATGACGGTCCTGCCGGGACCCGACTTCCCGACCGGCGGCATCATCTGCGGCCAGCAGGGCATACTCGACGCCTACGCGTCCGGCCGCGGGCGCCTGGCGTTGCGCGCGCGCGTGCGCACCGAGGAGGAGAAGTCGGGCCGCTACGCGCTACACGTCGAGGACATCCCCTACCCGCCCCGCCGGGACCTGATCATCGAGCGCATCGCCGAGCTCGTGAAGGCCGGCACGATCGACGGTATCGCGCGCATCGAGGACTACGCCGACAGGACCAACCCCTACCGCATCTACATCCAGCTGAAGAAGGGCGAGGACCCCGGCGTGGTGGAGAACCAGCTCTACCGCTACACGCCGCTGCAGGAGACCTTCTCGATCAACGCCATCGCGCTCGTGGCCGGACGGCCCCAGACGCTCCCGCTCAAGGAGATGCTGCGCTGCTACCGCGACCACCGGGTGGACGTCATCCGCCGGCGCACGCGCTTCCTGCTACAGAAGGCCGAGGAGCGCGCGCACATCGCGGAGGGGTTGCTGAAGGCGCTGGACTCGATCGACGAGGTGATCGACCTGATCCGCTCGAGCGAGAGCCCCGAGACCGCGCGGCAGGGCCTGGTCGAACGCTTCGAGTTCACCGAGACGCAGGCCGACGCCATCCTGCGCATGACGCTGGCCCGGCTGACCGGGCTCGAGCGGCAGAAGCTGGTCGACGAGCTCGAGGACCTCAAGCGCAAGATCGCCGGGTACGAGGAGATCCTGTCCAGTGAGCGCAAGGTGCTCGACGTGATCCTCGCCGAGCTCGCGCAGCTGCGGGAGAAGTTCACGCGGCCGCGCCGCACCGAGATCAGCGTCGACGAAGTGCTCACCTTCGAGCGCGAGGACCTGATCCCGGAGGAGGACGTCGTGCTCACGATGAGCCACGGCGGCTACCTCAAGCGCGTACCCCTGACCACCTACCGGGCGCAGGGCCGCGGCGGACGCGGCATCATCGGCGCCGACACCAGGGACGAGGACTTCATCACCAAGGTCTGGACCTCGAGCTCGCACGACACCCTGCTGTTCCTCACCTCGCAGGGACGCGCGTTCGCCAAACGGGCCTTCGAGATCCCTGAGCTGCGCCGCACCGCGCGCGGCCGCAGCATCCACAACCTGCTGCAACTGCGCGAGGGGGAGAACGCGACCGCCGTCTTCAGCCTGAAGGAGTTCGACGACCGCGACCTCCTGTTCGCGACGCGCAAGGGCTACGTGAAGAAGGTGACGCTGTCGCTGTTGCGCAATGCGGTGCGCCAGACCGGCCTGATCGCCTGCGACCTGGCCGAGGGCGACGAGCTCGTGGGGGCCGTGCTGCTGAGCGCGGACGAGCACGTCCTGCTCGGAACCGCCAGGGGCATGGCCATCCGCTTCCCGGCCAGCGACGTGCGCCGCATGGGCCGCACGGCCCGGGGCGTGCGCGGCATCCGGCTGCGCCAGGGCGACCAGGTCGTCGGGCTGGCGGTGGTCGAGGAGAACGGCTACCTGCTGACGGTCTGCGAGAACGGCTACGGCAAGCGCACGCGGCTCGTCGACTACCGCCCTCAGACGCGCGGCGGCCTGGGCCTCAAGGACATCCAGACCACGGGGCGCAACGGGCCGGTCGTGAGCCTCGCGGCGGTCGGCGACCAAGAGGATCTGATCCTGATCACGGCCCAGGGCATGATCATCCGCACCCGCGTGGCCGAGGTGTCCGTTATCGGGCGCAACACCCAGGGAGTGCGGGTGATCAGCCTGAAGTCCGGCGACCGGCTGCTCTCGGCGGCGCCCGCGCCGGCCGAGGACGGCGAGCAGGAATGAGCGGCGCGGGCGCCGCGGCCTGACCGCGGCCCGCGTTCACACGTCTGACCAGAGGTGGCCCGGAACGCGGCGGTTTGGCCGGCCGCGGACCCGCGGCCACCGCCGGGCCTGACGGTACAATACGCGCGGCGAACACCAGGACATCCCGGACCGCGAAAAGAGGATCCGATGCGACGCATTTCATGGATTGCCCCTCTGCTGCTGCTGCCCGCCCTGCTGCTGCCCCTGCAGGCGCTGGCCCAGGAGACCCTCGAGGGAGGTGAAGCCGAGTCGATCGCCCATGCCGAGTCGGGCTTCTCGATGGTCGTGCCGCAGGGTTGGGACCGCGAGCCGAGCCGGGAGGGCGCCGGGGTCGTGCTGCACGCCGTCTACCGAGCGTCGAGGGGCAAGCAGGTGCGGCTCGAGATCTTCGTCGAGTCCACGATGGAGTTCGACCTCGACCTCTGGATCGAGAACGAGCGCGAACTGAGGGAAGATCTGTTCGGCAAGGACAACATCACGGAAGCCTTCAGCGAATACAAGGACGTCACGGTCGGCGGCCTGCCCGCGCGCGGGTACATCATCGGCGGCAAGGCAGAGGCGGCGGACGGCAAATCCTACCCGCTGCGCTTCAAGGTGTACGGCACCGTCAACGAGGACTGGTTCATCCGCGTGCAGGAGCTCAGCTACAACGGTGCGCACGAGGAGATGGTCGACCCGCTGGAGGCGATCTGGAGCGCCGTCAAGCTCAGTGAGCCCCAGCCGGCCGAGCTCGACCTGACGCCGCCGGGCGAGCTGGGCGGCGCAACCTTCACGGACAAAGCGGGCAACATCAAGCTGATCAAGCTGCCCGCGGGCTGGGACGTGATCCGGGGCCCGCCCGACGACACGACCTCCCGCCTGCGCATGGTGGCGCGGCGAGTGGACGCCGAAGGGCAGGTGGTGGGCGTCTTCACCCTACGGCGTATCCTCGAGCGGAACACGCGCTTGTTCAAGGACGAAACGCCCACGACCTTTGTCAACAACCAGAAGGGGTTTTGGGCCGCCGAGTACAGCCACGAGGACTTCGCGATCGACGTCGACGAGGGGCGCCTGCTGGGGGGCTGCGAGAAGTCGGGCGAATACACGATGCGCGGGTGGACGAAGGGGGAGCAGGACGAGATCAAGTAGGCCGAAGTCCTGCATCAGCGCGGTGATAAGGTGAAGATTCCGTACTTCCCGAAGACAGTCGTGCGTTGGCGCATTGCGCTCATCTCCGCCTTCGTCTACATCACGATG
>JAPUHK010000164.1 GCA_027297745.1 Planctomycetota bacterium | reverse complement strand
GTAGCGCGAACGTTTGGTTGCGGAAGAGTTACTGCCGACCCCAGCAGCTAGCACTACAGAACTACGGAGTCCGCGCATCCCGCCGTACGCGCGCGACACAAGCGTGGTGGGTGGGGTACAGCTATCCACCCGCTCGCGTAGCCGGTTGGCGCTCGGACCCTAGTTGGCTGATCGCCGCTGGAGATTGGGGTTTCGCTCTAGGAGCCTAGCCACGACCAGATCCAGGTCTTCCTCCAACTCGGACATCGAGCGGCCCTCTTTCACTAGCGCGGCGACAGCACCTTTCCTGCGGCGCCGATCTGCGCTATCGTCGAGACTTTGGGTGTGTCTACGTTCTCGGGAGGGACAGCCGGGACATGCGTGTCTTTCTCTTGAGCTTTCTGGTTCTGGTTGCCGCACTTGCGGCCGACGCCAAGTCCAAGAAGCGGCCGCTCGCTGGGACGTGGTCCCTGGAGCTCGAGCGACCCGCGCGGTGGGACCCTCGCATCTGCAAGGGAACGCTGATTCTTGAGAGAGACGGTCGCAAGTGGGGCGGCCGGATCCGGTTCCAGAGAATCCTCTACGCGCGGAACGTCCCTCTCGCGGACTTGCAGATCCGGGGCACGCAGGTCAAGTTCCGGCTCGACCATCCGGACTTCGACATCCGCTTCGACGGAAAGCTGGCGAAGGGAAGCCTGAGCGGGAAGTGCAGGTGGCGCGGCTCCGGCGTCTTCCCCTGGCGCGCGGTGAAGGAGGAGATCGACCGATCCAAGGTCGACCGCTTCGAGAAGGGCCTGACGTTCGACGGTTTCTTCCCCAGGGCGGATCCGGAGCAGGTCGGCCTCGACCGCGCGGCCCTGGACGCCCTGATCCGTGCGGCGGGAAAGGTCGATACGGACGCGCTCCTGCTTCTGAAAGACGGCAAGGTCATCTGTGAGCGCTATTTCGGCGGCAAGCCGCAGAGCATCCACATCATGTCCGTGACCAAGTTCCTCACGGCCATGGCTGCGGCGCGGCTCCTCGATGAGAAGAAGATCTCCTCCCTCGACGCGCCCGTATCCACTTGGTTTCCGGAGTGGAGGAAGGGGCTCAAGGGCAAGGTCACTCTCCGCCACCTTCTGACGCACACCTCGGGCTTGGAGTACCGGCCGAAGGCCCACGTCCTCAACGACCAGAAGGACAGGGTAGCGTTCGTCCGCCGCAACAAGATCGTCGTGGAGCCAGGCACCCGCTGGAAGTACAGCAACGAGGGCGTCGCGCTCCTGTCCGGAATCTTCGGTGAGGCGACCGGAATGCCGGTGGACGCCTATCTCAAAGGGAAGCTCTTCGATCCCATGGGGCTTCGCGATTGGGCCTGGAACCGGGACGACGCGGGGCAAACGGTCACCTACGCCGAGCTCTCTTTGCGGCCGCGGGATCTGGCGCGCATCGGCCAACTCGTCGTTCAGGGCGGGAAGTGGGACGGAGAGTCCCTTTTCCCCGCGAAGTGGATCGAGACTCTGAGCACGCCCACCAAGATCGAGAAGACCTGTGGGCTCTTGTGGCGGATCGCCTACGACCGGAACAAGCAAGTGGGCGTGTACCACACAGGATCGCTGGGCCAGTTCCTTGCGATCTATCCGGAGTGGAACCTCGTCGGCGTGCGTCTGCGCCGGTGGAAGAAGGAGACCGCCGACCGGGTCGAGTACGAGTTCGGAGGCTTCATGAGCCTGCTGCAGGCGGCGGTCGTGCGCTGAGCTCCGGCCCCCTCCCGAAAACCAAACACACCGGCGGGATGGGCCCGCGCCATCGCGCATCTCGGCGGTTTCCACCACCGCTACACGCGCGCGGCCTGACCCACGAGCGGTCCGGCCTCGTTCGGCACTCCGGGGCGGTGATCCGTCGCCTTGCCGAGACACGCTCCACAAGGGTGCCGTCATCGGCCGGCGCACTTTCATGCGGCGCCGATCTGCGCTAGCGTCGTCTTGTGCTATTGCGCCGTCCTCGAGTGGCTAGGCACGCCAGACAGGGCCGACGCCTCCCAAGCCGGAGAGCTGTGGCACTACGAGCTTGCGGGCGGGGGCGAGATCTTCCTGGAGTTCCACCGCGGCCTGCTGCTTCAGATCTACCGCTGAGTCGTGTAACCGTTCAGGCGAGCTGCAGCCCACGACGCTGATCTGCGCTATCGTCGCCTCCTGCCTCGTAGACTTCGGGGCGCGTCTGCGTTTTCGGGAGGGACAGATCACCGTGCTGCGTGTACGTACTCGATGACGGCGGATTGGACCCTGCCCTCCCAGTAGTTCATCAAGGCTAGGCCGGGCATGTCTGGCACTGCCGTCTTCGGTACGCGTTTCCCTTGGTAGCCAACCTGGATCCGGTACTTCCCCGCCGCGAGCCGGTCGCCCTTCCCCTGCACCACCGCGGTGCCCAAATCAAGCGGGACCGTGTAGCGTGCGCCAGCCGACAGCGGCATGATGAGGGGATCGAGTCGTCCAGCAACAAAGGCCGGTTCGATAACAAGAGTCCGCTCCTGTCCGCGGGCATCCACGGCCGTGATGCGAAGCGCTGACGGATAATGCCGCGCCCCGTTGGCTAGCATCACGCCGAGGTTGAGCACAACGTCCTTCTTGCCGGCGTTGTGCAGGGTGGCCTCCACGCGTCCCGCAACGAAGCGCACGCCAACCCGCAGTCCATCTGCCGTAGGTCCCCAGGCGGGAGCGGACTTCGGTGGGCGCGCCGCGACCTGAACTGTCAGGATGAGGACAATTGCCAGGAATAATCGCATACCAACCTCGTCGTTCCCATCGTGATTCTGCAAGCCCGAAACGGTCCCTGATGAGGGGACTCGCCTGACTGGGTATAGAGCCACGCGAGTTCCTTTGGGACAGCCAACACGACGGTGACCAGCCGGGATCCGTCCGCTGACCACCGCCCGTGTGCCGAGAAACAGTAGCGCGCCGCGAAGACCAAAGCCCCACCGCTACACGCGCGCGCCCTGACCGACGAGTGGTCCGGTATCGTTCGGGACTCCGGGCGCGCGGATGCACGGCGGTCCTATACTCCACTCCACAAGGAGGGAGATGTGGCTCGCGTTCTGATCTGCGCGCTCGCGCTGTGCTCGCTCGCACTCGCCGGGGAGCCGCCCGGTGCCTACTACAAGAACGAAGCGTGGGGCTTCAAGGTGAAAGTGCCGCGGGACTGGCAGTTGACGGCCGTCGCCGCGGACACGAAGTGGGTGGCCTGCAAGCACATCGGGAAACGGAAGCTCGGGTGGCAGGTTGGGACCGACTGGCAGATCGAACACCCGGAGATGTGGGTCGTCGGTTTCCCCCACGACAAGAAGGGAGAGGCGGCCAACCCCTACGACAACTACAAGGAGTACATCACCCGCAACTCCGACTTCTTCGCGTTCGGAGAGCACTACTCCTTCGCGCAGGAGAAGGAGACCACGGTCCGCGGCACGAAAGTGACGATGTACGAGATCAAGCTCACGAAGAAGGTGATGGGACGGCGCGTCGTCGCCTGGGTCTTCCACTACGACGACATCGATTTCGCGGTCCAGTTCAAGATCCTCGAAGGCCGCTACGACGACTATGCGGCGTCGTTCCGCGGCTGCTTGAAGTCCTTCAGGCGGATCCAGCGGACCGAGTCGCTCGACGGCGCGGCGGCGGCCGGCGAGTCGAGAATTCAGAGTCGCGGCGCGCTCACGAAGCTGCCGGCCGGCCGGCGCACGCGCGCCTTCAAGGATGCGGTCGAGAGCCATTTCAAGACCGTCACCGAAGCGCTTCCCGACGACTGGAGGCACAAGCAGACCAAGAACTGCCTGCTGATCACGAACGCCGATTCCAAATTCGTGAACGCGACGGTGACACACGTGGACGCGCTCGTCACCCATCTCGGCAAGTTCTTCGGCGAGACCGGGATGGAATACCGTCCTCCCTTCATCCTGAGGATCTTCGCCACCCAGGACCAACGGCAGGCCTACGGCAAGGAGAACGAAGCGGGCAAGCTAGTCCGCGACATCGCGATCTATTCCGGCAAGGGCTACGTCAAGGACAGCTCCTGGGAAGACCTCAACCAGGCGATCTGGGCCCGCTGGATCGAGGACCGCCACCCAAAGCTGGAGAAGGCCCTTCCGGAGTGGCTCAAGGAGGGCATCGACAAGTACATGAGCAAGGTCCGCTCCAAGGGCAAGCGGATCACCTTCGCGCACGGCGACTGGGACCGCGACGAGATGCGGCTCCAGATCAAGAGAAATGCCTACCAGCCACTGCTGCACCTCATGTCCAGCGGGATCGTCGACCGCGCCGTGGTGAAGTACCTGGAGAGCGCGGACCTGGAGCGGCAGCAGCGCGTGGTCGTTCTGTGGCTCATGCGTGAGGGCAACCGCGGCAAGTACAAGAACGTGATCCGCGACCTCGTCGTGAACACCGCGCTGGCGATTGAGGCCTTCGAGGAGGATTGGCACAGAAAGCCCCCCCCCAGCGCCAAGGCCAAGTCGGACGAACCACAGCCTACCTCTGCCCCGGTCGCCAGTCACCGCGACGAGATCATGGAGGACGCCTGGCAGCGCACCTTCGGCAAGTGGAAGGACAAGAACTGGGCCAAGCTCACGACGCTCTGGGTGAGCTTCGCAAAGTGAGGACCCGGCGGGGTCGGCCGGTGTCGGGCGGAGTTACGTATGACATTCCGCAACCTCCGCCTATTGGCTCTTCTTCTATTTGGCGCATGCGCCACAACACCCAATCCGCGGAGTAGCCGTGATCGGCCGGCGCACTTTCCTGCGGCGCCGATCTGCGCTAGCGTCGTCTTCTGGTTCCTAAACTTCGGGGCGCGTCGGCGTTTTGGGGAGGGACAGGGGTCAGACCTTCAGCAGGATCACTTGGCACCGTACCCCTCTCCCCTCTTGATCTCCTCGACCATTGTCTCGCAGATGGACGGCAGATCCTTGGGATTGACGACCCGGATGACTCCCTTGGTGTCTACGACGAACGTCGTCGGCCAGGAGTCCACGCCGAGCTTTCGTGCGATCGGCCCACGACCGGGCCCGTCCCAGAAACTGCGCCACGTGACGCGCCCCTCGCGAACCTCTCGCTGCGCGGCCCCCAACGAGTGGTCGCTGTTCACGCCGATCAATTCGAAGGGTCTGCCCTTCATCTGGCTCACCAACTCACGCTCCTCGGGGAACTTGCGGACGCAGGGACCGCACCAGGTTGCCCAGAAGGTCAAGACGACGACCTTTCCCGGAGATTCCGAGAGGCTGAGGCGCTTGCCGAACAGATCCGAGCAATCGAGTGCGGGCATCCGACGGTCCGCCCGGACGGATAGTCCGTTGGCTCAGCGCACGGTGGCGGGGATTTTGAAAGAGGCGAGCTCCGCGTCCGGCGCCGCGTTGGCCGACCGCGACAGACCCTTCTCGACAGCGCGCCCCAGCCAGCTCAGCGCTTCCTTCCTTTGGCCCAGGACTGCGTGCACGCGGGCGCGGTCGTAGAGGTCCTCCGGCTGCCACGGCAGGTCCCAGCTCTCGAGCAGCCGCGTTGCCTCGTCGCGTTTGCCCGCGGCGGCGCACAGGTAGGCGAAGGCGAGACGCCGGCAGCGTCGCGGCGTGCCCTTGGCGTGCGTCGTCGCAACCCGCTGCGCTTCTGTGGCCTGTCCCGCCGCCCGCAGCGAGGACACCAGCATCACCGCGCACAAGGCGCTGTCGAGATCGTCCTCTCTCATGCCTGCGCCCACGAGCTTGTGGGCCACCGGGACCGCCTCCGCGTGCTTGCCCTGCCGCGTGAGGATCGACCACTGCGCCCAGAGGACCCACGGGTCCTCCGCCGCGATTTCTTTCGCCCGCGCCAGTGCAACCGCAGCCTCCGGGAAGCGCCCGAGCTCGGCGAGCGCACGCCCGTGCTCCGAGTGGGCGTCCGCAGTCTTCGGGCTGTCGGCCGCGAGATTCCCGTACTTCTTGCGAGCATCGTCGTAGCGCTGCATCTGCCGGAGGACGAAGCCGCGCCACCAGCGGGCAGAGAAGTTTCGCTCTTCAATCCGGAGCGCGGAATCGAATGCCGCCAGCGCGTCTTTGTATTCCCGGCCCAGGACCAAGGCTACGCCTTGCTTGATGTTGATGGAGAGCCACATATCCCGGGGTTCCAAGGCAAGACCGAGCCCGAACTCGGCGACGGCGTCCTCGTAGCGGTCCAAGGCCGTGTAGACGAGGCCGAGGTTGTGGTGCGTGACTGCGTCCGGCGAGAGCGCGACCGCCGTCTGCAACGCCGGCAGCGCCTTCCGCGGTTCGTGCAGGTTCAGCAGCAACATCCGCCCGAGGTTGGTCCACGCGGCCTCGAAGTTCTCATCGAAGCTGATGGCCTTCACGTAGTCCGCGCGCGCCTTTTCGAACTCGTGCAGATCGCGGTAGGCATTGCCCCGGCTGAAATAGGGGGTCGGGTCCTCGGGCGCGAGCCGGATGGCCTCGGTGTAAGACTTCACCGCCTCCCCGAGTTTGTGAAGGGCGAGCAGGGTGTTGCCGCGGTTATGGTGGGCAAAGGCGTACTTCGGATCGATCTCGAGCGCGCGGCTATACGCGGCCAGGGCCTCTGGGTATCGCCCGAGGTTGGCGAGGGAAAGCCCCTTGTCGTTCCAGACGTCGGCCTGATCGGAATCGAGCGCAAGCGATCGTTCCCAGGCTTCGAGTACCTTCTCGTGACGACCGAGGCTCCGAAGAACAAAGCCGCGGTTGTAGTAGGCTACGGCACTGTCCGGATCGATCTCGAGCGCGCGATCGTTGGCAGCCAGCGCCTCCTCGTGACGATCGAGGTACTGAAGAACAAGGCCGCGGTTGGTGTGCGCCCCGGCGTGGTCCGGGTCGATCTCGATCGCGCGCTCGTGGGCCTGGAGCGCCTCCTCGTAGCGCTTCAGCTATTTCAGCGCGTTGCCGCGGTTGCTGTGGGCCCGGGCAAGCTCCGGATCGAACTCGATCGCGCGATCGAAGGCCTTGAGCGCCTCCTCGTGGCGCCTCAGCGAATGAAGCGCGACGCCGTAGTTGGTGTGCGCGGCAGCGTTGTCCGGAACGATCTCGAGCGTGCGCTCGGAGGCCTGGAGCGCCTCCTCATAGCGCTTCAGCTCATGAAGAGCACAGCCACGCCACCCGGCCAGCTTGGCGGAATCTTCATGGCCAGCCAGGGCCTCGGTGGACACCTGGTCGAGCCAGGCGGTTTCCTTGCAGTCCCCGCAAGCAGTGCAGAGGGCGTCCCACGCGGCTTCCGTGCCGATGGCCCGGGCCGCGCGCAGCGCCTCGGCGAAGAGGGCCGCGGCGTAATCCGTGCGCTCGAGGCGCCCCCACAGCGACGCAATCCGGATCCGAAGGTGAGGGCCCCGGTCCCCCGCCGCCCTGGCCTCGACCAGGTCCGTGACAGCCGCCTCCAGATCTCCACGCTTCTCCCGCACCTTGGCGCGCTCCCACCGGGAGAGGTAGTGGATGATGCTCCCGGGCGGGGAGGTGTCGATCGCCTGGGTCAACTTTGCTTCGGCTCTCTTCCACTCGCGGCCGAGGGCCCGGAGAACGCCCTCGAAGTAGGCCGTCGCCGTTCCCTCGCCCGTCGCTTCCGCCGCCAGCCCTTCTTCTTGGGCGGCTTCTTCCATCCTCTTCGCCCGGCGAAGGAAGACCGCCCTGGCCAGGTGGACCACCCGCTCCGGCGTGCCGCGCGCGTGTGCGGCACCGAGGTCGTCGAGCCGCTGTTTGAGTGTGCCCCCCGGCGCGAGGGCGCGCCCGAAGTAGGCCAGGGGAAGATCGTCCGCCAGTTTGATCGCCCTGGCATAGAGCTCGCGGGCGGAATCCCCAGGCCCGATAGGCGCGACGAACTCGTCCCCGGCGCTCGGTCTTTGCGCCAGCGCGCCGGCGGCGCGTGCGCACAGCGCCGCGTATTCGAGCTCGGTGCGCCGGGCCGCCTCGCGCGCGGCGCGGATGCCGAGGCCGATGCCCGCCACGGCGCACAGGAGCAGCGCGGCGGCCAGCGAGGAGCGCACCTTGTGGCGCTTGACCTTGCGCCACGTACGGCCGCCCACGCCGATGCGTCGCGCGCGGATGGAGCCGCCATCCGCGAATGTTCTCAAGTCGCGCGCGAACGCCCGCGCCGATTGGTAGCGCTTGTCGCGGTCCTTTTCCAACGTCTTCATGACGATCGTCTCGAGGTCGCGCGGGATTCTCCGGTTGGTGCGGCGAGGCAACGGCGGGTCCTTTGCGATGATCTGCGAGCAGATTTCGGGGAGGTTCTTTCCGGAAAACGGCGGCGAGAGAGTCAACACCTCGTAGAGCGTGGCGCCCAAGGAGTAGATGTCCGTGCGGTGGTCGATCAGGACCCGCTTGGCCATCGCCTGCTCCGGGCTCATGTAGGCCGGCGTGCCCAGGAGGTCGCCGGTGATCGTCATCGAGTGGCCGTCCTGTTCGAGGCGCGCCAATCCGAAATCGACGATCTTCACAAGGCCGTCTTCATCGAGCAGCAGGTTCGACGGCTTGATTTCGCGGTGGATGATGCCCTCTGCATGCGCAACGTGGAGCCCGTCTGCCACGCCCGCGAACATCTCGGCCAGGCGCACGAAATACGACCGCTCGCCGGTGCCGGTTATTCGCTGGGCCTCGCTCGACCCCGACGG
>JAPUHK010000163.1 GCA_027297745.1 Planctomycetota bacterium | reverse complement strand
GCCAAGGCGGAGGCCGCCGCGCGCAAGCTGGTGGAACCCGACGCGGCCAACATCGACGCCTGGCTGGTGCTCGCCGACGCGATGGTCGGGCAGGCCGACAGCCTCGAGGGATGGGAACAGCAGGGCAAGGTCAGCGCCGCCGCGGAGGCCCTCGAAGCGATCGTCGAGAAGCAGGACAAGGACGCACTCGTCCCGCTCAAGCTGGGTGACCTGTACGTGAAGCTGGCCGAGCTGATGTTGAGGCTCACCGGCAAGGACAACGACGTCCAGGGCTACTACAGCGACGCGGTGCGCATGTACACCACGGCGCTGGAGCGCGACGCCAAGAGCGCGGACGCGGAGTACGGCCTCGGCTACGTGATCTACGCCAGCCGAAAGGGCGCCGACAAGGCGCGGGAACACATCAGCAAGGCGCTGGTGCTGAACAAGGACCATGCAAAGGCGCACGCACTGCAGGCGGAGATCTTCTACGGGTAGAAGAATTACGGCGCAGCCGCCAACAGCTACGAGATCGCGCGCAAGTTGGACGACTCGAACCCACTTACCTGCTTGTACTACGCCTACTCCCTATGGGCGAGCGGCGACAAGGACGGCACGCCCGACGCTTACTTCTACACCATCAAACGCCACCCCGACTACGCTGCCGCCGTCCGCGCCTACGTGTCGAGCCTCCACAAGGGCGACTACACGAAGGCCGTCCCCGACCTGCAGAAGTGGACGGAGAAGATCAAGGACTCCGCCCCGTTGTGGTTCTACCTGGGTTGGGGCCAGAGCCTCCTCAAGCAGCATCCCGAGTCCTACGGCGCGTTCGAGAAGGCGGCCAAGCTCGCGCCGCAAAACTCGGAGTACGTCTTCCGTATGGGGCTTGCGCGCGAGAGCGACGGCAAGGCCGACGGCGCTCTCAAGCTGTACCGCAAGGCTTTGAAGCTGGACGGCACGCACGAGATGGCGGCGGCCCGGTTCGAGGGCTTGATCCGCATGGCCGGCGATATCGACAAGGCCGAGAAGCTGTACGAGGAGCTGATCAAGCTCGCGCCGCAAAACGGCCTCGTGCAGAACAATTACGCCTTCATCCTGCGCAACTGGGCCGAGCGGCGCGGCGCCATGGCGAAGCAGCCGCCCCCCAACGTGAGGCAGCGCATCAAGCGCTCGAGCGAGGTCTACGAGATGTCGGCGGCCAACCTGCCGGACGATCCGCAGATCCAGAGCGACACGGGGCTCTTGTTCGAGTTCTACCCGTGCAACCGGGACGACGACAAGGCCATCAAGTACTTCACGCGCTCTCTGGACCTCAGCAAATACCTCTACCGGGACGCCTTCGACGGCCTGACGCGCCTGTGCCGCCGCACAGAGCGTTGGGAGCTTCTGTACGACTACGCGGACGGCGTGGTCGGCGCGATCGACGGAGGGGGCCACGCCATCGCTCCCGTCGGCGGCAGCGAGCCGCGCGAGCTTCCCGCCGAGACGCCCGGACTCAAGGCGCGCGCGGTTAACGCCATGCAACAGGCCGAGCCGCACCTGAAGGAAGAGTAGCGCCCAGGCGCCACCTCAGCCGGCGGTCGGTTCGGCCGCGGGGTCCTCTTCGGTGCTGAACTCCCGCCTCAGCAAGCGGCTACTGGCGACGAGGAAGGACACCACCACCGGGCCCAGGATGATGCCGACGAAGCCGAAGACCGCGATGCCGCCCAGGATCCCGAAGAACAGCAGCAACGGGTGCACTTCGACATCGCGTCCGATCAGCAGCGGCCGCAGCACGTTGTCCGAGACGCCGATGATCGCGACGCCGTAGACCGCCAGCACGATCGCGTCGACGGTCTCGCCGGTGAGCGCGAGGTAGCCCGCCATCGGCACCCACACGAGCGCCGTGCCCACGAGCGGGATAAGCGCGGCCAGCGTCATCACGAAGCTCCAGAAGACCGGTGCGTCGAAGCCCAGTATGAGCAGGATGATCAGGCCGAGCGTGCCCTGGATCACGGCGGTCAACAGCCCGCCTTTGACAGACGCGACGATCGCGGAGTGGATCTCGTCCAAGATCTTGTCGCGGCTCTCCGCGTTCAGGGGGATCAACTCGCGGATCACGCGCACGATCACCGGACCGTCCCGATAAAAATAGAACATCGCGAGCAGGATGAAGAACAGGTTCGCCGCGAACCCGAACAGGAAGCCCAGGAAGTCTCCGATCAACTCGACGGCGCGTGGAGCCGCAAGCTTCGTCAGCGGCGCCGCGCCCTCCTTCATGACCACGCCGAGCGTCAGGTCCTCCCGGTCCGTGAAGTGGCGCGCCTTCTCCAGGAGCCACTGCACGGCGGCGTACTCCTCGATGTCGCTGAGCGCCTCACGAAACTCCTCGGTCTGCACTCTGCCACTTACGTACGCCGCCTGCTGAATCAAGACTACGCCGAGAAG
The DNA here is from genome assembly GCA_027297745.1 of Planctomycetota bacterium. Taxonomy (GTDB): domain Bacteria; phylum Planctomycetota; class PLA2; order PLA2; family PLA2; genus JAPUHK01. Next base: position 28,008 of record JAPUHK010000163.1, on the reverse strand, counting down.
GATCACGGGCAGGACCATCAACAACAGCACCATCAGCGTCATGTACAAGGAGGCGAGTTGGCGCCGGCCGTTCAGACGCGCTGCAATCTTCTCGTAGGTTCCGTAAGTTACCGTGCACAGCACAGCGGCCCACAGCATGGCGAGAAGGAACGGCTTGAAGATCGTGATCGTGAGATAGAGCAACGCGATCACGGCCAGAACCAGGAGAATGGCCATGAAGACTTTGCGGTCCATCTCTAGGCTGAAATCGTATCGCGCGGGGGCCCTCAATTACGGCGTCCTGGAGACACCCGCAGGGCCGGTGAGCGTCGGGACGGACCGGGAGTACGTGGTGGAGGTTCAGCTGGGCCGTCGGCGCCCGGCGAACGGCACGAACCCCGTCTTGCGCCGGGCGATGCGGCAGCTGCGCGAGTATTTCGACGCTCGGCGGCGTGTGTTCGACGTCCCCTTGAGGCTCGAGACCACGGGTTTCACGTCGAAAGTGCTCGAGACGGTGGACGAAGTGCCTTTCGGCGAGACCGTCAGCTACGGCGCCGTGGCCTCGGCCATCCGCAAGCCGGGTGCGGCCCGCGCCGTCGGCGGCGCCGTGGGGCGCAACCCGCTTCCCATCTTCATCCCCTGCCATCGCGTGCTCGCAGCACACGGACGGCTCGGCGGCTTCGGCGGCGGCCTGCGCTGGAAGCGCTTTCTGCTGCGCCACGAAGGCGTCGAGTGGAAATAGAAACGCAAGACGCAAAGACGAGGGGCCGAGCGAGAAGGGGCTTTTGCGCCCGCTTTGCTTCTTTGCGTTTTATTTGTTGTCGGCGAGCCAGCCGAGCGTGACCCGGTTGAATTCCTCGGGCGTCTCGACGCAGTTGAGATGGCTTGCGTTCGGTCCCTCGAATAGGTGAAAGGTCGCGCCGGGAATGGCGTTCGCGACCTCCATCCCGTAACGGGCCGGCACCTGCACGTCGACTTCGCCCGTGGCCACGAGCACGGGGCAACGGATCTCGCCCAAGCGCTCGAGCGCATCGTGATGCTTGTCCGCGTGGATGTGCCCCAGCACGCCCTTGGGGTCGGGCGGCTCGGCCAGGAAGGCCTCTTCCATGCCTTTCACGGTCTCAGGCTGTTCCGCCAGGAACTTGGGGCTCGTGATCCACATCAGCGCGTAGCGCACGAAGGCCGCCATGTCACCGTGCAGCACCGGAAACTCGAGCGTCTCGATCATGCGCACGAACCACTCGTCCGAGCGCGCCCAGCTCCCGTGCAGCTGCGCGGTGCGCACACGTCCCGGATGCCGCAGGATCATCTCCTGCGCCACGGTGGACCCCAGGCTCAACCCCGAGATGTGCGCCGACTCGATCCCGAGCACGTCCAGCAGCTGCACCGCGTCGTCCGCCATGACCGCCATGGAGCACGTCGTCGGGTCGCCGGGCACCGTCGAGCGCCCCACCCCGCGCGCGTCGTACACGATGGTCCTGTACTGCTCCGAGTAGGCCGGCACCTGCGAGGCCCAGAAGCGATGGTCGGCGCCGGTCCCCATGATCAGGAGCAAGGGCTCGCCGTTGCCGTGCTCCTCCACATAGATTTCGAGACCGTTTTGCAAGCCGACGATCGACATGGCGGCAGCCTACCAGACCCTCTATGCCGCGCTCTCTGCTATCCTCCGCGTCCGCTGCACATGAAGGTCGCGTTCGTTACCGGAGCGTCGCGCGGCATCGGTCGCGCGATCGCCAAGAAACTCGCGCGGGCGGACTACGCCGTCGCCTGCGCCGCACGCGTGTTGCCCGACCTCGAGCAGGTCGCCGCCGGCATTCGAGAACGTGGCGGGCGCGCCGTGGCGTTGGAGCTCGACGTGCGCGACCCCGCGTCTTGCGCCCGGGCCGCGGAACACGCGATCGGCGAGTTGGGCCCGGTCGACCTGCTGGTCAACAACGCGGGCGTGGGTTCGTTCGCCGAAGTCCACGAGATGCCCACGGAAGAGTGGGAGCGCGTACTGCGCACGAACCTCGACGGAGCCTTCCACGTCACGCGCACGCTGCTGCCGGCCATGATCGAGCGCGGGTCGGGCCACATCGTGAACATCGCCTCCATCGCGGGCTGGCGAGGCTTTCGTACGGGCGCGGCCTATGCGGCCAGCAAGTTCGGCCTGGTCGGCTTCAACGAGTGCCTCGCCCTCGAATGCCGGCCGCACGGCGTGCGCGTGACGCTGATCTCGCCGGGCTCGGTTAGCTCACACTTCCAGTACTCGCCAAACTCCAGCGACTGGAAGCTCGAGCCGCAGGACGTGGCCGACGCGGTCGCCTACGCGGTGACGACGCGCCCCGACGCGCTCGTGGACCACGTGATGCTGCGCCCCCTGCACCCTCCCTCGTCTTAGCAACGCCCTCCGCCCTGCGCCCTGCGTGCCGCGCCCCTAGGACGACACCACAAAGTGCGCGGCGATCTTCGAGGCGAGCCGGTCGTGGATCAAGCGGTCCTGCAGCACGCGCAGCCAGCGCTCGGGGATCGCATCGATGCCGTCGCGCGCGCCGCGCAGGGCTCCCGCCACGGCTCCGATCGTGGCCGTGCTGCCGCCCAGGTTCACGGCCTCCACGAGCGCCGTCTCGAAGTCCTTACCGTGCGTCGCGCACCAGAGCGCAGCCTCCAACGTGTCGATCACGTCGTGGGTCGGCCGCAAGTTGCTGCGCGGCACACCGTCCGTCGCGCGCAAGACGATGGGCAAACCGTCGCCCCAGTCCGCGATGCCCTCCTCCGCCGCACGCCGCGCCGCGTCGAAGTCGTCTTCGCCGGCCAGCAGCACGGACAAGAGCAGGCATAGCCCCGCGGAGCCGCCGGCCGCTTCGGGCGCGTGGTGCGTCAGCCGCGCGTCTCCCGCGGCGTGGCCGGCCAGTGCCGCACCGGCGTAGCGCAGCGCCAACGGCACGCAGCGGCCGAGCGTCGCATTGTCGGCCGTCTTCTCCTGGCTCAACTCGTGGGCACGCCGCGCCGCTTCGGCGGGCTCGGCTCCTTCCGCGATCGCCTCCAGAGCCAGGCGCGTGAGATTGGGCGCGTCCACCGGATCCGTGCGCAGCCAATCGATGTAGGCGGCCGCCGCCGCCGCCGCGTCGTATTCCGCGCCGTCGCGCAGCGTTTCCGCCAGCGCCCGCATCTGAGCGGTCTCCCCGCTCGTGGCGCCCGAGCGCAGGCCCAGCCAGCCGCCCCCGATCATCTCGCGCACGACCCCGTGCTTGATGCGCACCTGCTCGGCTTTGATGAAAGCCAGCGGCGCCCCCAGCGCGTCGCCGACGGCGAATCCGACCAGACAGCCGCGTGCCCGTTCTTCCTGCATTGCTGCCAATTAAATACGAAACGCGCAAAGAATGGGGAGCTTGCTGGTAAAGCCTACCGCAAGCGCTGCTGGAGCTCGGCCCAGGGGAAGCGGGGACCGGGGCACAGGGTGTCCTTCACGGCGCGGTGCGGGATCACCCCTTCCGGCGCGATCTGGAAGCGATTCTCCAGCGTGCGCACGAGGAGGACCAGCGAGTCCATCTGCCTGCGGGAAGGCCGGGTCTGCGTGAAGTCGCCGACCAGCACGATGCCGATGCTGTTGCGGTTCCAGTAGTTGTCGTCGGACGGGTCGACCCGCGTGTGCGCCCCCACCTGCTGCGCCGCCCAGCGGGAGCCGACTTGCACTTCACCATCGCCGGCGCCGGTTCCGTTACCGATCACAAAGTGATAGCCCAGGCTGTCGAAGCCGCGGGCGCGGTGGATTTGGTCCAGGAAGCCCACGGAGCCACGCGATGTGACCGTGTGGTGGATCACGATGTGCCGCCAATGACGCGCGACCACGCGCGGCGCCCAGCGGGCCGGCAACGGCGCAACCTGCGGTTGCACCGGCGCGGCCGGGCGAGCCAGGTGCCCGGGGCGCCCCTGCTCCCCGCGCACGTGCTGGCGCAGCATGCGGGCGTCGCCGGTGCGCAGCGCGAAGTTGTCGCCCATCTTCAGGCAGGGATGGACCATGTAGAACTTGTGGCCGTTGACCATCGCCCGCCGCGAGCCCGGTGTCAGCACGACCGCGTCCGGTCCCAGCCTCAGCTCCAGGAAGCCACGCGGGTCCTCCGTGTAATGAAAGCCCATTTCGCTGGCCATGTCCGAGACGAAGATCACCGGCTCGGGCCGGACGCTAGGCGGCACGGCCGTCTGGGGCGGGGGCTTGGTGGCCTGGCAGCCTCCCAGGACGCCGAGGGCCAGAGTAAGGAGCGGGACGAGGGTCTTGTGCAAAGCCACCTCCAGATCGAGCCCGAAGAGGGGCCGTCACATGGACCAAGTCTCTTCGATCCGGGGTCCCCAAACGTAACGGAGGAGTCCCCCAGATAGGTGAATCGGCTCTAGGTGACGACCGTCACTAGAGCAACGGTGAAGATAACGACGACGGCGCCCAGGACGACCCGCCCGAACATCTCCACGAGGGCGCTCAAGTAGGCCCAGCGCACCGTCCGGGCCTGGCTACGCAACTCGCGGTTCATGGTCGGTAGGCCCACGGCGAAGACCCAGGCCAGTGTGCTCATCAGGATCATGGCGCCCGCGATCACCGGCTTCATCTCGCCAGGCATCACGAACGCGAGCAGGACGGCGGCCGCGTCGTCGATCAACGTGAGGACCAGCAGTGCCCGCAGGAAGGGGTTCTGGCGAACCTGCTCGAAGGTCCGGTCGAGAAGTGAGCCGCTCTCGGACGGGTCTTCGATCGGGGCGTAGAGGCTCATCTCATGATGTCTCCGCAGTGTGCGGCACGTAGTGAATACTACCCCCCCGGTGCGATGACGCAGGGACCGCAGGGGTGGGCGGAGGGCGCAGACGACAGGGCCGGCACATCTCGGCGTGCCTTGTCTCCCTCGGCGGTCTCTGCGCCTATTCGGCGAATTTGTAACCGACTCCGCGCACGGTCAGGATCAGCTCGGGGGCGGTCGGATCGCCTTCGATCTTGCTGCGCAGCTTGGTGATGAAGTTGTCGATCGTGCGCGCCGTGCCCTCGTAGTCGTAGCCCCACACGTGGTTGAGGATCTGGTCGCGACTGAGCACGCGCCCGCGGTTGCGGATCAGGTAGCTCAGCAACCGGAACTCGCGCGTCGAGAGCTCGAGCTGCCGGCCGTCCACCGTCAGCGTCTGGCCGGCGAAGTCGACGCACATGCCGCCCCGCTCGTAGGTCTTCTCCTCGTGCTCGTGCGCCCGGCTGCGCCTGAGCGCGGCCTTGATGCGGGCCGCGAGCTCGCGCGTGCTGAAGGGCTTGGTGATGTAGTCGTCCGCCCCGAGGTCCAGACCCATGATCTTGTCGATCTCCTGGTCCTTGGCGCTGATGATCAGGATCGGGATGGCGGGGTCGTGCTTGCGGATCGTGCGGCACACCTCGTACCCGTTGAGACGGGGCAGCATCAGGTCCAGAATGATCAGATCGGGGCGGTTGCTAAACGCGATCTCGAGACCGGTCTCGCCGTCCTCGGCGCCCAACACGTCGTAGCCCTCGAAGCCGAGCGTCTTCTGAAGGCCGAGGCGGATGGCCGGGTCGTCTTCGATGACCAGAATTCGTGCGCTCACGGGGTCGTTCATCCTACGGCCTCCGCACGCTCCGGCGCGCTCCGCCCGCGGCCGGAAGCTCGACAACGAAGCGGCTGCCGCCGCCCGGCCGGTCCTCGACGCGGATGCGCCCGCCGTGCGCGCGCACCAGCGAACGCGCGATCGTCAACCCGAGCCCCGTCCCCTCCACCTCGTTCGTGAGCAGGTCGTGCGCGCGGTAGAACTGCTCGAAGATCTTGTGGCGCTCCCCTGCGGCCACGCCCGGCCCGTTGTCCTCGACGTACAGCACAACGCGGCCGCGCAGCTCCTGCACACGGATCTCGATGTGCCGGTCGTCGGCCGGCGAGTACTTGTACGCATTGCCGAACAGGTTGCTGAGCACCTCGCTGAGCGCTTCGGGGTCGTGCTGCACCGGGGGCAGGTCGTCTTCCACGCGCACACAGAGACGCTCCCGCTCCAATCCGGTGAGGGTCAGGAAGCGTTCGGCCTCGCGCTGCACCAGGCCCGCGATGGAAGCGGTCCTCCATCGATAGGTCCGCCGCCTTGCCTCGAGCTTGCCGAAGTCCAGCACGCGCTGGATGAGCGTCGCCAGCCGCCCGCTCTCCTGGGAGATGACGTCGAGGCACTGATTGCGCTCGGCCGCGTCCTGCACCTTTCCCTCGCGCAACATCTCCACAAACATCTGGATCGACGTCAGCGGCGTCTTGAGCTCGTGGCTGATGTTGCTCACGAAGCCCGACTTCAGCTTGGCCAGCTTGATCTCGCGCATGACCACACGCGCGGTCAGGAAGCCGCCGGCCAGGATCCCGAGCACCGAGAAGGCGATGATGTAGCGGTAGAAGCGCGCGCGCTCGGCGGCCTGGTCGCGCAGCGCCTCCTCGGAAACGGTGGCCGCTGCCACGTAGCCGGGCAGGTCGGGGATGGCATGAAGGGCCTCTTCGCCCGACTCGTCGCGCCCGCGCAAGCGGATGCGGGGGTTGATGATGCCGCGCTTGATGCCCTCGTCCCGCGCCGCCCTGGCGGTTTCGGCGAACAGCCCCTGCAGCCGGTCGCCATCCACGACCAGCGTTTGGATCGGCGCGCCCTGACGCACGCGACGCACGTAGAAATGGCGCACCTCCGTACCGCCGGCCGGTCCCGGCTCCATGTGGCGCACGTTCAGCAGCGTGTAGCGCCCGGCGGGCAGGTCCTCGGCGCGGATGCGATCCGACGACTGCAGCATCTCGATCAGGCTGCGGCCGGGGCCGCGGTCCTGCGCCCGCGCCGCCGCTGCATAGGCGTCCGCGTCGCCCGCCGACTTGCGCACCTCCCTCAGGAACCAGCTCACGTCCTGTCCGGCCGCGCGGTTGAGCACGCCGATCCAGCGCACTTCGAGCAACGTGGCCAGATCCGCCGGTTGCTCCCCGTGCAACCGCGTCAACGCGAACAACAAGCTGCGATTGTCACCGTCCTCGTCCACGGCGAAGGGATGGCGCTGCGCGAAGTCGAGCGTCGCCATGGCCATCTTCTGCCGCTCGCCGAGCTCCGTGTCCTGTACGAACTGCCGCGTGAGCTCGTCCGCCTCCAAAATGGCCGTCGAGGGGTCGCGCCGATGCGGCGGCAAGAAAAGCGGGCGCCCGTCCGGTGTCGCGATCGCACCGTCGTCCTGCAGCAGGAACGCGTCGCGGAACAGCCCGCCGCCGGCGCCGCCCTGTTTCCAGTCCGCGTTCTTCTCGTCGAAGGCGCCGAGGAAGACCTCGTCGGCACGCCGCCGCAGCTCGGCCCGCGCGGGCGCGGCGAGATAGTTTTCCGCGAAGACGAGCGCCCGCCGGGTCAGCCCCTCCTCGACCTGCCGCCGCTCGCGCTCGATGGCCTGCAGCCCGAAGACGGAGAGCAGGATCGCCTGCAGGAAGGCCAGCGAGACGACGATCACGACGATGCGTGTCTCGGTGGGAATGCGTCGCAGCCAATACAACGGTCAAAAGCCCCGGTTCGCAGCGATCATAGGCCGCAAGCCTGTCACCGTCCCTTCACGGGCGCCTTCTCCCCGTAAACGTGCCCGTGCCCATGCCCGGAGCTTCGTGCCCGTACGCGGGCCCGTGCTCAGGGGCACGCGTCACCGGTCGCGAGCAGGGTCCGGGCATGGGCAGGGGCATGGGCACGCACACGGGGTCCACTACTGAACGCGCAGATCGATGATGTGCTCCAGGCGGTAACGCTGCTCTGTGCCGCCCGTCTGCCGCAGCAGCAGCCCCTCCCGGATTCCCGCCTCCAACACCCGGCCGCGCACCTGTTCCCCGCCGCAGACGAACACGACCTCGCGGTCCTCGAAACCGCTTAGCCGGCTCCAGGCCTCGTCCAGCACCTCGAAACGGCCCAGCGCGATCTGGTCCAGCCAGCGCTCCAGCTCGGTCAGGATGCGACGCAACAGAGCAACGCGTGAGATGGGCTCGTGGTCCCGCCGCTCCAGGCACAGCGAGGTCGCGCTTTCCCGCAGCGCCTCGGGGAGGTCCTCGAGCGTCTCGTTCACGTTGACGCCGACCCCCACCACCGCGCGCGGCGGGGGCACGCCGTAGTCCTTGGCCTCGATCAGGATGCCGGCCACCTTCTTGCCGCGCACGAGGATGTCGTTCGGGAACTTGATCGTGGCGGGCAGGTCCGTGACGTGGCGGATGCCGCGCGCCACCGCGGTAGCCGTGGCGACCGTCAGCACCGACGCGAAGGTGTCCGGAGGCTCCAGCTCCAGGACGATCGAGAACAGCAGCCCCCGCCCGTGCGTCGAGATCCAGCCACGGCCCGACCGCCCGCGGCCGCTCGTCTGGTGCTCGGCCACCACGAGGGTCCCATGCGGCCGCCCTTCCACGATCAGCTCGAAGGCCGCGTCCTGGGTGGAGGGCATCTCTTCGCGGTAATAGATCGTGGCGCCGATGCGGTCCGTGCGCAGCCTCGCACGCACCCAGTGCGGCAACAGGCGGTCGGGCGCGCGGACCAGGGTCCAGAGCCCCTGCTCTTCGCGTACCTCGAAGCGGTCCCGCTTCAGGGCCGCCCAGGCGCGGTCCAGAGCGGCCGCGTCGGTCTGCAGGAACTCGGCCAGGTCGTCGCGGCGAACACCGTCGGGTGCCTTGTCCAGAGCTCCGAGGAGACCTTCCAGGATCCGGTCCGCTTCGACCGTCATGCCCTGGTTTTACGGCCCGCTTTCCCGAAAGGAAACCCTGCGTTGCAGACGCTCGAGCCGGTGCTCGAGGGATTGGAGCCGGCGTTCGCGCACCGCGGGGTCGACCGGTAGCCCCCCTTCGACCCCTTCGACTCCGTCGACCAGGCGCCGGCGGGCCTCACGGGCCAGCTCGCAGGCGCGCTCGTAGTCGTGACGGCGATGCTCGTAGTACTTGGCCAGGTCCTCGAGCGCCTGGATGGCGGCCGGCTCCAGCCCGACACGCTCCTGCAGCAGCTCAGCCGACTCCGCGTGCCGACCGGTCCGCCGTTCCAACAGGGCCAACCGCTCCAGCGTGCGCGGCAGGAGGCCGTGGGAGCGCTCCCGCAACCCCGGGAGCGACGCCCCGTACGCGCGGCGCGCCCGGTCATCCCGCCCGCTCGACTCGTACACGCGCCCCAGGTTGGCCTGCACCACGGGGTGGCTGGGACTCGACACCTCGCGCGCGAAGCAGGCGGCAAGCGCGGGCATGGTCAGGATGTCATACAGGTTGTGCTGGAAGACGCGGGGGATCAGCGAGCTGTCGCCGCGCAGGTGATCGAAGAAGGCGCGCGGGCAGTCGGCGCCCGGGAGATCATCCTGGCGGTGGAAGCGCACGAGCTCCCGCTCGAAGGTCTGCAGGCGGCAGTCCTCGAACGCGCCGCGGTACAGTTGGCGCCCCACCTGGCACAGGTCGAGGTGCACGTCGGGCAGATCGAACTGCATGTGGTGGAAAGCCAGCCGGTCCGTCAGGCGCGGCGTGTCGAAGCCCTTTCCGTGAAACGAGACGGCCAGCTCGAAGCGTCCGAACAAACGGTTGATGGTGCCCAGGAGCGCGCGCTCCTCCGTCATCTCGCGCAGGAAATACTGCTCGACGACGAAGCTGTCCCCGTCCATATAACCGGCGCCGAGCAGGAACACATACGTACCGACGCCCCCTCCGAGCGATGTTGTCTCGGTGTCGAAGAAGATCGCCTTGTCGAAGTCCGCATGCTCCAGGCCGGGATCGCGCGCCACCACGGAGAGGTCTTTGACCGCGACGTCCCTCAAGGCACGCAGCCGCATGCTCCCGTGCTGCGTGTCGACGGGGAAGCGCGCGCGGCGAATCCACACGGGGCCGGATTCGCTCTCTTCCACACCGCCGGGAAGGCGCCGCGCGCCTGGCGGTCCCGGGGCTCGGCGCGGTATCTCCGCGGGCGCGGCAATGCGCCGCAGCTTGTCGACCAGTCTCATTCGCCCCCACAGCTTAAGCCGGCGACCGACATACGTTCGCGGTGTGTGAATGAACCGCAAAGGACGCGAAGAACGAGAATGAGGCGCGTCGATGGCGCACGGTCGATCGGGACACTCGGCCGCGGACGAACCGCTACGACGAACGGAGAACCCTACCCGCGGACCTCTGTCTCATTTCCTCGCGTTCCTTTGCGGCCTTTGCGGTTCAACCCCGAACGAGGAAGACGCAGAGAGGGTGGCCGCGTTCAGCGGAGGGCTGAAACACTCTCCGCGACCGATGCGGCGGACGGGCGGCGGCGGTAGTTGTCCGGCGTCCAACGCAAGCGCACGTCCGAGCGCTTGTCGATGTAGAACGTCGCGGGGCGCGACAGCACGGTCTGACCGGCGGGCGCGACCGGGCCCGGGTCCTCCACACCGTAGGCGCGCACCGCCAGGCCTTTGGGATCCGACAAGAGCACGACCGCGTCGCCGAGACGCTCCTGCAACGCGCGGCTTTCGTGCGGCGCTTGCGTGCTCACGGCATAGATGGGCACGCCCATCTCCTGGAAGCGCTTCTCCTTGGCGAGCCCCACGAGCTCGCGCACGCAGTACTGTCACCAGGCTCCGCGATAGAAGACGAGCAACGCTTCGGGCGAGCGGCTCCCTTCCGGTTGCGAGGCCGGATCACCCCGGGGCAGGCGCACGAGCACGCCGTCGGACACACGGCGCACCTCGGCGGTCGGAGCGTTGCCGCCGACCGCAGCCCCCGGCGGCGCCTTGGCGTACGCGGAGAACAAGAGGAACCAGTAGGCGACTACGCCGAACAACAGCGTGATCGTGACCGCTCCCGCCATGCGCCCCCTCCCCTTGCGCCGTTTCCACTGCACCCAGGCGGCGACGGCACCCGCCGCCATCAGCACCAGCGGCACGCCGTCGGGCGGGCTCGGGAAGTACGCGTAGAGCGGAACGAGGATCGTCGCCAGGCCGAGGAGCGTCAGCAGGACGGCGACGAGCATGCCTGCAGGATACGCGTCGCCACCGTCTTCCCCAGCGACCCCACGTCGCGCGTGGGGCCCACACAGGCGGGACAGCCCGCGGCGCAGACGCAGCGCTCCACCACCGCCCGGGCGGTCTCGAGCAGGCGCGGCCAGACTTCGTAGCACTTCTCGGCCAGGCCGACGCCGCCGGGCGCATTGTCGATCAGGAACAGGGAGGGCCGGTCGAACTCGGCGCTGCGCACTTCGGCTTTGCGCCGCACGTCGGAAACGTTGCAGCCCAGGTGCAGCGGCAACAGGTGGTGCAAGAGATACGCGAGACCACTCCAGCCCGGACCGCAGCGGGGGTCGTCGAAACCGAGCTCCGCCGCCGCCGACGGCTCCAGCAGCATCCAGACCGCGGTCGTCTCCATCTCCTCGGGAGGCAAGTGGATCTCGCCGGCGCCGACGTTCTCGCGCGTGTAGAACTTGATCTTCTTGAACACCGTCGCGAGCGTCTTCACGCCGACCTCACCGCGGTGCAGCATGAAGCCGGGGCCCGGGCGCTGCTCATCCGCGTGCACGACGCGCACGTCGGTGTCCACCTCCGCCTCGGTGAAATAGTCCGGATTGACGCACTTCGCATACGCCCGGCGCTGGTCGTAGTCCAGGCGCGTGACCAGGAACTGCTCGCCCTGCCAGCCGTAGATGGCGCCCTCGTGGATCTGCGTCATCGCGTCCGGCCGGTCGACCTCGCCGATGACGCTGTTCTTCTCCTCGTCCAGCACCACGAAGTAGTCCACGTCGGTCGCGCTCAGGCTGATGTCCTCCGCCGGGTAAGCCTCCGCCATCCAGTGGTAGCGGCCACCCGCCTTGTGCAGGATGCGCGCCTCGCGCACCAGGTACTCGAGCACCTCCCCCGTGACCGGGTTCTGACCGAAGCGCTCGCCCTCGTCGAAGGGCAGCTCGAAGGCCGCACATTTCAGGTGGTTGACGAAGATGATCAGGTTGTCGGGATCGATCACCGCGCGCTCTTCGGGCCGCTCGAAGATGTACTCGGGCTGCGCGGCGATGTACTGGTCCAGGGCCGTCGAGCGGCAGACCATGATCGCCAGCGAAGTGGACGCGCGCCGGCCCGCGCGCCCCGCCTGTTGCAACGTGGAGGCCAGCGTCCCGGGGTAGCCCGTCAGCACGGCGACGTCCAGCGTGCCGATGTCGACGCCGAGCTCGAGCGCGTTGGTCGAGACGACCTCGTGGATCTCCCCTTTGCGCAACCCGCGCTCGATCTCGCGCCGCAGCCGCGGCAGGTAGCCGCCGCGGTAGGCGCGCACGGCTTCGGGATCGAGGTTGCGGTCGCGATTGCGGTCCTTCAGATACTTGGTCAGCACCTCGACGCGCTGGCGCGTTCGCGTGAAGTAGATGGCCTGCACCGCACCGCCGGCAAAAAGCGAGCTCAGCCGCCGCACCTCCTCCAGCGCGTTCGCGCGCAGGCCCAGCTGCTGGTTGACCACGGGCGGGTTGTAAAGGGCGAAGTGACGCTCCCCGCGCGGCGCTCCGTTGTGGTCGATGACCTGCACGGGCGCGCCGACCAGCCGCGCCGCGTGCTCCGCGGGATTGCGAATCGTGGCGGAGCAGCACAGGAAGGTCGGGTCGGCTCCGTAATGAGCGGCGATGCGCCGCAGCCGCCGCAGGACGTTGGCCACGTGGCTGCCGAAGACGCCGCGGTAGGCGTGCACCTCGTCGACGACCACGTACTTCAGCCCCGTGAAGAGATCCGTCCACTTGACGTGGTTGGGCAGGATCCCCGAATGCAGCATGTAGGGGTTGGTGACCACGATGTCGGCCGAGGCGCGCAGTACGGCGCGCGTCGCAGTCGGCGTGTCGCCGTCGTAGGTGTAGGCCTTGACTCCCCCATCGGATCCAGCGGGCAGCAGGTCGACGATCTCGTTGAGCTCCGCTACCTGGTCCTGGCTCAGCGCCTTTGTCGGGAACAGATACAGGGCGCGGGCGCCCTGCTTGCGCCCGATTTCGTTGAGCACCGGGAGGTTGTAGCCGAGCGTCTTTCCCGAAGCGGTGGGCGTGACCAGGCAGAAGTGCGTCCCGGCATGGGCCAGCTCGGCCGCCTCGCGCTGGTGGGAATAGAGGCGCTCGTAGCCTTTTCCGCGCAGCGCCTGCTTCAGGCCCGGCTCAACCCATTCGGGGTAGTCGCAAAAGACCGCCGGCTTCGGCGCCAGCGTGCGCCATTCCACGATGTTGCTCGCGTAGCGCGGATCGCTACGGAGCCGCTCGATTACCTCCGCCAGAGGCAGGGTCGCCCTCGGAATGCCGGTCACCATGCGCGATTTTGCCCTCGGGGGGGGACTGCCCTTTCTCGGCCTGAGCCTCAGCCTTCGTCCGCCCCGGCTAGAATGACGTCCCTGCGGAGGAACCGTCATGCGTTGGATCAAGGGCCTCTTTCTTTGCGTCTTGTGCCTGGGCGTGACGGCGGTAGTGACGGCGCAGGAGACGCCGGTCCCGAAGGACGAAACCAAGCCCGAAACGGCGCAGGAGGTCACCGTCACGCTGACGCTCGCCAGGCCGGACGCCGACGTGCAGGTGCCTTACGGCGAGAGCCGCGCGCTGCCCATGGAGAGCACCGCCCCGCGCTTCCTGTTCGAGATCCCGAAGTTCGAGACGGACACGCCGCTCTACTTCCGGGTAGACCTCGGGGAGACGGGAGGCGTGCCCTTCTTCGGGGCGCTGGACCGCTCGAAGGGCGGTGAGCACTACGACCGGCTCTACCTCGACCGGAACCGCGACCAGGATCTGACCAACGACGGGGAGCCGCTGCAGGCTCGCTTGCGCGAGATGCGCGAGACCGGCCGCACGCTGGTGGAGTTCCTGAACGTGGAGCTCGAGCTTCCCTACCGCAACGAGAAGAAGGACTTCGTGGAATCCTACCGCTGCGTCTTCTTCTACTACGTGGGGAAGAACAAGGAACCGGTCGTCGTGCACGTGGAGCGCGACGGCTGGCGCGAGGGACGCGTCGACATCGGCGGCAAGCCGTATCTGGTGGCTGTGTTGGACGACGACAACAACGGCATCTTCACGGAGAGCGACTCCTGGGAGTTGCGCCCGCTGGAGCAGGGCCGCAAGGGACTCTTGAGCCGCGACCGCACGCGCCACCTCCTCTATCCGTCGTGGGCGCACGATCAAGCCTGGATGGTGGAGGCGGGTTCGATCGATCCCGCGGGCCGCGAGCTGAAGCTGAAGATCTACAAGGCCACGGAAACGGAGCGCGAGTATTTCGTGCGCATTGCGCGGCGCCAGCAGAGCGCCGAGGAGCAGGAGCTCGGCATCGATCCGTTGCGGCCCAAGATCAAGCGCGGCCAGGAGATCCAGTGGCTGCGCAAGGAGACGCTGGCTCGCTCGCTCGAGATCGGCAGGACCGTCAAGAAGCGCGTGCTGGTCGACTTCTGGGCCAAGGACTGCGTGTGGTGCAAGCGCATGGACCGCTACACCTTCACGGACCTGGAGGTGGCGCAGCTGGGCAAGCGCTTCGTCTGCATCAAGCTCGAACACAAAGACGGCGCGGCCACTTCACACAAGTACGGCGTCAAGGGCACGCCCACGTACGTGATCCTCGAGAACGACGGCTCGGAGCTGGCACGCCACGAGGGCTTCTTGAAGCCCTCGAGCTTTGCGGCGCTGTTGAAGCGAACGCTGAAATAGCTCTCAGCCGTCAGCTATCAGCTCGCAACAGGACGTTCGAGTGTCTTCAGGCGGCTTCGCCCGACGGACCATCGGTTTCCCCGAAGGACCGCCGCTCGACCCCAACGGGACCCGGCTGACAGCTGATAGCTGACGGCTATTCCTTGAGCTTATTCAGCTCCTCGACCAGCGCGGGAACGACCTTCGCCGCGTCCCCGACGATGCCGAAATCAGCGACCTTGAAGATCGGCGCCTCGGCGTCGGTGTTGATGGCCACGATGCACTTGCTCGTACGCATGCCGGCGAGGTGCTGGATCGCCCCGGAGATGCCGACGGCGACGTAGAGCTTCGGGCTCACGGTCTTCCCGGTCTGCCCCACCTGCTCGTCGTGCGGCCGCCAACCCGCGTCCACGACAGCGCGGCTGGCGCCCTTCACGGCGCCGAGCGCCTCAGCGAGGCTGTCGATCAGGTGCCAGTGCTCGGGGCCCTTCAGGCCGCGGCCGCCGGACACGATGATGTCGGCCTCGGTCAGGTCGAGCTTCTCACTCTCCTTCGCGCGCAGCTCCACGAGCCTGGTGCGGCCGCCGACCCCATCCAGCGCGACCTGCACCACCTCGGCCGGCGGGCTCGCTCCCGTCGGTTCGGCGGCTTCGAAGACGTTGGGCCTGAGCGTGACCACTACGCGTTCGGCAGCCGCCGAGAGGACGGCCGTAGCCTTGCCGGCGAAGACGGGCTTGCGCACCGTGAGCTTGCCGCCTTCAGCGCTGACGGCGACCACGTCGGCCAAGAGCGACAGCCCTTCCGCGGCGCAGAGCCCGGCCGCCAGGTCCTTGCCGACCACCGAAGCCGCGACCAGCACGACGGACGGCCGGCTGTGTTGCACCGCCGCCTGCGCCGCCTTGACGTATCCCTCCAGCGTGAAGGCATCGAGCGCGTCGTGCTCGACGTGCAGTACGCGGTCGGGGCCGTAGGAGCCGGCTTGTGCCGCCAGGGCGGCGACGCCCTTGCCGATCATGAGCGCGTCCAACGTCGCCCCGAGGGAGTCGGCCAGCCGGCGCCCCTGTGCCAGCACCTCCGGCGCGGACTTCTTGAGCTTGCCCTGGCTGGTCTCGAGATAGGCGAGCACCGTGGCCATCAGAGCACCTTCGCTTCCGAACGGAGCAGGCGCACCAGCTCGGGAACCGCTTCGACCCCCTCGCCCACGATGCGGCCGCCGGTACGTGCGGGCGGCGGCTCGAGCGCCTCGAGGGTGATCAGCGCCGCTTCTTCGGGTGCCTGGGCTTCCTCGATGGGCTTCTTCTTCGCTTGCATGATGCCCTTGATCGACGGGTAGCGGGGCTCCGCGAGCCCGCGCTGCGCCGTGAACACCGCGGGCAGCGCTACCTCGATCACTTCCGCGCCCGCCTCGGCCTCGCGCTCCACCGTGGCCTTGCCGTCCGCCGCGTCGAGCTTGGTCACCAGGCTCACCGCGGGGAGGTCCAGCAGCGTCGCGACCATGACACCGATCGCGGAGTTGTCGGCGTCGATCGACTGCTTGCCGAACAGCAGCATGTCGAACGTGCGGCCCTTCAGGTGGTCCGCGAGGATGCGCGCCGTGGTGAGCGGGTCGCGGTAGCCCACATCGCTCTTGATGTGCAGCGCCTGATCGGCGCCCATGGCCAGCGCCTGCCGGATCTCCTTGGCCGCCTCGGCGGCGCCGAGACAGACCACGGTGACCGTGCCTCCCTGCTCCTCCTTGATCTGCAGCGCCCGCTCGAGCGCCATCTCGTCGTAGGGAGAGATGATGTGCTCGAGCCCGGCCGAGTCGATGGACCGGCCGTCGCCCCCGATCTGAATGCGCGCCGCCGAGTCCGGCACGCGCTTCATACAAACAATGATGTCCATGGTCTGTTGCGCATTCTCGGAGACTCCCCCCCCTCCAGCAAGGTTCCGGCCTCCGCCCGAGTCCGAGTACGCGCCCGATACCCGCGCCCGGGCGCGGCCCGGCTAGGACGTAGCCGCCCGGTCCCCTTCGCGCCGCCGCTCCTCCAGCTCCGGCATCGAGAACTTGTGGCCCAGATAGACCTGGCGCACGAGGGGGTCCTTGACCAGATCCTCGGACGGCCCATGCCGCAGGATGCGGCCCTCGAAGATGATGTAGGAGCGGTCCGTGATGGCCAGGGTCTCGCGCACGTTGTGGTCCGTGAGCAGGATGCTGACGCCGCGCCGCTTGAGCTCCGAGACGGTCTCCTGGATATCCGCCACGGCAATCGGGTCGATCCCCGCGAAGGGCTCGTCCAGAAGCAGCAGCTTCGGCCGCGAGGCCAGGGCGCGCGCGATCTCGACCCGGCGGCGCTCGCCGCCGCTCAGGGTGTCGGCCCGGCGGTCGCGCAGGGAGAGCAGCTCGAACCACGACAGCAGCTCTTCGGCGCGGTCGAAGCGCTCCTTGCGCTTGAGCGGCAGGCACTCCAGCACAGCCAGCAGGTTCTGCAAGACCGAGAGCCGCCGGAACACGGACGCTTCCTGCGGAAGGTAACCCATGCCCTTGCGCGCGCGCATGTACATCGGCTTGCGCGTCATGTCCTTGCCGTCGAGCTCCACGTGCCCTTGATCGGGACGCAGCATCCCGACCGACATCTTGAACACGGTCGTCTTGCCGGCGCCGTTAGGGCCCAGGAGCCCGACGATCTCCCCCTCGTCGACCTCGAAGCTGACGTCGTTGACGACTTTGCGTCGCCGGTAGCTCTTGGTGAGGTTGCGAGCGGCGAAAAGGCCCATGGGCGCGCATTGTACGTAGGCCACAGCGCCTTCCCGTCTGTGGATAACCCGTGGAGAAGGGTTCGCCCTGCAAAAAACCGCCGAAAATCCGCAAGAAGCAACGCTTTTGACCAAAAACGCGGCTGCCGGCCCAAGCGCCTGCGCGGTTGCGAGCCGACGCGCTAAGGCATTATGGAAAAGGGATTTACAGTGGCGCCGCGCGCGCGCCGTCAAGAACCTGGGCGGGCCGCACCCCGTGCGCCCTCTGAAACGGGGTGGCGGGCCGCAAAACCCCTGTAAATGGGGCCCGTCCGAGCCTCCTCCGGCAGTTGTGCATAACCCGGCGCTGGCCCCTTGACTTCACCGGATCCATCTGACCCGCGAAGGGCCCTTGTAGACCGGCGGGGTGAAGATCGGCCAGAAGATCACGAAGGCTCTTCCGACGAGGTGCGAGCGCGGAACGAACGGTTGTTCGGTGCCTGCATCGTTCCAACCGCCCTTTTCCACGTCATCCTTGTAGATCTGGCGCACCAACCCGTCGACGTCGGCCTGGATCACCATTGCTCGCTCGCCCGTCGGGCGGTCCCTGCTGATTGGGTTGCCTTCTTCCCCCGCTTCCCACCTGACGATCTCACCGCTCTTCAATTCGACTTGCAGCACTTCCCAACTGCGGCTGTCCTTCGAGCGGCCGGTGTTGTCGCCCATCATGAAGAAGTGGCCTTCGGGGATTTCCCAGTATTCCTCGTCGGTCGAGCGCGGCGACTTGTCTTCGGGGTTGTAGTAGATGTCGCGCTCGAGGCGCATCTCCGACAGGCGCGCCTTCAAGTCGCGCGCGACGACCATCACGCCGTTGTCGGAGGTGTGGTCGGGGAACGTGACGCTGGCGGGCCTCGGCGCGGCGGCCGGCGGGGCATCGCGCGTCTTGGCGAAGGAGAGCTCGAACTCACGGCCGTCGAGCACGGCGTAGAGCACGTCGTCGACGTTCGCGAACGAGATCGAGTGCGTGCCGGGCGTGAGCTTCCAGTCGAGATCGAGCTCGGGATGGTCGCCGGCGGCCCGCATGAAGGAGCCTTCCGGACCCAGCGTCAACACGTGGTCGCGCCGGTGATCGCGGATGCGGACTCTCAACGTGCCCGGCCGCTGGACCTCGACGTCGAACCCGAGCCGCACGTCCCCGACGGGCTTCTCGGTGGAACGGCCATGGTCGTCGACCTCGCCGTAGCGCACGATGCGCCGCGCGAACTCCAGCTCGGTCGGCTCGTCGCCCGCGTCGACCTCGAAGCTGTCGACGACGGTCGCGTCGAGCGTCCACTCCTTGCCCAGGATCCAGCAGCGCACGTCTTTGAACGCATCCGGATTGCTCACGGGGTGCGGCCAGTATTCGGCCAGGTGCCGTTCGCGCACGCCCGCGGGCTTGTATGGGATGCGCCAGGTCTTGCCCTGGTCGGAGCTGATCCAGAGGTCACCGTCGACCGTCTGCAGCCACTCCCCGGGCAGCCCGGCCACGCGCTTGATGTAGTTCTTGCTGTAGTTGAGCGGGTAGCGGAAGACCCAGACCTCGAAACGCCTGGGATCGCGCACGATCTTGACGAACTTGTCGACCAGGATGCGGTCCCCATGGCGCCTTTCGCCCGTCAGGGAGTAGTGGTCGCCGTACAGCGTCGGCTCCATGGAGGCGGTCGGGATGCGGAAGGCCTCGACGCAGAAGTGCCGGATCACGAGCGCCATGGCGACGGCCACCGCGAAGGCCTCCAGGTTCTCCCGGATGAAGGACGCGGTCCCGGACTGCTGCGTGTCGCTCACTTCTTCTTGCGTTCCTCACGCCGGTCGAGCACGGCCAGGAAGGCCTCCTGCGGAATGGCCACGTTGCCGACGTGGCGCATGCGCTTCTTGCCCTCCTTCTGTTTCTCGAGCAGCTTCCTCTTTCTGCTTACGTCGCCGCCGTAGCATTTGGCCGTCACATTCTTGCGCAGGGCCTTGATCGTCTCACGGGCCAGGACCTTGCCTCCTATGGCGGCCTGCAAGGCGATGTCGAACATCTGGCGCGGGATGGTCTTGCGCAGGGCCATGATCACCTCGCGGCCCCGGCGCTGTGCGTCCTCGCGGTGGTGGATGACCGACAGGGCGTCGACTTCCGTCCCCGAGACCAGGATGCGCAGACGCACCAGATCGGACGCCTGGAAGCCCACGAGCTCGTAGTCCATCGTGCCGTAGCCGCGCGTGGCCGACTTGAGCAGGTCGTAGAAGTCGACCACGATCTCGGCCAGCGGCAGGTCGTAGGTCAGGATCACGCGCGTCGGGCCGAGGTACTCCTGCTTGACGAACTTGCCGCGCCGCTCGTTGCACAAGGTCATCAGCGCGCCGATGGCGTCGGGCGGCATGAGCATCTGCGTGCGCACGATCGGCTCGCGGAACTCCTCGATGTAGTTGCTCTCGGGCAGCTCGCTGGGCCGCTCGATGCGCACTTCCTGCCCGTCGGTCCGCAGCACCTCGTAGGTGACATTGGGGGCGGTCTGGATGATCTCGACGCCGCTTTCCCGCTCGAGCCGCTCCTGCACGATCTCCATATGCAGGGGCCCCAGGAACCCGCAGCGGAACCCGAAACCCAGTGCCTCGCTCGACTCCGGATGGAACGTGAAGGAGGCGTCGTTCAGGTGCAGCTTCTCGATCGCGCGCCTGAGCTCCTGGATGTCCTGCGTGGATGCCGGGTAGATGCCGCAGAACACGAGCGGCTGCGGCTCTTTGAAGCCGGGCACCGGCTCGGCGGCATCGTCCGTGGCCGACGCCAGCGTGTCGCCGATGTGCACGTCTTTCAGCGTCTTGATGTTGGCCACGACGTAGCCGACGTTGCCCGCGCCGAGCGTCGCGACGGCCTTCGGCTTGGGCTGGAAGATGCCGACCTCCTGCACCTCGCGCACGACGCCGGTGGCCAGGAAGCGGACGCGCATGCCCTTCTTGAGCTCCCCGTCCAGCACGCGCACGTAGGTGATCACGCCGCGGTAGTCGTCGTAGCTGGCGTCGTACAAGAGCGCCCGCACCGGGGCATCCGGATCGCCCTCCGGCGGCGGGATGCGCTCGACCACGGCCTGAAGCACACCGTCCACGCCCTCGCCGGTCTTGGCGGAGACGCGGAGCACCTCGTCGGGGCTGAAGCCCAGGCCCGCCTGCAGTTGCTCCAGGGCGAGATCGGGGCGCGCGCCCGGCAGATCGATCTTGTTGAGCACCGGGACCAGCTCGAGCCCGGCCTCCACCGCCATGTAGGCGTTGGCGACGGTCTGCGCCTCGACGCCCTGCGCGCAGTCCACCAGCAGCAGGGCGCCCTCGCAGGCATGCAGCGAGCGCGAGACCTCGTAGCTGAAATCCACGTGGCCCGGCGTGTCGATCAGGTTGAGGGTCAGGCCGGCGTGCGGCAGCTGCGCAGCACTGGCCTTGATCGTGATGCCGCGCTCCCGCTCCAGGTCCATGACGTCCAGTATCTGGTCGCGGAACTCGCGCTTGGTGACCACTCCCGTGCGCAACAGCAGCCGGTCGGCCAGGGTGGACTTCCCATGGTCGATGTGGGCGATGATGCAGAAGTTCCGGAACTGATCGAGCCGCATAGGCCTGCTAGTTAGGGATCAGACTGCCGCGAGGCGGCGAAGAGGCGGATCGTAACCTGGGATGTACGCCAGACCAGCTACAGGCGGTCCAGCAGGTCGGGCAGGCGGCCGGCCAGCGCCTGCAGCGCCACCGCCCGGTGCGACACGCGGTTCTTCTGCTCCGGCTCCAGCTCCGCGAACACGCAACCGCTTTGCGGGTGGAAGAACACGGGGTCGTAGCCAAAACCGTTCTGGCCGCGCGGCGTATCGACGATGCGGCCTTCCACGCGCCCCTCCACCTCGCACAGCATCTCGCCCGGCAGCGCCAGGGCCAGGCTGCAGACGAAGGCCGCTTCGGGCTCGTGCAGCTCCCGCTCGCGGATGCGCTGCAGCAAGAGCTGCAGGTTCTGCTCGTCGGTCGCCTCTTCGCCGGCGTAGCGCGACGAGCGCACGCCGGGCTCGCCGTCTAGCGCGGGCACCACCAGGCCGGAGTCGTCGGACAGCACGGCCCCCGAGCAGAACTCGGCGTAGGCCAGCGCCTTCAGCGCGGCGTTCTGCTGGAAGGTCGCGCCCGTCTCCTCGACGTCGGGCAGCCCCACCGCGGGCACGGCCCGTTGCCCGTGCTCCTTCAGCATGGCCTGCACCTCGCGCACCTTGTGCCAGTTCTTGGTGCCGAGCAGGATCACGCTCAGGACTCCAGCGCGGCCTGCTGGCGGCTGCTGATGTGAGCGATCCCGACGTTCGCCAGGCGCAGCATCTCCTCGAGCTCCGCGCCGGTGAAGGGGTTTCGCTCCGCGGTGCCCTGCAGCTCGACGTACTCCTGCTCACCCGTCATGACGACGTTGAGGTCGACGGCGGCGGCGGAGTCCTCCGGAAAGTCCAGATCCAGCAGGGTGCGGCCGGCGACGATGCCGACCGAGACCGCGGCCAGTGAAGTCTGGATCGGCCACTTCTTCAGCTTGGCCGCCTTGAGCGCGTCCCACAACGCGATATATCCGCCGGAGATGGCGGCGGTGCGCGTGCCGCCGTCGGCCTGCAGCACGTCGCAGTCGACCCAGACCGTGCGGTCCTTCAGCGCGGAGAGGTCCACCACGGAGCGCAGCGCTCGACCGATCAGGCGCGAGATCTCCAGACTGCGCGAGTCCGGCTTGCCGATGCGGGCCTCGCGCGCCTTGCGCCGTTCCGTGGCGGCGGGCAGCATGGCGTACTCGCCCGTCACCCAGCCCTTGCCGGAGTTTATGCGCCAGGGGGGTACGCCCTCCTCGACCAGCGCGGTGCACAGCACCTTGGTCAGCCCGAAGCTGGTCAGCACCGATCCGGCCACTTTCTCGTTGAAGTTGCGCACGAAGCTCACCGGCCGCATCTCGTCGTCCTTGCGCCCGTCCCGCCGCATGGGGCCTTCCTACCCGCGCGGCCGCCCTTTGGCAAGTAAGCCTGCAAACGCGCGCCATCGGGTAGTTTGGGGCCTCATGCGCTTCACGAAGATGCACGGCGCCGGCAACGACTATGTGCTCGTCGACCTGTACGAGGAGCAAGTCGAAGATCCCGGTGCCCTGGCGCGGGCCATGACCGACCGGCGCGCCGGTGTAGGCGCGGACGGGCTACTGCTGCTCGGGCCGCCCGACGCCGCCGAAGAGGCGGACATCTCGATGGAGATGCTCAACCCCGACGGCTCGCGGGCGGAGATGTGCGGGAACGGCCTGCGCTGCCTGGCCAAGTTCGCCTACGACAACCGGCGCGTGGCGCAGAACCCGTTCCGCGTGGCCACGGGCCGCGGCGTGCTCGAGGTCTCGCTGTCGCTGTCCGGCACGGAAGTGACGGGCGCCAGCGTCAACATGGGGCCGCCGATCCTCGATCCGGAGGCGATCCCTGCGCTGCTGCCGGGGCATCCGGTCGTCGAGCAGGATCTCGAGGTCGGGGACGAGACCTACAAGGTGACCTGCGTCTCGATGGGCAACCCGCACTGCGTGATCTATGTGGACGACGTGGACGCCTTCGACGTCGAGGGCATCGGCGCCGCGATCGAGACTCACGAGCTGTTCCCGCGCCACACGAACGTCGAGTTCGTGCAGATCGTGGGCCGCAGCGAGGTGAAGCAGCGCACCTGGGAGCGCGGTGCGGGCGAGACGCTGGCTTGCGGCACCGGTGCGTGCGCGGTCGGAGTGGCCGGCGTGCTGACCGGGCGCACGGATCCTGAGCTCGTCTGCCACGTGCGCGGCGGTGACTTGCAGGTGAAATGGGACGGCAAGGGGCCGGTGTTTCTCTCCGGACCCGCCGTACAGGTGTTCGAGGGCGTCTGGGACGACTGACGCCCAACGCCCGGGGGCGATCGCAATGGAATGCGACGTTTGCGGCTCGCACAACGTCCTGCAGCGCACGATCGAGCAGCGCCTGGTCGAGGAGTGCCAGCTGTGCGGCCACCTGCAAGGTGACGACGACGCGGTGCGCGCGATCGAGGAGCTTCAGGACGGGCGCGAGCGGGGCTTCGACGACACGGTCATCCCGCTCGTGCACGCGCTTGAGAGCACTGAGGTCTTTCGCGTCGTGCGCGCCTCCCCCGCGCCGGGCGCGCGGCGCGAGTCGCCGCAGGTGCTGTTCCGGCTGGACAAGGGCGAGACCGCCTACCTCGAGCACCTGATGCGGGCGATCGAGTTCAGCAACCGCACGACGAAGCGGCGCTGGATCGTCGAGCTGTCGCTGCAGCACGAGCTTCTGTACGTGCTGAAGCCGCGCTTCATGAAGCCGCCGACAGAAGTCACGCCCACAGAGATCGAGCAGGCCTGCGCCGACCTGCCCCGCCTGGCCCGCAGCTTGCGCCGCGACCTCGGGCGCGGCCTATGACGGTAGAAAGGAATGAGGCCCGCTGGAGCGGGCCTCTTCACATTCGGCCTACCCGCATCGTGGCCCCGGCCCTCCCCCCGTGTCTCCACCGCGGCCGCCGGAAACGGTGGGCGCCCGTGCACCGCTCTGACCCCCTGTTCCTTGGGGTCCCGCCACTTCGGAGTTACCGCCGGCGCCGCCGCTGCCCCCCCTTGCCGCCTTGGCCTCCACTCCCATCGGGCGACACGGTGGTCCTCGCAGGTCCATTCCCCCGCTTCCACCATCGCCGCCATCTCACACGGCATTCTCGGAAAACCGAGGGGCGCGGAGCGCGCCGAACCTCCCGGCCCGGGATGCCTACCCGGTGCGTCTCTAGGTCGGAGGTGGTGTCGCAGGCGCGACTAGGCGCCGCGTGGCGCGATTACGGCCGGCGCGCGCGTTCGAGCGCCCGGGCGCCGTGGCGCGCCTCGATGTAGCTCAGAAACGACTGCACGTCGCCGCCGAAGCGCGACTGCAGCAGGCCGTGCTCGGGAACTTTCGCGAGCACGTAGGTGACGACCTCGATCTCGACCTCCGGCATCTTCTCGGCGGTCACCTGCGCGCCGTCGGCCACGATCTGCAGGCCGATCACGAGCGCGCCGTCGGGGCTGTCGTGCAGCGCCGCGGGCACCGACAGGAACCATGTGGCGGGCTCGGCCTCGATGCGGAAGTCGCCGTTGCGGTCCGTGCGCCCGTCCTTCCAGATCGGGGGCAGCTTCTGCCTCACCCGTGCCGGGTTGGTCGTGCGCGCCTTCACCAACACGCCTACGAGGCGGCGCCCCGCATGGTCCTTGACGGTGCCGTGCACGGCGGGGTCGATGCGCTGCAGCTCCCAGGTGATCGTCACGTCGCGCGCCAGGCGATACGAGCGGTCCGTGAACGTGCGCCGTCCGCGCAGCTTCGTGCCGCCCGTCTCGAGCTTGCCTTCGATCTTGAACTGTTGCACGTAGCTCTTGCGCTTCTCCACGTGCCGGAAGGTGCGCATCCGCCCGCGGTCGATCCCCGTGAAGTTGACCGGCACGTGCAGGATGCCCGGCGTGCACTGCACGTGCACGCTGCACGCGCCAGTGGCGAGATCGATGCGGCCCGACACCACGCGCGGATGCAGGCGTCCGAAGCCGGACCCCTTGGTGGACCTGTAGTCGCCCGCTTGCGCACCCGGCTCCCGCAAGGAGGTCTCGATCTTCCAGTCACCCTTGGCGTGCTTGAGGTTCAGCAGGACGCTGTGCGGCTTCCCTGACACCTTGTAGAGCCGGGACTGAAGCGTGAAGTCGATGCGTTCGACGTGCTCTTCGCGGCCCTTGCCCCGGGGTGGCTCGTGCGAGACGGCGCGCACCTCGACGAAGCCCTTCCACGCACGGCCGGCGACTTCCTCGACCTTTTTGGCCTTCTTCGAGTCCTGGGAACCCACCTGCGAAGGGGCCAGGAGCAGCACGGCAAGGACTGCGGCGAGCTTACGCATCTCCTTTCCAATCGGCCACTTAGGGCCGTCTCTGAAGGGGACGCTGGAGCTGCCCCCAAGCGCTCAAGTCTAGGTATTACATGACCGAACAGGGGGGCGGGTCCCGTATGCCCATGTGCGTGAGTTGCGGCAACGAAGTCGCCGATCCCCATCAGTGTCCGGTCTGCCAGGCAGGCCGGGGCGCGAAGAAGAAGCCGGCCGTCGCGGAGCCCGCGATGTGTTCCGGCTGCGGCAACGTCGTGGACGACCCGTACGACTGCCCCATCTGCAAGGCCGGCCGCGGCGCGAACAAGAAGAGGGCCGCGCAGAAGAAGGGCGTGCGCCTCTGCCCGCGCTGCGAGGACCCGCTGGAAGCGCAGGACTGGGACGGCGTGGACGTGCTCAGCTGCCCGAACTGCCGCGGAAGCTTCTTCCCTCTCGGCGGCCTGGAGCAGGTGCTCGACAAGTTGCGTGAGACCTGCTCGCCGGTGGACGCGCACACGCTGCGCGAGGAGTTCAAGAACCGCTTCCACCGCAAGCTGCCCGAGGCCATCCGCTACAAGGACTGCCCGCACTGCGGAACGGTCATGACGCGGCGCAACTACGGCAGCGTCTCGGGCGTGATCGTCGACCAGTGCGGCGATCACGGCACGTGGATGGACGAGGCCAACTTCGGCGCGCTGACCGACTTCGTCGTACGCGGCGGCGACGAGCTGACGGCTCAGGCCCTCAAGCGCAAGACGAGCCTCGGCATCAAGAACAGCGGCACTCCGAGCATCCTCGACCGCCTGCTCGGCAAGTGAGCTAGCCGCCCCCTGTGGGCACAGCGACCTGCGGCACGCGCGGCTTGAGCGCCACCTTCAAGTCTTTCGTGCCGGCCGTGATCCCGTCTTTGCGCCAGCGCTCGTAGAGCGGCGTCTGCGGCCAGACCGTGACCCGGTAGGTGCCTGCGGGCAGGCCTTGCAGGACGAAGCGCCCGTCCGGCATCACGTCGGTGAACATGAGTTGCTTGGTGGGCTGGCCGTGGGGCGACGTGCGGTGCTTCGCGTGCACCCAGCAGTGCGAGATGGGGTTGCCGTCCGGTCCGGTGATGACGCCGACGATCTCGAAGGCGGGCCTGAGCTCGATCTTCTGGTCCGTGACCACGGCGCCCGCCTCGACGCCCGGCAGCTTGATCGTGCGCGTGGCGAAGCCCTTCGCGTCGATGCGCAGGATCAGGTCGCCGACGGGCACGTCCGGCACGAGGAAGCGTCCCGCAGCGTCGCTGAAGGCGCTCACGCCGTTCACGAGCGCGTTCCACTGCGCGCCGATGTCGTCGTCTTTCTTGGGATCGCGCGCGGCGACCAGGTGCGCGGAGGCCACCGGCCGGCCCCCCTCGTCCACGACCTTGCCCTCGATGCGCGCCGACGGGAGCAGCGTCACGTCCAGGCCGGATGCGGTCTTGCCCGCCTCGAGCTTGCGCGCGGCGCTCTCGCCGGTGTCGTAGCCCGCCGCCTCGGCGTACGCCTTGATCTTGCGCGGGGCCACGTCGGCGATGCGGTAGCGGCCCTGCTTGTCGGTGTGGGTGTAGGAGTCGATCAGCGCCATCCCCTGCTCCCACGGCCCACCGTCCACCCACAAGCGGACCAACGCGCCCGCGATCGGGGTGCCGTCCTTGGTGGCCACGGTCCCCTCGACGACCGAGGCGCCCGGCAACTCGAGGTCGCGCGTAGCCTCCTGCTTGCCCTTCGGGAAGAACCACCCGGGGAACAGGCGGTCGCGATGCTCCCCGTAGCCGGGCGCGCGCGCGATCATCGACATGCGCGGGCCCACGTTCTGGAACACGTAGACCCCGTCGGGGCCCGTGCGCGTGGAACGGTTGCCCATGACGAAGTCCCACAGCGTCACCGTCGCACCTGAGAGCGGCGCCTTCGTCTCCGCGTCGAGCACGCGACCCTGCAGCACGCGGCCGCGGCCGAGCGGGATGTCTGGCAGCTTCGTCTCGCCCTCGGCCGGGAACTCGATCTTCTGCAGCTGGCGCCACAACTCCGGGTTGTTGCCCAGCCAGGCCGCCAGGCCTGACCCGATGAGCAGATCCTGGTATCCGGGGGCGCGCACCGTGAGCGAGTGCAGATAGGCCTTGCCGATGTCGCGCACGCGGAAGGCCCCGAAGTCGTCGGTGGTCGTGTGCTGCGAGTAGTTGGGCCACTCGTGCGTGCCGCGCGTGGTCGCGAAGCCGATCATCATCACCGCGCCGGCGATCGGCTGCCGCGTCTCCGCGTCGACCACGCGACCCATGACGTCGCCGCTCCCCGGCATGCGCACCGTGATCTCGTGGTCCAGCGGGACGCGGAACGCCTCCGAATACTGCACGCTGTCCGGCGGCATGACGTTCAGCCAGTATTCCTGGCTGCGCGGCTCCAACTGGAAGGCGAAGCGCCCGGTGCCGTTGGTCTTGGTCAGCTCCTTGGGGAAGGAGAAATCGCGGAAGTCGATCGTGTAGACCGCCACCACGGCATCGGCCAGCGGCCGTCCGTTGCCGTCCAGCACCAGGCCGCGGACCGGGTAGCCTTCGGTCATGACGATGGTCATGTTCGGCGCGCCCTCCGCGCGCACGACCACGTCGGCCTGGTAGCGCGTCGCGTAGCCCTTGGCGCGCACGCGCAAGGCGAAGGTCCCGCGCCTTGTGAGCCGGATGTGGAAGCGCCCGTCAGGCCCTACACCGGTGGCCGCCACGACGGGGTCGTCCTTGCCCGCGTCGTGCGCCATTTGCAGCAACGAGAAATCGTCGCGGAAGACCGCGGGCTGGATCAGCGCCACCTCGGCGTCGCGGATGCC
>JAPUHK010000162.1:0-20000 GCA_027297745.1 Planctomycetota bacterium | reverse complement strand
CACAGGCCCGCGCGCTGGACCGCATGGCCATGGAAGAGTTGGGGCTCCCGGGCCTGATCCTGATGGAGAACGCGGCCCGCGGAGTCGCTGAGGTGGTCCTGTCCCTGCGTAACCTCGCGCCCGGACCGATCGTGGTTGCCTGCGGGCCCGGCAACAACGGCGGCGACGGGTTTGCGGTCGCGCGGCACCTGACCAACGAAGGCCTGCCCGTCGGCGTGCTCTTGGTTCCGGCCCCCGGGGACTACCCCCCCGGCAGCGATGCCGCCATCAACCTCGAGGTCGCGCGTGCCATGGGCATCCCGCTGGTCACGGAAGCCGCCCTGACCGCTGCCTCGCTCGTGGTAGACGCCCTGTTCGGGACCGGCCTGGACCGGGAGGTGCGCGACCCCTATGCCGGCCTGATCCGGCGCATCAACGAGACCGGCGCGCCCGTTTTGGCCGTCGACATCCCGTCGGGCCTGGACGCCGACACCGGGGAAGTGCTCGGCACCGCCGTGGTGGCCCAGCACACCGCCACCATGGTGGCCCCGAAGACCGGCTTCGCCCGTGCGCAGGGCCCGAAGCACGTCGGACGCCTGCACGTGGTCGGAATCGGCACGCCCCCCGAGCTCGTGGACCATGTGCTGAAGTCGCACGGGAGGACGGGAGAGGCCCAGGATGCAAAGTAGGCCGGGCACTCTCTGCGCCCTTCCAATGGTCCGGCAATGCTCTGGGCTGCGGCTCAGCGGCGGATCGAGACGCGCGTGCCGTGCGGCGTCCAGTCGAAGACCAACTCGACGTCTGCTTGCCGCATGCGCACGCAGCCGGACGAGCTGTTCCTACCGGTCGACGCGGGGTCCTGCGTCCCGTGGATCCCGAAACCCCGGTAGTCCGAGCCGTTCTTGAAGCCCAGCCAGCGCGTGCCCAGGATGTTGCGCGGGTCACCGAAAGGGATCTTTTCGCCGGGACGCGGGAACCAGTCGGGGTTGCGCATCTTGTTGTCGATCACGAACTCGTGCTCGGGAGTAAGGTCGTCGCGGCCCAGCCCGACCGTGAAGTCGGCAACGTAGGCTCCCCCCACCAACAGGTACAGGCGGAACTCGTGCTTTTGGACCACGATGTGCGTCTTGCCCAGCGGCACCTTGATCGACTCACCCGCGCGCAGGTCGCGGGGGCTGCGCATGCGGTTGACCGAGGCGACGAGACCGGGCGCCACATGCGCCCCGCGGCTGCGGAACGTCCTGCGGCACAGCTTCTCCAGCGTGTCGCCCCGCCTCGGCACGTAACGGAAATCCGCCCCTTCCACGTGGCGAGAGCTGAACAGCACGGCCTGCGCCAGCTCTTTGAGGCTACGGCGCAGCTCGCCACGCTCTCGCGCGGACACGTTCCGGATGAAGAGCGCCGGCGTGAGCAGCAGGCGCGCCTCCTGGGCCGCCTGTAGCCCCTCGGTGGTCTTGCCCAGGCCGCGGTAGCGCCGGAGCGCCTCCCGCCCCTCCTCGAACTGCAACCAGCGTGCGGCATCCGTATCGGGGAATTCCTTACGGATGCGCTCGTTCAAGCGGCGCACCTGGTCCTCGTCTCCACGCTGGCGCGCGGCCGTCCGCTCCTGCATCAAGGCTGCGGCGGGGTTGGCAACGCTCGCCCGTTCCGCCTCGATGCTCTCGCCCATGTTCAGGGTCAGCTTGCGCGGTTCGGCCGGCTCCCCTTCCGGCTCGGCTATCTCCTCACCCTCGACTTCGATGGTCTCGATCGGAACGTCCCCGGGAGACGCCGTCGAGCCCTCAGTACCCGCGGACGGGGCCTCGTCGTCCGACGAGAACCAACTCTGATAGGCGAAATAGACGACGACTGCGAGGAAAAGCAGAAAGAGCCGAGAACTCATCGTACCTCCGGCCTTCCGGAAGAAGGCCACGGTACGTGTCGCAGCGGACAAGATTGGTGCGGGAGTGATTATACGGGACCGTCGATCCCGCTCCCGTGCCCCTTCCCCGCTCCCGGGCCAAAAAAGAAATCCTCCGCCTCAATGCCGTGCGAGCTGTGAGGTCTGGTCCCCATTGCCAGGTGGGTGCCACACCGGACGGTTCGGTCGTCCCCGCCTCGGCAGGGATACACCTAGGCGCCCGTCTATCGGCTCCCGGCTCGAGGGTTCATCGGACCAAGACGCTTGCAGAGTTCGTCACGAGCACGGCAGAGGATGTCTTGAATTGTCATGCGGTCGCTCACCTGTCGCGGGCGTCCGTTCGACGCTCGCTCCACTGCGACCATACCAGCGTTTTCGGACGAGGGAAACGCGATCCGTAGAGGCGAAAAACGGACCATTCCGAGCGCGCGTACGAAACGTTCTTGAAGCGAATTGAAACGGGTCACGGTGCGCGTTCCCGCGCGGAGCGACGAGTCAAAAGGCCCGCGCTTTGCGAGCCTTGACTTATCCCATCATGCGCGCAACGTCCAGCCCCGCTCGGCGATAGCCCCCTCGACCGCGCCGCGCAGACGTTCCGTATCGGCCGTGTCGAGCGTGCGCTCGAGCGAGCCGAACTCGAGATGGAACGCGAGGCTGCGCTTGCCTTCCGGTAGGTTCGGCCCTTCGTACTCGTCGAACAGCGTCAGTGAGCGCAGCAGGTCCTTGCTCGCGCGACTCAGAGCCTGCTCCACCTCAGCCGCAGGCGTGCGCCGGTCGGCTACGACGGCTACGTCGAAGCGGACGCTCGGAAAGCGCGGCACGGGCTGCATGCGAACACCGCTTCGCTTGGCGCCCCGCAGGGCATCGAAGTCCAGCTCTCCCACGGCCGCGGCGGCGCCGATTCCGTGCGCGGCGGCAACGCGCGGATGGACTTCACCGAACCACCCGAACTTCTCCTTGCCGCGCGACACCTCCGCCGAGCGGCCCGGATGAAGCCAGCCGGGGCCCTGCTTCTGCTCGACGCGCACCCCGCGCAGATGGAAGGTCTCCAGCAGGGCCTCGACGATGCCTCTGGCGTCGAGCGCGGGTGCGGCGTCGCCCGACGTTGCGACCGCGAAGGCGACTCGCTCCCCTTGTAGCGGAAGCTCTCCCTTGGGGCCGGGGTGGAAACACGGCCCGATCACGTAGAGCGCTACGTTGTCGCGATATTTCAGGTTGTGGCCGACGGCCTGCAGCACTCCCGGAACCAGGCTCGGCACGAGCAGGTCGAGGCCCGGGTGCTCGGGCGTGGTCGCTATGGCGACGGCGCCGGGTTCGACGGTCGCGCGGTGGCAGGCCTCGGCGGTCGTGAACGGATAGAGGAAGATCTCCGTCAGGCCGCACGCGTCCGACAGGGTCTGCCGCGCTTGCCGCCGGGCGACGCGCTGAGGCTCCTCGGGAACGGGCTCGAGGTTGCCGCGCAGGGGTTTCGGCTCGATCTTGTCGTAGCCGTGAATGCGCCCGACCTCCTCCGCGATGTCCTCGGGCCGCGAGACGTCGCGGCCGGCCCGCCAGCTGGGAACCGTAATCTGCAGCGACGCGTCCTCGCCGCGTTCCACGCCGAACCCCAGACGCAAGAGGATGCCCTGCGCACGCTCATCGGAGAGCTCGGTGCCCAGGCGCCGCGCCAGCCAGCGCGGCGGAACGGTGATACAGCGGGGCGCGGGCGGCGGCTGGCGCACGTCGCAGGGACCGCCGACCCAATGCACGCCGGGGCACACGTCCTTGAGCAGCTTGACGAAGCGCACCGCAGCGTCGGGAACGCCCTCAGGATCGAGCCCCTTCTCGAAGCGGACGGCGGATTCCGTACGCAGGCCGAGCTCCTGCGAGGTGCGGCGGATACTGGCCATGTCGAAATTGGCCACCTCCAGGATGATCTCCGTCGTGTCGTCCTGGACCTCGGAATTCTGCAGGCCCATCACGCCCGCGATCGCGACCGGACGCTCCGGGTCCGCGATCACACAGGTGCCCTCGATCGGAAGACGCCGCTCGACACCGTCCAGCGTGACCACCTTCTCCCCGGGCAGCGCCTCGCGCACCACGATGTGGCCGTCGGCGATTTGCCGCCGGTCGAAGGCGTGCAGCGGCTGGCCGTACTCCAGCAGGATGTAGTTCGTCAGGTCGACGATGTTGTTTAACGAGCGCTGACCCGCCAACTCAAGCCGCCGCCGCAGCCAGTCCGGGGAGGGGCCCACCTCGATGCCGCCGAGCACCCACCCCAGGTAGCGCGGGCACAGGTGCGGCGCGTCGACCGTGACGCGCACGCCGGCCTCCGAGTCCTCGGCCAGCTCGGCGCGTACGTTGCCGAGATCGGGCGGGCGCAGCTCACGCTCCATGACCGCGGCCAGCTCGCGCGCGGCGCCGTAGTGGCCCCACAGGTCGGGCCGTGTGGTGATGGCCGTGTTGTCGACGTCCAGCACGGCGCCGCCGGGCAACACGTCGCGCGCCGGCGTACCCACTTTGAGCGCCGCGTCCAGCACGAGGATGCCTTCGTGCTCGTCGCTCAGCCCGAGCTCGCGCTCGGACAGCACCATGCCGCCGCTCTCGACGCCGCGGATCTTGCGCCGCTTGAGCACGGTACCGTCGGCGAGCGTCGTCCCCTCGGGGGCGAAGCAGATCTTCTGGCCCTTGGCCACGTTGGGTGCGCCGCAGACGACTTCCGCCTCACCGTCGCCGTAGTCCACTCGGACCAACCGCAGCTTGTCGGCGTTAGGGTGTGCGCGCACGTCGAGCACGCCCCCCACACGGACGCCCGGCCAGCCGCCGCCCGCCTCGCGCACCTCGTCCACGGCCGCGACGTGCGTCGTGAACAGCTCCCCGACCTCGCGGGGGGCCAGGTCGCCCAGGTCCACGAAGTCGTTCAGCCACTCCACGCTGAAGAGCATCAGAACTGCTCCAGGAAACGCAGGTCCCCGCGGTGGAACCAGCGGATGTCGTCGATGCCATAGCGCATCATCGCCAGCCGGTCGATGCCGAGGCCGAAGGCGAAACCGGTCCACTCCTGCGCATCCAGCCCCCCGGCCTCGAGCACCGTCGGGTGCACCATGCCCATGCCGCACAACTCCATCCAGTCCCCGTTGCGCATGATGTCGCACTCGAACGAGGGCTCCGTGAAGGGGAAGTAGCTAGGGCGGAAGCGGGTCTCGACGTCTTCTTCGAGGATGGCGCTCAGTATCGCCTTGACCGAGTGGAACAAGTGTCCGGGGGTGATCTCGCGGTCCACGACCAGGCCTTCGATCTGGTTGAAGGCCGCCTCGTGCGTCGCATCCAACGTCTCGTTGCGAAAGACGCGGCCCGGAAAGACCGCGCGCAACGGTGCTCCAAAGCGCTTCATGGCGCGGATCTGTACCGGCGACGTGTGCGGCCGCATCAAGTTGCCGTCGCTGAGCCAGAGCGTGTCGAAGGAGTCGCGCGACGGGTGCCACTTGGGGATGTTCAAGGCGTCGAAGTTGTGCCACTCGTCCTCGACCCACGGGCCTTCGACGACGCGGTAGCCCATCCCGCGGAAGAGGTTGTCGAGATCCTGCTCCACGAGCGTGATGGGATGCCGGTGGCCGCGGCGGCCCCTGCGCGCGGGAAGCGTGAGGTCGGACCACTCGCGCCCGCCGAGCTCCGACTCGTGCTCCCGCTCGAGCGCCTCCGAGCGTCCGGCGACAGCTTGCTCGATGTCGTTCTTGATCTCGTTCGTGAGCCGCCCCACGCGCGCCCGCTCTTCCGCCGGAAGGTCGCTGAGGCCGCGCAGGGCGCTCTTGAGCGGGCTCTTGCGCCCCAGGTAACGCACGCGCAGCGCCTGCAAGGCCTCGGAGTCGCCGGCCGCAGAGACCGCCTCCAGCGCATCCGCGCGCAGCTGCTCGAAATCGATGCTCATGTCCCAGGGTAACTATAAAAAAGGGGGGCCGCGTTTCGCGCGGCCCCCCGGTTTCGATCGCCTTGGTTCGAAGCCTAGAGGGCCGCCTTCGCCATCTCCACGAAGCTGTCGAAGGCCGCCCCGTCCTCATAGGCGATGCGGCTCAGCTCCTTCCGGTCCACCGTCACGCCGGCCTTGCTCAGTCCGTGAATCAGCCGGTTGTAGCTGAGGCCGTGCTGCCGGGCGGCCGCGTTCAAACGCACGATCCACAGGGAGCGGAACTGCCGCTTCTTGAGGCGGCGCCCGACGTAGGCCATGGCGCCGGCCCGCAGGGTGGCTTCCTTGGCCACCTTGAGGCGGCGGTGCCGGGCGCTGCGATAGCCCTTGGCGCTCTTGAGGATCCGCTTGGTGCGGCGGTGCCTGGCCACGCCCGTCTTGGCGCGCACGGATCAGCCCTCCCCCAGCATACGCCGGATGGTCCGGGTCTCGCCCTTGCTGACGAGCCCCCCCCGCCGCGCCTGGCGCTTGCGCTTGGAACTGCGCGCAGCCAGAAGGTGCCTGCGGTTCGCCTTGTTGCGACGCACCTTGCCCGTCTTGGTCACTTTGAACCGCTTCCGGACGGACTTGTTGGTCTTCTGCTTCGGCATGGGAGTGTTCGGTCCCGCGGGTTACGGCAAACGGCTTAGCATATCCGCCGGACCCGCCCCTGCAAGGCTTCACCGGGCCCCCGAGTCCGGAAAATGCCGGCCTCACGACGCTCCCCGGCCGGGCGCCTGCCCCGCAAGAGGCCCGGCGGCAGGCGCCCTCCTGCCCCTCCCTCTCCCGCGCCCGATCCGGTAAGGTACGCCCCCATGGCGGTCAAGGAGCGCGTCGTCGGCGGAGGTTACCTCGTGCTGGGGCTGGGAATCGTAGTCGTGTTGCTGCTCGTGATGACGGGCGGCGGGATGGACGCGGAGGAGGGTCGCGACGAGCTCCTCAGGATCTACGAGGACTACAAGGAGGCTCGCAGGCGGAGTGAGTATCTCGAGCAGAAGCGCCTGGCGGCTGAGGCTGTGGACGTCATCGACAGTGCCGGCCTGCTGGCCATCAGGCGCGCCCTGGAAGGCTCCAAGAGCCGCGAGCGGGAAGCGCGCCAACTGCTCGCGCTGATCGACGCAAAGGTCTTCGAGCAGAACGCCGACGGGATGTACAAGTTCGGCAACAGCTGGTTTGCCCCCGACACGGTGGACACCCTGCGCAGCATCGAGGCCATCCTGGAGGGCTCCTTCCGGAAATACCTGCACCCGGACAACCAGGACTCGCTGCGGGGCGTGGCCGCGAGCGCCGACGCTGCCCTGGCCAACGCCCGCAAGGGAGCGGGGGCCGCCTTGGCGCCGGCGGAGCCGCCTGTCTACGGCGGCGAGGACCCCGTGCTGACCGCGGACCGCGAACGCTACCGCGTTTTCGGCCTCGACTATCACCTGCTGGGAGACGCGCTGTCCGCGAAGAAGGGGAACACCTCGGCCCGCATCCGCTGGAACCGGGACGTCGCAGAGAGCAAGCTCGGAGAGCTGATCGCCAAGATCCCCGAGTGGGCGCAGGCCATGACCAAGGATGGCAACGACTTGGAGCGCTTCAACAAGCGCATCCGAGACGATACCGCCGCCCAGGGGGCGATGAAGGACCTGTTGCGGCGCGCGGCGGCCATCGCGGCGCCGGGCCTGCCCGTCGAGCAGCAGGCCGCCTATGCCGACGTGGACGCGCTCGCAAACCTGCTGCGCAGCGAGGTCAAGCTGCTCCAGGCGTACGTCGACAACCTGCCGGCGCTGGGCCAGGCCTTCCAGAAGAAGTTCCCGTAGGCGGGTGCCCCTCGACCGCCCCCCGGAGAGGGGGCTACTTCCGCACGACGATCATGTGCATGCGGTTGCCTTCCATGTGCGGCGTCTTTTCGACCTTGGCGACTTCCTCGAGGAGCTTGAGGACGCGCGCCAGCAAGTCGAAGCCGAGGTCTCTGCGCGCCATCTGGCGGCCCCGGAAGATGACCGTGAACTGCACCTTGTCGCCCGCCTCGAGGAACTGCCGGGCGCGGTTCGTCTTCGTGGCGAGATCGTGATCACCGGTCGCGGGCTTGAGCCGGATCCCCTTGAGCTTGGTCGTGTGCCCCTTCCCGCTCGCGCGGCTCTTCTTCTTCTGCTCGTACTTGTACTTCCCGTAGTCCAGGATGCGGCACACCGGCGGCCTTGCGTCGGCGGCCACCTCGACCAGGTCGAGGCCGAGGTCATCGGCCATCCTCATGGCTTCCTCGGTGGGGAAGACACCGATCTGTCCTCCCGTCTCGGAAATCACTCGAACTTCGCGCGCGCGGATCATGCGGTTCACCCGCGCTCCGCGCTGTGCCTGCCGGCGTGATAAATGCGGTCTTCTCGGAATCGCTATACCCTCCTCAAGACGCGACTTGTTCCGGGGTCGAGCTGCGGGTCCGGTACTCTCGGAGGATCTCCTCCATCACGCTCTCTGCGCGTTCCGGCCCGCGATTCTCGCCCTCCCGCAGACGGACCGCGACGGTCCCGTCCGCAGCTTCGCGCTCCCCCACCACCAACAGGTAGGGGATGCGCTTCTTGATTGCGTCACGGATCTTTCCGTTGATCTTGTCTCCACGCGAGTCGACGTCGACGCGCAACCCGGCCTCCCGGTAGCGCTGCGCGACTTCCTCGGCGTAGGGAATGCTCTTGTCGGTGATCGTCAGCAGGATCGCCTGGACGGGGGAGAGCCACACGGGGAGCTTCCCCGCGTAGTGCTCCACGAGCACGCCGATCATGCGCTCCAGCGAGCCCACGATGCCGCGGTGGATCATGACCGGCCGGTGCCGGTGGCCGTCCTTCCCCACGTACTCGAGCTTGAAGCGCTCGGGCATCTGGAAATCGAGCTGGATCGTGCCGCACTGCCAGGTGCGGCCGAGGCTGTCGGTCAGGTCCAAGTCGATCTTGGGCCCGTAGAAGGCGCCGTCTCCGGGCGCGAGCGTGTACTCCCAGCCGGCCGCCTCGATCGCGGTCGCCAGGGCCTGCTCGGCGCGGTCCCAAAGCTCCTCTGTGCCCATGCGCTCCAGGGGACGGGTGCTGAGCTTGAGCTTGAGATCAGTAAAGCCGAGCGTGCGGTACACCACCTGGACCATGTCCAGGTTGTCGATCACCTCATCCTGGATCTGCTCCGGCATGCAGTAGATGTGCGCATCATCGATCACGAAGCCGCGCACCCGGAACAGCCCGTGCAGCACACCGGACAGCTCATAGCGGTGGACGAATCCGAACTCGGCCAGGCGCAAGGGCAGCTCTCTGTAGGAGCGCAGGCTCGTGCGGTACAGGATGCAGGCGCCTGGGCAGTTCATCGGCTTTACGGCGTAGCTCCGGTCGTCCCGCTCCACGAAGTACATGCTCTCGTGGTAGTGCTCGTAGTGGCCGGACTGCCGCCACAGCTCGTCGGTCAGGATGAAGGGCGTGCTTACCTCCTGGTACCCGCGCCGCTTCAGCTCCTCCCGCAGCAGCCCTTCCACCTCGTTGCGCAGGATCACGCCCCCGGGATGCCAGAAGACGAACCCGGGCGCCTCCTCGTGGAAGCTGAAGAGGTCGAGCGCAGGGCCGAGGCGGCGGTGGTCGCGCTTGCGCGCCTCCACGAGGTGCTCGAGGTATTGGTCCAGCTCCTTCGTACTGAAGAAGGCCGTCCCGTGGATGCGTTGCATCGGGATGCCGGAGGCGTCGCCGCGCCAATAGGCGCCCGAGGCGCTCGACAGCTTGAAGGCGGGGATCGCGCCGAAGGACTCCACGTGCCCGCCGCGGCACATGTCCGTGAAGCGCTCGCCGTTGCGGTAGAACGAGATGATCGGATCGGTCAGCTTCAGCTCTTCGAGGTACTCCGCCTTGAGCTTGTACCCCAGCCGCCGTAGCTCCTCGGCCGCCTCCGCGGCGTCCATCTCCACGCGCTCGAAGGGCAGGCCCTCGCTCTGGATCTCGCGCATGCGCTCTTCGATGCGCTCGAGATCCTCGGGGCTGAAGGGCTCCGGGACGATGAAGTCGTAGTAGAAGCCCGCGTCGGTCGGAGGCCCGAAGCCCAGCTGCGCGTCCGGATAGAGATCGCGCACCGCGGCGGCCAGCAGGTGCGCCGCACTGTGGCGCAGCAAGCGCAGGGCGTCCGGGCTCTTACCGGTGATGATCGAGAGCCGGCCGTCCTCGTGGAGGCGTTGCTCCAGAGCGCACAGCTCGCCGTTGAAGACCGCGCCGATCGCGGCCTTCCTAAGGCCCGGTCCGATCTGGCCGGCGGCGTCCGCAATCGTGGAGTCCCGCTCGACCTCGAGGACCGCGCCGTCGGGGAGGGTTACCCGGACGGCGCCGCTCATGTAGAAGGTTGGTTCACGTTCATGAACATCTTATCCGCTGGAGGCCTGGGACCGGACACTTCCTAGCCGTCTCCCCGCAAGGAGATCCCGAGCTCCGCGAGGTGGTCGGGATCCACGGGGGAGGGCGAGTCGCTCATCAGGTCCACCCCGCTGGTCGTCTTCGGGAAGGCGATCACCTCCCGGATGGTGTCGACCCCGCACAGGAGCATCACCAGCCGGTCCACCCCGAGGGCGATCCCTCCGTGGGGCGGCGCGCCGTACGCGAGCGTGTCGAGCAAGTAGCTGAAGCGTTCGCGCGCCTCCTCCTTGGAGACGCCCATGATCCGGAAGACCGTCTCCTGCATGTCGCGCCGGTGGATGCGGATGGACCCGCTGCCAAGCTCCACGCCGTTGAGCACGGGGTCATAGGCCTGCGCCCGCACCTTGTGCGGATCGCTCTCGAGCAGCGCCAGGTCCTCCGGGTGCGGCGCCGTGAACGGATGGTGCGCCGGCACCCACTTGCCGGTCCCCTCCTCTTCCACGAACAACGGAAAGTCCACCACGAAGCAGGCCTCATAGCGGTCGCGCACAATCATGCCGCGCGCGCGGGCCACCGCCCGCCGGACCGCGCCCAGGCTCCAGGCCACCACCGCTGCGGAGGCATCCGCGACGAACAGCAGCAGGTCTCCGGGCTCCGCACCGAGCGCCTTCGGCAGCGCGTCCGTCGTGAAGAACTTCGCGATCGGGCCGCTCGTGCCTTCCGCCGTGACCTTGAGCCAGGCCAGACCCTTGGCCCCGTGCTCCGCGGCGGCCGGCTGGAAGGCCTCGATCTCCTTGCGCGAGAGCTCGGCCCCGCCGGGCACGCGGATCCCGCGCACCGCCCCGCCCGCCTCCACGGCGGAACGGAAAACCTCGAACTCGGCCCCGCGCGCGATCTCGGAAACGTCCTCGATCTCCATTCCGAAACGCAGATCGGGCTTGTCGCTGCCGTAGCGCAGGAGCGCTTCCGCGTACGGAATGCGGCGCAGCGGAAGCTGCAGTTCGCACGGGTGCACCGCCTCCTCGCGCACGAGCTCGAACAGCATCTCCTCGATCAAGGCCAGCACGTCCTCGGTCTTCACGAAGGACATCTCGATGTCGAGCTGCGTGAATTCCCACTGGCGGTCGGCCCGCTGGTCCTCGTCGCGGAAGCAGCGCGCGATCTGGAAGTAACGGTCGAAGCCCGCGCACATCAGCAGCTGCTTGTAGACCTGCGGCGCCTGCGGCAGCGCGTAGAAGGTGCCGTGGTGCAGCCGGCTGGGCACGAGGAAGTCGCGCGCCCCCTCCGGCGTCGCCTTCGCCAGGATCGGCGTCTCGATCTCGACGAAATCGCGCTCGCTGAAGAACTCGCGCATGCGGCGCTGAATGCGATGGCGCCTGAGCAGGTGCTGCTGCACGTCAGGCCGGCGCAGATCCAGCGGGCGATGCCTGTAGCGCACCTCGCTCGAGATCTCTTCGCTCCCTGCGATCTCGAACGGGGGCGTGGGCGAGTCGGCCAGGATCTCGACCTGCATTGCGGCGACTTCGATCTCGCCGGTGTCCAGGTTCGGGTTGTGCGCCCCGTCGGGGCGTGCCTGCACCTCGCCTTCGACCTGCACTACGAACTCGGACCGCACGGCGGCGACGGTTTCGTGCGCCTGCGCCTGCGCCTGCTTGGAGATGCGCACCTGGCACAGGCCATAGCGGTCGCGCAGATCGAGGAAGACGATGCC
This sequence comes from Planctomycetota bacterium, assembly GCA_027297745.1. GTDB lineage: Bacteria > Planctomycetota > PLA2 > PLA2 > PLA2 > JAPUHK01. Next base: position 8,136 of record JAPUHK010000162.1, on the reverse strand, counting down.
GCCCTGATCGCGCCGCCTGTGCACCCATCCCGCCAGGCGCACGATGCGTCCCACGTCCGCGCGCCGCAGCTCGTTGCAGTTGTGGGTGCGGTAGGGAGTCTCGTACGAGGTCACGGGAAACGGGCGAGCATAACGGATTGGGGAAGCCATCAGCTATCCGCTATCAGCCGTCAGCTTGCGGAAAGCTCCCGTCCCGGCGTCTGGAAGCCTCAACAGGTCTATGCCGGCGAGCCCGCAGGGCGAAGCCGGCCGACTAGCTGATAGCGGACAGCTAAGCGCTGAAATCGGCGACGCGCTGCAGGACGAATGCGCCGTCGACTACGAGCGGCCCGCCCTGCTCCGGGGCGCCGAAGGAGACCGGCTCCAGCAGGCGCTCCATGACGGTGTGCAGGCGCCGGGCGCCGATGTCCCCGTGCTCCTGGTTCAGGCGCTGGGCCAGCGCCGCGATCTCCTCGATGCCGTCCGGCGTGAACTCAAGCTGCACGCCGTCGGTGGCCAGGAGCTCCCGGTACTGGCGTGTCAGCGAGTTGCGGGGCTCGGTCAGGATGCGGCCGAACTCGGCGGCGCCGAGCGACTCCAACGAGACCAGCAGGGGAAAGCGCCCCTGCAGCTCCGGCATGAGGTCGGACGGGCTGGCGATGTTGAACGCCCCGGCCGCAATGAACAACACGTGGTCCGTACGCACCGGCCCGTAGCGCGTCGTGACCGTGCAGCCCTCGACCAGCGGCAGCAGGTCGCGCTGCACGCCGCCGCGCGAGACGTCCGGTCCCTTTCCGCCGTCGGCGGCCACGACCTTGTCGAGCTCGTCGAGGAAGACGATGCCCGACTCCTCCACGCGCCGGATGCCCTCACGCACGATCGCATCCCGGTCCAAGAGACGCTCGGCCTCCTGCTCCTGAAGCACTTCACGGGCGCGGCCGACGCTCATCGTGCGCTCGACCGTGCGCGGCGGCGCCATGCGGTCAAAAAGCCCCTGCATGTCCACGCCCATCTGCTCGACGCCCATCGCGCTGAAGACCTCCATCGAGGCGCCCGAGCGCTCCACGACGCCGACCGAGACCCGCTCCGCATCCAGGTCGCCGGCGTTCAGGCGGGCCCTCAGCGCTTCGCGGTCGGGGACCCGCGCGGGCTCCGCACCGTCGTCGTCGAAGTCGAGGGCATCGTCCGGCTCCAACAGGTCCAGGAGCGTCTCCTCCGCCGCGGCCCGGGCGCGCTCGCGCACGCGCGCGGTCTCCTCGGCGCGCACCAGCGCTACCCCTACTTCGACCAGATCGCGGGCAATGGTCTCCACGTCGCGGCCGAAGTAACCGACCTCCGTGTACTTCGTCACCTCCACTTTGAGCATGGGCGCGTGGACGAGGTCGGCCAGGCGGCGTGCGATCTCCGTCTTCCCGACGCCCGTGGGCCCGACCAGGATGATGTTCTTCGGTGTTACGTCGCGGGCCAGCTCGGGGTCCAGGCGCTGGCGCCGCAGGCGGTTGCGCAGGCCCACGGCGACCGCCCGCTTGGCGGCGTCCTGCCCTACCACGTAGCGGTCGAGGTACTCGACGATGCGCCGCGGCGTCAGGTCTTCGACGGGTCGGGAGGAGCCGGACACGGCGTTGCGGATTACGGGGGCGGGGACTCCCCACCCTCCTTCTTGTCCTGCAGGGCGCGCCCCATGGCTTCCGCCTTCTGCAGCTTCTTCCTGAGCGCCTCGACGTCCTTGCGTACCTTGTCGAGCTCCTTCTGCAGGGCCTCGAGCGCCTCCTCCTCCTTCTTGATCGCCCCCTGCACGGCCGCCGTCTGCGTTGCGATCTCCGCCTGCAGCTTGCGCTGATCCGACAGCTGCTTGCGCACCGTGTCGTACTGGACGTAGAGCGCATCGCGTTCGCGCGAGACCGCGCGCACGCGCAAGGCCAGCCGGTCCGCCTTCTCGCGCTGCTCTACGTACCTCTCCTCCAGCTTCTCGGCACGCAGGTCCTCGTTGTCCGCCCGATAGCGCAGCATCTCCCTCTCCAGGATGTCGATGTTGCGCTGGTTGCGGCACGCGACCAGGGCCGGCAGGAGCAGCAGCAGGAGCGCCCTCATGCCCTCAATTCTCAGGGCGCCCCCGCGATCTGTCCACGCGTTTGTCCTAGGGTCTTTCTGAGAACCCATCGTTAGACCGAGCGCGGAACCCGAGGACAAGCCTGGCCGCGTCGCGTCCCCGACGTCGTCTCAACGGAGAAACACGCCCAGGCGGGCGCGACGCAGTCAGGCGACGCCGCGGTTCAGACAGACCCTAAGCCGCGCTGCGCGCCGCTCAGCTTGCATTTCCCGGGGGCGGCGGGACAATGCCGCCGCCATGGAACGGACGTTGGTTTTGGTCAAGCCGGACGGTGTACAGCGGGGGCTCATCGGCCGCATTCTGAGCCGCTTCGAAGACAAGGGTCTCAAGCTGGTCGGTCTCAAGACGCTCACGATCTCCCCCGAATTGGCGGAGCGGCACTACGCCCCGCACAAGGGCAAGCCCTTCTACGAGGGGCTTGTCCGGTACATGACGTCGGCCCCGGTGGTCGCCGCGGTGGTCGAAGGCCCGCGCGCGGTCGACCTGACGCGCTCCCTGATGGGAGCGACCTTCGGGTGGCAGGCTGAGCCCGGCACCATCCGCGGCGACTTCGGTCTCAGCAGCGGATTCAACCTGATTCACGGGTCGGACTCTGTGGAGTCGGCCGCCCACGAGATCGAGCTCTTCTTCCGCCCCGAGGAGCTATGCGCGTACGAGCGCGATCTCGACCGTTGGATCATCTCCTCGGACGATGGTTGATCCGGCCTCGGACCGGACGTGATTCGCCCGCCGCTTTGCGATCTGCGGCGCGCCGTCGAGGAGCAACGCGAGCTGCGCGGACGGCGCATCGACAACATCTTCCAGACCTCCCCCACGGCATTCCTGTTCCGCCTCGTGCCAGGCAAGATCCCGCTCGTGATCGACGTGGGTACAGGGGCGGCGCGGGTGCTGGTAGCCGGGCGGGCGCCGGCGGTACCCTCGCGGCCACCCGTGTTCTGCACGCTGCTGCGTAACGAGCTGCGCAAGGGGCGCCTGCTAGGCACGCTGCTGTTGGGCACGGATCGCATCGTGGCGGTCGACGTACAGACCCACGGCGGCCCGCGGCGCCTGGTGGCGGAGATCTTCATGCGGCGCGGCAACCTGCTGCTGCTCGACGAGCACGGCACGGTGCTGCGGGTGCTGGACGGCGACGCGGCCGCGCACCGCGGCAACCGGGTCGGGGACCCCTACCGCCTGCCCCCCACGCCAGACATCCCGGACGAGCCCTCGCTGCTGCCCGCGGATCTGCCGGCGGAGCCCTTCGCAGCCAACCTCGCGCTGGACGCCCTGCTGGAGCAGGAGGCCGGGAAGCGGCAGCAGGAGACGGCAGACCGGGACCGGGCGCGAGCCGTGGCGCGGCTTCGCAAGAAGCGCAAGGCGCTGGTGCGGGAGCTCGAGGCCGTGCCCGACCCTGACGCGCTCAGGGCCCAGGGAAACCGGCTCCTGGAGCACTTTGGGGCGATCCGGCGCGGACTGGCCGACTTTAGAGGCATCCCCTTGGATCCTGCCAAGAGCCCCCAAGAGAACGTGGACCTGCTCTTCCGCAGGGCGCGCAAGGCCGAGCGTGCGCGCCCGATCCTGGAAGCCCGCGTGGGGGCCCTGGAGGGCCGCATCGAGGACTTCGAGCAGGGCCGGGAAGATCCGCCGCACGCGCGCCGGAAGCCCTCCGGCAGCCGCCGCGCGGCACGGCAGCCCACCCGCCTGCCTTACCGCAGCTTCCGCAGCGCCGACGGGCTGCAGATCCTCGTCGGCAGGGGGGGTGCGGACAACGACGAGCTGACGCGCCGAGCCGGACCCCACGACCTCTTCCTGCACGTGAATGCCACTCCGGGGGCCCACGTGATCGTCCCCCTGCCCAAGGGCCGGCCGGTGCCCCAGGAAACGCTCCTGGACGCCGCTACGCTGGCGCTGCACTACAGCAAGCTCAAGGGCGCCCGCCGAGCGGAGATCGTCTACGCCCCCCGCAAGCACGTGCGCAAGCCCCGCAAAGCCCCTCCGGGGCTGGTCCACGTGGACCGGGGCACAACCCTTGCCCTGCGCTTCGAGGCGGCCCGCCTGGAGCGGCTGCTGCAGACCGCCGGGTCCCAGGAGTGACGAGCCCATGACAGGCAAGCAAGAAGCTCCCTGCCCCATGTTGGACACCCTGTACGGCATCCGGCCGTCGAGCCGGGCGGCTGCCCTGCGCACCCTCGCCCTCGTCGGAGTCCTGCTCTTCGGGAGCGGCTGCCAGAACATCTTTCACGGCCTCTTCGCGCCGCGCACGACGCCCGAGGACCAGGACCTGACCAGCTTCGCCGAGTACCGCCAGAGGGCCGCTACGTACTACGACGCCGGCGACTTCGTGCGTGCCCGGGTGCAGTACGAGAAGGCGCTCGAGCTCCGCCCCAACCACCAGGCCACGCGCCTGGGGTACGCCTACAGTCTGCTCTACACCAACACGCCGAGCGCCCTGATCAGCGCCCGCACCGAGTTCGAGAGCATGCAACGCGTCAAGAAGGGGCTCAAGGTCAAGCGCGACTACGGGCTGGCCATGACCTACCGCAATCTTGCGGCGGCGTATGAGCGGCGCTCGCGCAACCGTGGGCGCGAGGGCCTGCTCAACGAGTCAAAGCGGGACATGGCGGTCTCGCGGGACTACGCCCGCGACGGAAAGACGTTGTTCAAGACGGTCATCAAGGAGGAAGGCCGCAAGTGGTCCTCGCTCAAGCCGGACGCGTACGTGGGCATGGCCCACGTGGACATCATGCTGGGCGAGTTCGACGAGGCCATCGAGTACATCGAGAAGTTCGCTGCGATCGCGACCGAGGCGCGCCAGTTCTGGGAACGGGACCGGGAGATGCGCCTGGCGGCCAACCCGTTGCGGGACAACGACCCCACGCTGACCGACCGGATGCGCGTGCGCTACACCGAGCGCATCCTGCGCACGACCACGGAGGAAGCCGGGATCCGAAAGATCCTGCTCGGAACCCTGCTGTACCTCAACCGGTACGACGAGGCGATCGCGCAGTGCAACGTGATCATGGCGCTGACGCCCGAAGATGACGAGCTGCTCTTGCTGCGCGGCCGGGCGTACGCGATCCTGGGTGACTACGCCAAGGGGCTCAAAGACATCGAGGCCTACCGCGATACGCTCGACCAGACCCGCCAGACAGACCACAGCGTCAGCGTGAGCCAGCTCATCGTGGCTTACCGGGACCGCCTGGAGGAGCAGCGCAAGGCGCAGGCGCGGGACGGCTAGTCCCCGGCCTTCTCCCAGACGTTGTTCTTGCGGACCGGGTCCAGCGTCAAACGCTCGGGGTCCAACTCGATGCGCAGGGGCTCGCCCCGCCCCTTCCATTCCAGCGTGCCCTTGCCGTCCACGACGACGACCTTGCCGTCAAAGCGGCCCTCCTCGGTGACGACGACGAACGGCACCGCGCCGCCGGGCCAGTCGGGGTCGCGGCACAACACGGCGGCCGTGGCACCGCCTGCCCGCACGCGCACGTCCCCTAGCTCGAGGTCCGGCAGGCGCGTTCGGTTCACGTAGTAGTCGACCCACTCGGCAACGCCCAGCTTGCCGTCGGGATCGAGGGCGGTGACGTAATCCTCGGTCGTGGTGAAGGCATGTGCACGATCCTTGGCCAGGGCGCGCAGCGCCTGCACGAACGCGTCCGCGCCCAGCAGGCTCTCGAGCTGCCGGTGGACGAGCGCGCCCCGCGCATACGCCACGCGTCCCGGATCGAGGTACGTGGCGTCGCGCAAGGAGACCTCGTTGGCAAGCACGATGTGGCTGTTGCGGGCGGCGCGCCGCAGATCGATGTCGGTCAGATACCAGCGCAGGTTGCGCCGAAAGAGGCTGCGCGGGGCAGGCGTCCCCTGCCGGCGCAAGAGCTCCTCCGCGGCCCTCACGCCGCTCCACTCCGCCAGCCCCTCGCGGATCCAGTTACCCCCGCGTCCCAGCACCGGGCTGGGGACGCGGTGCCCCCACCAATAGTGCGCGCACTCGTGCGCCAGCAGTCGCAGCCACACCTTCCGCGCGCGCAGGTCCTTGCCGCCTTCGGCCCCGGCCCACTGCAGGTAACGGCGGTTGATGCAGATGAAGGCGCCGTCGTTGTAGGTGGGCGACGGCAGGTCGCGCGGCTCGAACAGCAGTGTCAGCGGATCGCCGGGGGCCGGCCCGAACCACCCCTCCAGGATCTTCAGCAGCGCGGCCCAATCGGCGCTCACGCGCGCCGGGTCGAGTTGCGCGTCGGGCGGCAGCAGCACGCGCAGCGTGCGCCCGCCGGCCCTGGACTCGTGCACCTTGAAGCTCCCCACCACGAGCGAGAGCACCTGCACCGGTTCCTTGGTCCGAAACGTGAGCGCACCTTCGACGTCGGCCTCCGGGTAGCCGGAGGCCACGGCCGTCATGCCGTCGGGCGGCAGCACGCGGATGGAAGCGTCGAACAGCTCGTCCGCCATGGCGGGCAGCCAGAAGCCGAAGTTGTGCGTCTGCACGCCCTTCGCGTCGGCGTAAAAGTGCATCCCGCCCGGGGGCTTCCAGCGGTACCGCAGGCGGAACGTCATCCTCTCTCCCGCCGCCGGCAACGGGTCGGGCAAGAGCGTGAGCAGCGTCGGCGCGATGCCGCTCTTGGGCTCCAGCTTGCGCAGGAACTCCTCCAGGCCGCCCGTTCCCAATCGGGCCACCACGACCTTGCCGTTCCGGGTCACCTCCAGGTCCTGCACGAAGGTCGACAGGAAGAAGCTGGGGGCCGCAGCGCGTGTGGCCCGCAGCGTCAAGTCGCATTGCACTTCGAGCCCTTCGGCGCCCGGCCGGGCCTCCACCACCATGCGCTCCAGATCGTAGGAGTGCAAGCCGTCCACCAGCAGGCGCACGGCGTCGATCTCTATGGATCCCCACAGAAAGGCCGTCAAGAGAAGGGGAGCGAATGCCATCGGAAAGTGCCGCCCAGGCGCCGTTATATTAGGAGAGGATATGAAGATGCGCGCCTGGATCCTGGTTCTGGCCCTCTGCGGCGCAGCCGTCGCGGAGGAGAGCCTCGAGCTCACGTTCAAGGACGGCAAGAAAGTCACGGCAACCGTCTCAGGCGGAGACGACGAGACGGTCACGCTGGGCAAGGGTAAGACCGAGCGGAAGGTCAAGTGGACCGAGCTCGCTCCCGAGTCCGCCTTCCGCGCACGCAAGTCGCTCAGCGCCTATGACGACGGCGCCGCTCACCTGGTCCTGGCGGAGTTCGCCCTGTCGCTGCACCTCTACCCGCAGGCACAGGAGGAGCTCGAGGTCGCCCTGGCGCTCGGCGCGCTCGGTGAGGACGCCTTCGAGAAGCGCGCTGCCGACCTGAGAGATGCCGAAGTGGACATGCTCACGTCCAAGGTCGAGAGCTGCCTCGAGAAGGGCGAAGAGCCGGCGGTCACGCTCGGGGCCATCAAGCAGCTGAAGAAGCGCTACCCCGACCACGTCATCAACACGGCTTACGAGCCGCTGATCAAGACGCTGGTCGCTCAGATCGAGAAGAGCGCGCTGCAGCAGCAGTCCAACGAGCGTCAGGTGGCGGACGAAGCCGCCCTCAAAGACCTCAAGAAGAGGCTCGCCAAGATCCGCAAGAAGAAGGACAAGGAGCTGCGCAAGGCCGACGAGCTCAAGGCGGCGGGCCTGGAGGCCGCCGGCAAGGGCGTCGTCTCGCGCGTGCGCAAGCGGCTGGTCGAGGAACGGCAGAGCGCCGTCGCGCACTACAAGAAGGCACGCACGTACCTGCGCCGCATGCGCCGCATGGATCCGCAGTTCACGGTGTTGGACCGGGAGAAGCTGCGCAAGGAATACGACCGCATCGAGAAGGACATCGTGGCCTGCTATCTCGCGGCCGCGGAGGTCTACCTGGACCAGCGCAGCTACAAGCGCGCCGTGCTCTACGTCTACAAGGTGCTGTTGTACGACCCCATCAACGAGCGCGCGCTCGAGATGAAGGCGGAGATCGCCCGCAACCGGATCCACTTCCGAGTGTCGGACATCTCGAACGCCAAGCCGCGCGTCTCCGGCGGCTAGCGCCCTACGGGCGGCGCACGTACCCTTCGACGACCTGGTCCGGATC
>JAPUHK010000161.1 GCA_027297745.1 Planctomycetota bacterium | reverse complement strand
GCAGCTTCATCTTCGTCACGGCCCGCGTGGCTAAGCCGTCTCCCGGCACCTTCTTCGCCGGCGCCTCGTGCTGCCCGCGGAAGTCGAGCTTGCCGGTCTTCAGCTCGTGCAGCGGCTGCGTCGCCAAGAGCTTCGTCCACGCGTCCGCATCCTCGCGCGGGTCCTTCTGCCACTTCCAAAAGCGGACATTCCACTCCGCGCGCAGGACCGTGCCCTCGATCGGGAACTCCTTCCCCCCCACCCTCACCTTCGCGGTAAAAAGCGTGGCGCCGCTGGTGGTGGGTCGAACGCGCAACGTCTTCGGCCCCTTGTCGAGCGTGACTTCGCCGGCCAACTCCACAACTTCGTACTCAACCGCGGGCCCCAACACGTGGAATGCGCACTCCTCCCAGGCAACGACGCGCTTTGGGAAGACCGCCGATTCAGTCGGGTCGAGCGGCCCCCACTCGTCGACCATAATGTACTTCCGCCCGCGCAACGCGCCTTCTGGCAGTCGCCATCGCCGGCTGCCCGGAGCCGCCAGGCGCCTGTTGCGCTGCCAATCCTGAACCGTCTCCGCGGTCTCTTGATTGACGTCCACTGCTTCGCACGTGCCGAGCTCGTGCAAGACGCCCCCAACCTCGTCGTACTCGTTCCACCGACCGCGAACCTTGGATGTGTCGCGCAGGCGGACGGCGATCTTGTCGCGGACGAACGAGTTGTTCAGCAACTCGTACTCTTCCGAGCGGCAGTGCTGAACCTCGGCAAACTTGCTCGACAGCAGGTCCTTGTCGTCATCCCACCAAAGCGAGATTCCGACGGGGTTGTCGGAAAACCAGTTCCCGGCTATGAAGTGCTTCGATCCGTGCTCGATCGCGATCCCGGCAATCGAGCAGCGTGCCATCGTGTTCCTCAGGAACCTGCTCTCGTAGCTGTAGCCCGCCCAGATGCCATACCGGCAGTCGTCGCACCGATTCTGCTCGAATAGGTTGCGTGCGGAGAAGGTCGCCTCGATCCCGTTCGCAACGGCGTGGCTGAAGTCGTTCGAGAGGACGTAATTGTCGTTGCAACCGCCCCTCCCCGTCTTCCTTAGCGTGTCCTCCCCGGCGTACAGGAAGAACCCGTCCCCGCCGTGGGTGGCGGAATTGAAGATGAAACGGTTCCCGAAACACTGTTCGAAGACCAGGATGCCCGCGCTGTCCTGACCACGGTCGTAGACGCCGTGACTGTAGCCGCGCACGCACCAATCGAAATTGTTCCGGCTCACAATGTTTCTCGATGACCGCCACAGGGCGATGCCCCAGCCCGAGTTGAACGACATGTCGTTGTCGTAGACCTGGCAGTCGGTGCAGCGGTCGAGCAGGGCGCCGTTCTGTTGCTTGTTGCCCACACACTCGCGGATCACGCACTGCTTGCAGTTCTCCAAACAGATTCCCGCGCCGTACTTCTTGCGCCACTCCTGGTTGTCGTTGTCGTGCGGGCGCAACCAGTCCGTGGGGTCCTCGCGCTCGGGCGTCGACTTCAACCGCTGCCGGAAGTTGCGCGAGACATCCACACCCTCGATTACAACCTTCTCGCAGTCCTTGACCAGGATGGCGCACTTGAAGCCACGCATCTTGCCGCCCTTGATCGTGACGTTCTTGCGGCCCTCGACGATCAGTCCGATGCCGGTGTAGGTGTCCGGCATCTGCTCGGGATTGCAGCCCACGATTTCCGCCTCGCCGAGGTCTACGGTGATCCCGTCCGCCACCACCCGCAGCGGCTCGCGGATGCGCATGAGGCCCGGTCGCAGCTTCACGCTCTTCCTGATCTCCGACTCCACGGCCCACGCCGGAGCCGCGAGCAAGAGGATCGAGACCAGGACCCTACACATCGATCTTGGCTCCCTTGGCTTCTTGGCGATTCGCTCCCCTCAGCGTCCGCAGACCGGCCTTGCAGTGCCCCAGCGGCAGCCACGGGCACGCACCGCAGATGTCGTCCAGATCATCCGGCGCCACCGACGCGAGGATGCGCTCGAGGATCACCCCCCAGGTCAACGTCTCCCCGTCGCCGATGCCGAGACGGTGCAGCACGTCGCGGTCCTGGAAGACGATGCCGCGCTCGGTCCCGGGACCATGCAATTCGCAACCGTGCTGCGACAGGTTCGGGCAGGCATCGCACAGCGCGTCAGGCTCGGCGACGACGCGTACTTCGGTCTGCGGGTCCGCGTGCAGCGCGTCCACGACGCGCGTCATGTTGTCCACGAACTCAGGCGAGTAGCCCTTGCCGACGAAGCCCTGGATACACAGCAGGTTGTGGCCGCGCAGCCGCACCGGCTCCATCAGCGCACGAACTCCGCCGCGTCGCGCGCCATCTCGGCCGTCAGCTTGTGTGCTGCGTCGTAGGTGCGCACGTCGACTGTGAGCCCGGCGTCCAACAGCGGCCGCGTTCCCTTTTCCATCAGCTCGGGCGAGACGGCCCGGTCGTGCTCGCCGACCTGGATCAGCACGCGCAGATCCTTTGCCGCCGCCAGGTCGGCGACGAACTCCGCCTTGGGACGCCCGCAGCTGCACACGAGCCCCTGGTAAAGGTCCGGCCTGCTCAGCGCGAGATACGACCCCAGGTAGCCGCCCTGGCTGAAACCGAGCAGGGTCACGGACGAAGGGCGCAGGCGACGCACGGCCGCCTCGGTCAAGCCCACGAGGTACTCGCGCGCCTCGTCCATGGAGGCCTTGAGCGCCTCCTGAGTCCCGTCCCACACGTACCAGGCGTAGCCGATGCGGCGGTTTTCGAGCTCGTATGGAAAGATGCCGCGCGGCACCCACCAGGAGGCACCGCCGGCATCGATGCCGGGCTTGAGCCAGCGCTCGAATCCTTTGGCGCGCATCCCCTTGCCGTGAAGCGCGATCACGAGCGGCGCGCCGCGGCGCTCCACGGGCACGCGCACCGACGTGTGAAGCTTAGCCGTGGTGGTAAAGTCGCTGGGCACGGCGGGCATTGTAAACAGGGGACCGTTTCCGTAGGATTCGGAACCTCCGCCAGGAACGGCATTTATGGCGAAATCGCTCATCGACCTCACGGGTAAGTTCGTGCTGGTGACGGGCGGCTCCAGGGGCATCGGCCGCGCGATCTGCATACGGCTGGCCGAGCATGGCGCGCGCGTCTGCTTCAACTACCTGCGCAACCGCGAAGCTGCGGCGGAAGCCGAGAAGCTGATCGCGGCGGTCGGCGGGCCCGAGCCCATCTCGGTGCGCGCCAACGTCGCCGACGACGAGCACCTGGCGCGCCTGTTCCAGACCATCAAGGAGGAGTTCGGGCGGCTCGACATCCTGGTTTCGAACGCCGCACTCGGCGTGCTCAAGCCGGTCATCGAGCTGCGCGAGAAGGACTGGCGCTGGACAATGGACATCAACGCCCGCGCGCTGATCCCGCTGGCCAAGGGCGCCATGGAGCTGATGGGCGACCGGGGCGGCTCGATCGTGGCCGTCTCGAGCCTCGGCGCCACGCACGCGATCCCGTACTACGGGGCGGTCGGCGCCTCCAAGGCAGCGCTCGAGTCGCTCGTGCGGCACCTCGCGATCGAGAACGCCGCGCAAGGGGTGCGCGTGAACGTCGTCTCGGGCGGCGCGATCGACACCGACGCGCTCAAGTTCTTCCCGAACCGTGAGCAGATCCTGGAGAACTCGCTGGAGCGCACGCCGGCCGGGCGGCTGGTCACACCGGGGGACATGGCGGACGCCGTGCTCTTCCTGACCTCTGACCTGAGCAAGATGATCCACGGCCAGACGCTGATCGTGGACGGTGGCTGCTCGATCGTCGCCTGACGGCGACCGGTCTGACTATTCCGAAAGGGTGACCGCGGGCATCGTCGCCTTCTTGAGGAACAGCAGCGCGAAGCAGGTGCCGAGCGTGTCCCTCGGCGGCATGCAGGTGGCGTCGGTCCAACTGCCGTCGCCGTGCTGCTGCGCGAGCAGAAACTCGGCTCCCCGCACGTACCAATCCTTGCCGGCGAACTCCTTGCGCCCGGTCAGGTCTCCGACGCGCTCGACCGCGTACAGGTAGTAGTAGTGGTACGCACTGCCGTGGTGGGCGCCCTTGTTGTGCTGGACGTCGAAGACCTCGTCGAGGTGCTTCATCGCGGCCTTGATGTGTCCGTCGACCCACGCGGGGACCGGCGCACCCAACAACTCCAACTGCTCCTTGCAGATGATCATGCTGCCGAGCGCACACGCGTCCATGCCGGCACTCCAGCCCTCACCCTTGCGATAGCTGTATCCGCCGCCGCCCGCTCTGTGCTGCCGCACGCCGTTCAGCGCCGTGCGCCAGACCTTCTCCTTGACGGGATATCCGGCCTGGGAAGCGGCGCGCAGCCCGAGTAGCGCGAACTGCGTGGCGCTCAGGTCCTGGTCGCCGTTGCGCGGGCCGTAGCGCCAGCCGCCGCCGGGCGCGGCGTTCTGACAGCCCTGGATGCCGCCCTTGCTGCTGCGGTTGCCCACCGTGAGGAAGATGACGCCCTGGTGCAGCCACTTCCAATCGTCCTTGCTGAACTTGCTCCGCAGGGGCGGCCTGCTCGGGCTGTCCGTGTGCAGACGGCGCTTCTTGTGCTTGCCCGTGAGCTTGGAGCTGCGCTGGCTCATCGCCTCCAGCATGAGCATCAGCGAGGAGACCTCGTACGACACCTGGTCGGGCGGCGACCTGAAACCGCGCTTCTTGCCCGTCTTGTCGTTCCAGGCCTGCGTCTTACGGTACTTCTTCTTTACCCAGCGGTAGCCGCTCTGGATCGACTTGTCCCGCTTCTTCACGCCGCACTTGCTGAGCGTGTAGAGAGAGAACGTGGTCGGGCCTGAGAAATAGCAGCTCCGCTTGCGCTTCTCGCCGCTGTAGCTCTGACTGGAGGTGCAGGAACCCCACGAACCGTCCGGCCCCTGCTTCTTCTTGAGCCACGCGACGCCCTTCTCGATGGCTTCGTTGACGCGCGTCTGCAGGTCACGTTTCAGCTTGGGCGCGTTCTCGTCCGAGCCGTCCCCCTTCTTCTTGTATTCCTTCTGACCGGCCGAGTTGCGGCCGGTCTCCTCCCACTCCTCCTCGAGCTCGGCGCAGCCGCAGCCGTCCTCGTCTTCGAGCTCCGACTCGTCGTCTTTGCCGCCGCAGCCGTCCTGAGCGTGCGCCGGGGCGGCCATCAGGCCGCATGCAAGCCACAAGAGGGTGAGGGTCAAGAGGTAGTGCTTCATGGGCTCGGACTCCTCGGGAGGCGGGCCATGGGAAGGCGGCCGCCTGGCTAACACATCGATTCTACGGAGCCTTGACCCCAAGCCAAATTCGGAATTCGCCCGCATGCCCGGAACGGGGCACTTCGTGGCCCGACGGCCACTCTCAGCTGACGGCGGACGCCCCTGCGCCGGCGCAGGGCTACTCAGACAGGGTGACCGCGGGAATGGTGGCCTTCTTCAGGAACAGCAGGGCGAAGCAGGTGCCGAGCGTGTCTTCCGGGTCCATGCAGCTGCGGTCGGTCCAGCCGCCCCCCTGCATTTGCTCCTTGAGCAGCACCTTGGCTCCGCGAACGTACCAGTCCTTGCCGCCGATCTCCTTGCGCCCGGTGAGGTCGCCGATGCGCTCGATTCCATATAGGTAGTAGTAGCGGTAGTGCCAGCGGCCGCCCTGCTTCTTGCTCAGATCGAAGTTCTGCCCCAGGTACTCGAACGACCGCTTCAGATAGGGGTCGATCCAGCCCGGCACGCGGTACCCGAGCAGCTCCATCTGCTCCTTCCCGATCACCATGCAGGCGATCCCCGCGGCGGTCATGCCCAGGTTGGTCTTGTCACCGGCCTGATAGGGGAAAGAGCCGTCCGACGCGGCGATCTTGCGAACGTAGCTCGTTGCCCACAGCCAGTGCTTTTGGTCGATGGGATAGCCGGCACGCGACGCCGCACGCATCGCGAGCAGGCTGAACTGCGTCGCGGAGAGGTCCTTCTTCCTGCTCCTCGTCCAGTAGCGCATGCCGCCGCGGTCGTTCTGGCACTCGAGAATGTGCCGGATGCGCTCGTGCATCCATTTCCAGTCGTCCTTGACGAAGCGACTGCCCTTGGGCGGCTTCGTGGGCTTGTCGCTGACCTTGCGATGCTCTGGTTTGCCCCGCTTCGGGGCCTGATGGTTGAGCGCCTCGAGCATGAGCACGACCGATGCGGACTCGTAGCTCGAGTAACTGTGGTCGCCGGGGTTCGTAGTCTGGTCCCGGCCCCGGCGCGCCTTCTTGCGCAGCCACCTGAGGCCGCGCTTGACCGCCTTGTCCTTCTTGTCGGCTCCGCACTTGGCCAGCGTGAAGATGGCGAACGACGTGGGTCCGGTGGTGTAACACTTGCTGCGCTCGCGGGAGCTGGGGTTTCCGTACTTGCCCGTGGCGATGCAGGGACCCCACGATCCGTCCTTGAGCTGCCGCGACTCGAGGAAGGCGATCCCCTTCTCGATCGCCTCGTTGATCTGTTCCTGTAGCGGGCGCTCGACCTTCCGCCGCGGGGGCGGCTGCTTGTTCTCCGCCTTCGGCGGCGTAGGCTGCCGCAGCTCCTCCTCGTCGGACTCGCAGCCGGGTCCCTCCTCCAGGGTCGATTCGTCGTCTTCCCCGCAACCGCAGCCCTGCTGGGCAAGTACGGGACCTCCTTCCCAGAGGAACAGGCAGCAGAGAATCAGGACGCAGTGCTTCATGGCCCGCCTCCCGCCGCACCGGCGGCGGCCCGATTCTATGACCTCGCGTCGGGTACCGTGCGCAGAATCGCGCGCACGGGGCTTGCGTCGCGGCCCTTGAGCCGCAGCGGCAACGCGATCAGCTCGTAGCGTCCTGGCGGCACGGCGCTCAGATCCAGGCTCTCCAGGTTGACGACACCGTGCCTACCCAGCGCATGATGGGCGTGAAGCTCCTTGGAGTCGAACGGATCGACGCTCGGCGTGTCCAGGCCGATCAGCACTACGCCGCGGGCGGCCAGGTCGTCCACCAGCTCCGCGGTGAGAGCGCTGAACCGCTCCGGGAACTTCCGGCGGTCGAAACCGTCCTGCGTGCGGAACAGGACCCGCGGTGTTTCGCTCACGTCGAGGGCCGCAACGTGCGCCGGGCGGATCAACCCGTCCTCGGGGCGCACGTCGAGCACGACGCACGGACCCAGGAACGGTTCCAGGGCCAAGCCGTCGATGCCGGGCGCCCCCTGCGCATAGTGGTTGGGAGCGTCGGCGTGCGCGCCGGTGTGGCAGCTGAGCGTGATCGTCGACAGGTTGACCGAGGCACCGTCCTCGAGGCGCAGGACCTCCTGCACCGAGAACGGCGTGTCGCCCGGCCACACGGCCAGCGCCGGATCGATCTCCGGACTGATGTCGTAGATCATGTCGGCGAGGCCCCTCCGGCCGAGTCGTGCCGCTTGTAGGCGCCGCTTGCCAAGATCTCGTCGATCTCCGTGAGCGCGCGCCGGCACTCCTCAGCGCTGTTGTAGAAGTGCGGCGCGATGCGGATGCCGGCGCCCGGGCGGTAGTCCACCACTACGTTGCGGGCGTTGAGCTCCTTGGCCACAAGCTCGCCGTGCGGCACGTCCACGGCCACCGTTCCGCCGCGCCGCTGCGGGTCTGTGTGCGCCGTGCATTTCCAGCCGCGCTCATGGGCGCCCTCGTACAGAAGCGCGGTCAGCCGCATCGACTTCGCACGGATGGCCGCGATCCCGATCTCGTTGTGGATGTCGAGGCCGGGGCGCGCGGCGTACAGGCAGGGGATCTGCGGCGTGCCGTTCAGGAAGCGGAAGGCGTCCGTGCGGTGCCGCATCGGCGGCGGCGCGAAGGCGAAGGGCGCGGGGTGCGCCATCCAACCCGTGAGGCGCGGCGTGAGCGTGTACGCCACGGCCGGATCGACGTAGAGGAAGACGTTGCCGGGTCCGCCGCACAGGAACTTCAAACACCCTCCGACGGCCGCGTCGACGCCCCACTCCTCTACTTCGATCGGAACGGTGCCGGCCGACTGGAAAACGTCGAGCAACAGAAGCGCTCCGCTCTCCCGGCAGCGCCGGGCGATAGCCTGCGCGTCGTTGATGAAAGCGCTCTTGAACTCGACGTGGCTGACCGAGACAACCAGCGTCTCGTCGTCGATGGCGTCGAGCAGCTCTTGCGGATCGGCGCCGATCCCGTCCCGGCAGGCGACGGTCTCGAGCCGCACGTCGCGCTCGGAGCACCAACCCTCCAGCACATAGAGCACGGAGGGGAACTGCAACGCGGTGGTGACGATCTTGCGCCGCGCGCCGCTCCCGTCCAGGCAGGAGAGGAAGACCGCGGTGGCCAGGCTCACGTTCGTGTGCATGGATACCGTGCCCTTCTCGGCGCCCAGCAAGGGCGCGACCCGGTCGCCCACGCCCACGGCCATCTCCCACCAGTCCTCGGCCCAGGCGCGCGCGCCGCGCGTGGCCCAGATATCGGCGTAAGCCTGCATGCGTTCCCGAACCTCGGCCGGCATGGCGCCGAGCGAGTTGTTGATCAGGTAGCAGGTGCTGTCCAGGATCGGGAAGCGATCGCGGTACTCGAGGAGGGGGTCCCCCATGGCGCCCCTAGGATAGCTATCAACCATCAGCTATCAGCTATCAGCTTGCAACAGGGGGTCGGATGGCCACAGTGGGCTCCGCCCGGCCAAGCGGAGGTCAGACCAGAGGATGCCGGGTGCCATGCCACTTGCACTGCGTTGACAGCTGACGGCTGGTAGCTGGCAACTCTTAAATAAAGTGACGCGGCCATGTCGGAGGAGGCTCGTCACGACCGCGTCGGACAGTGAGGGCGTCAATTTAGAAAAACGGCATCGGGGCTGGAGCGACCGGCGTGTCCCTCCAGAGCATCCGGGGGACTTCGGCGCGGGCGGCCGCCCGTCACCGGACGGCGCGCCGCACTTCCATGGCATTGGCCTGAACTCCAGGGCCTGGGACCCGGCCGGTAGCGCCTATTTGGTTCAGCGCCCCCCCTTCGCGTTTCTACACCGTGGGGTCTTCCCTAACCGGGCTCTTCGCAGCTACGCCGAAGCGCCTGCGAATTCCCTCTTGCTCTTGGGCCTGCCTTCGAAGTGAACTGGCACCGAAGCCCTGCCTCCCGCCCGGAGGCGAGAGACGGCTCTCATGGGATCCCGGCCCCTACAGCACGCTACCAACCGGGCGGATTCGGCTAACCCGAGGCGGCCAGCCCCGGCACCTTCCGTCCTCAGGGTTTGATTACCCTCCCGACGGCTTTCACTCCACCCGGCCTGGCGACGGAACAAGTCCGCCGCAGCGCTCTTGGGGTTCTCCCTTCAAGGCCTTGCTCCTTCCAACCAACTGGGCACCCTCTCGGGGCCTCGCCTCTCTTGTCGTTCCGCCGCCCGGCACAAGGCCGAGTTGCCGCGACTTCAGAGGTTTGTACGGCTGGGAAGGGGAACGTGAAGCCACCACCGAGGCGGTGGCCCGCCGAACCTTGCCTTCTTGGGTGTTCTCCCCTCCAGGGCTTTCCCCTCCGCCGACGGAGAGCGGCTTCCCGCTCCTGCCCCTCGTGCCCTTCCGGCCGGAAGCGCTCCCTACGGTTCCGCTTCCGGGCGGGGCTTCAGGGGTTGATATCCGGCGAAATTGGCTTGCCTCTCTCGAGGCTGCCGGCCCTCATGGGGTTTTGCACCTTTCCGATTCCTGCAGGCTTCTTAGGGCTTGAAACGCTCCGGGCATATGGCTTCACCTCGGCGGTGGGAGAGCTCGCCTCCCGATGCCTCTTAGGAACGCCTCGCGCCCGACCGGAGTTCAGCCCGCAGCTCGCTGCGGTGCACCAAGTCACTTCCAGCACCCGACACCGAACTTTTCAAGGATCGATCTGGCGCTGCACCCACTGGCAACACCGGATGATTGAGGTCCGCCGCAAGTGCAACCCTGGTGCCTACCTGAGAGCCAAAACGGCTACCCACGGGTTATCCACATCGTCTTCACGGGACGCTTGGCTCGAATGCTGGACGTGCCGGGAGATCAGCAATTTCTCCACAATCCAAAAAGGCCGCGGCGTGGAAAACATCGCTACGCCGTGGATGGCACGGTTCCACACAAACGAGCGCTTTCGCGCGCACACCCCCCCAAGGGGGTAGTCGAAAGCGGTGTTGCGCGCGCTTTTGGCGCGGTAGATGGTCCGCGCGCGAACCGATGCAAACCTAGGACCGGGCAGCGGTGCGCGCGACCTTGCGGCGCTCGCTCTGGCTCAGGATGCGCTTGCGCAGGCGCAGCGACTTGGGCGTGACCTCCACTAGCTCGTCGCCGTCGATGTACTCGAGCGCTTCCTCCACGCTGAAGACGCGCGGCGGCGTGAGGATAATGTTGTCGTCCGAGGCCGAGGCGCGGACGTTCGTTAGCTTCTTTGTTTTGCAAGGGTTTACGACGATGTCGCCGGGGCGGCAGTGCTCCCCCACGATCATCCCGGGGTACACCGGGTCGCCGGGGCGGACGAAATGGAGCCCGCGATCCGCCAGATTGAACAAGGCGTAGCCCACCACCTTGCCCTCCTCCATCGAGACCTGGACGCCGTTGATACGGCCCGCAATCGGCCCGCGCTTCGGGCCGTAGCCTTCGAACAGCGTCTGCAACACAGCTTCGCCGCTGGTGCGGGTCAAGAGCCGCGTGCGCAGCCCGATCAGGCCGCGTGCAGGCACAATGAACTCCTGGACCACGTGCCCGCTCCGGTTTTCCAGGTTTTGCAGCTCGCCGTGGCGCCTGAGCAGCATGGATACCACCGTGCTGCTGTGCTCCTCGGGCACGTCGATCGTGACCCGCTCGAACGGCTCCTCGCCGCCGCGCAGGATGACCTCAGGCTTGCCGACCGCAAACTCGTACCCCTCGCGGCGCAACTTCTCGACCAGGATCCCCAGGTGCAGCACGCCGCGGCCGGAAACCTTGAAGGCGTCGGCACTTGCGGTGTCTTCCACGCGCAGGGCTACGTCCGACTCGGTCTCGCGGTACAGCCGCTCGCGGATCTTGCGGCTCTGGACGTGAGGGCCCTCCTGCCCCGCCAGCGGGGAGGTGTTGATCGTGAACACGACGGATAACGTGGGCTTTTCCACCACCGCCGCCGGCACCGGCCGAGGGTCTCGCGGATCGGTGATCGTGTCGCCGATCTCGACGCCCTCCAGCCCCACCACGGCGCAGATCTCGCCGGCCGCCACCTCGTCCACCTCGATTTTGCCGAGGTTCTCGAAGACCACGAGCCTCTCGGGCGTGCCGGTGCGCAGCTTGCCGTCGCGGCCCACCAGACCCACGGTGTCGCCGCGCCGCAGCGTGCCGGCCTGGATCCGGCCGATGGCCGTGCGGCCGACGTAAGGGTCGTAGTCGATTGCAGCTACGGGGATCTGCAGCACGGCAGCCGGGTCGCCGCGGGGGGCCGGCAGGCCCTCGAGAATGGCCTCGAACAGCGGCCGCAGGTCGCGCGGCTCATCGGCCATGCTGCGCGTGGCCCACCCCTCGCGGCCCGAGGCGTACAGCGTCTGGAAATCGAGCTGGTGGTCGGCCACATCCAGCTCGCAGAAGAGGCTGATGATCTCGTCCAGCACCTCGGTGGGCCGGGCGTGCCGGCGATCGACCTTGTTGATCACCACGATCGGCTTGAGACCGTTCTCGAAGGCCTTACGCAACACGAAGCGCGTCTGCGCCATGGGGCCCTCGTAGGCGTCCACCAGCAGCAGGACGCCGTCCACCATCTGCATGACCCGCTCGACCTCGCCGCCGAAGTCGGCGTGGCCGGGGGTGTCGACGATGTTGATCTTGGTCCCGCCCCAGTGGATGGCCGTGTTCTTGGCCAGGATCGTGATGCCGCGCTCGCGCTCCAGCTCGCCGGAGTCCATGATCAGGTCGGCCACCTCCTGGTTGGGGCGGAAGACCCCCGACTGGCGGAGCATCTGATCCACCAGGGTGGTTTTGCCGTGGTCGACGTGGGCCACGAGAGCGACGTTGCGCAGGTTCTGCACGGAAACCCCGTACTGTACTGCATGGAGATCGGCTGTCACTGTCTCGCGGAGCTCTCGGCCGGGGTGCGAGATGGCGACCGGGCGCAGAGCCTCTATGTCTAGGCGGGCGCGGCCTCTGCGGCGAGATGTTGCGCGAAGAAGCTCGCAACGGCCCCCGTGGCCCGTTCCAGGTCCGGGGTGGGACCCTGGAAAGGATGCACGGCGCCGAAGGTGTGGCCGGCGCCCCCAATCTCGAGTAGCTGGGCGCGGCCCCCGGTGGCCTGCTGCAGGAGATGGGCGTCGGTCACGCTGACCGCCTCGTCGTCCGTCCCGTGCACCAACAGCAGAGGCTGGGCAAGCCCGGCGGCGGCCGCCTGAACGTCGTGCTGCTCGGCGTCGCGGAAGTACTCCAGCCCGACCGGTAGCTGCTGCCCGGTGCGCGCGTTCAGCACCTCGAAGTAGCCCTGTGCCTCCGCCGTCGCGCGCGCCTCCGGCGGAAAGCGAGAGGCGTAGGCGACGCCCGCCAGCGTGACCACCGCGGCTACGCGTTCATCCCCTGCCGCGTACAGGATCACGCCACCGCCGCCGCGGCTGTGGCCCAAGATTCCGATGCGCCCTGGCCGGCAACGTCCGCCGAACGGATCCGCGCCCGCAGCGATCGCATCGAACAGCGCTCGCAGGTCTTGTTGCTCGCGACTCAGGGTGTTGGCCTTGAAGCCTTCGAGGTCCGTGAAGTCGCCGGCCGCATCCACGCCGTTGCCCGAGAAGTCGAAGCGCACGGCCGCAAAGCCGGCGTCCGCAAGCTGATCGGCGATCCAGGGGAACATCCCCCACCCCATGAACCCCTTGAAGCCGTGCGCGATGACGACCGTGGGAAACGGCCCGTCGCCCTCGGGCACGTGCAAAGCGCCGCGCAGCGGCTGTTCGTAGGCGATCGACATGGGCGGCTGGATAGACTAGCCGAAAGCGCCAGGTCAGGAGGACCGCTTGCGCCGGTCAGGAGCGGCGGCGCAGGCGGCGTAGCGCAAACGCCCCGAGGGCGATGCCCAAGAGCACCGCGACGCCGGGCTCCGGGACTCGCAACTCGCCGGAGGACCACTGGCGCGACTTGTT
>JAPUHK010000160.1 GCA_027297745.1 Planctomycetota bacterium | reverse complement strand
TGCGCTCCTCGAGGCGCTCGATGCGCTCCATGGCCGCCTGCATGCGGTCGTCCGGCCCGCGGCGATCCCGCTCGCGATGCCGCCGCTCCCCGTGTTCACGATCGCGCGCCCGGCGCCCGGCGCGTTCACGCTTCTTCTTGCCTGCCTTCTGATCGTTCCAGCGGTGGCCGAACCACGCGGACAGCTTGGCCACGCGCTCGGCCCGGTCCGGGCGGCCCCACTCGCTGTAGTACTTGGCGGCGACGTGCAGCAACTCGGCCAGATGACCGTCGCTGGGTGCCGTCTTGCGCATGTGGATCGCCTCCTCGTCGCGCCGTCCTTCGAGCCCGAGCTCGCGCGCGTGGATGGCATGCTCGATCTGCTCCGCCCACTCCCGCTTCTCCGCCTCCTGGAAAGCGTGCATGGCCAGGCGCAGGGTCTCGACGTGGTGTTTCGCCAGCTCCCGCTCGTTACCGCCGCGCTTCTTCTTGTTGCCGCCGTTGATCCTGCGCCGCACGCCTGCTGCGATCTCCTGCAGGTGCGCCGCCTCTTCCTTCTTGCCGAGCTTGCGCAGCGCTACGATGCCGTGTTCCAGGCCTTCCAGCGTGTTGATCAGGTCCCCGCCGCGCTTGTGCTTTTTAGCGCGCTCCTTCTTCATCCTCTTCTGGGCACGCTTGATGCGCCCGTAGAGCTTCTTCGCCTTGGCGCGGTACTCCGCCGCCTTGTCGTGCTGCCCGTCCGCTTCCAGCTCCGCGGCGTGCGCGTTGAGCTCCTTGATCTGGCGTTCGGCCTGCTTCAACTCGCGCAGGTTCTCGTCTTCTTCGGCCCGCGCCGCTGTGAGCGGCAGGCACAGCACGAGGCAAGCTCCGGCCCATGCGACCATCCACTTTCGCATTCCGCTCCCTCCTTGCGTCCGCGGCCCACGAGGTGCGCTCATCGCCCCCGCGCTCACGCAGGCGGCCGGATTGTACCGCCGCGGCGCGGTCGTACGCTCGACCGCGGAATGCTGTAGTTTCCCGAAATGCCCCCGATCCGTACGAGTGCCGCTCTGAAGGCCCTGCGGCCCAGGTCCAGGCGGCTGCTCGCGGTCTTCCCCCACCCGGATGACGAGTCCTACGGGTGCGCCGGCACGCTGGCACGCGTAGGCACCGACCCGGACGGGGCCGCCGTCTTGCTGTGCCTCACGCGCGGCGAGGCCTCGTCCATGGGACGGCAACGCGGCCTGAGCCCCGCGGAAGTCGGCGACCTGCGCGAACAGCGTCTCCAGGAGGTGGCGGAGGTCCTGAAGCTCGACGGCCTGGTCCTGGAGCGTCTGCCGGACAGCCGCATGGCGCGTTGTGCACTCGACGAAGTCGCGGGGAAGATCGACGCGGTCGTGCAGGCGTTGCAGCCGCAGGTGGTCATCGGCCACGATCCGCGCGGCGTGAACGCGCATGCGGACCACATTGCGACCCACTGGGCACTGCGTCACGCGCTACTCGGGCACCCGGAGATCCGCTTCGCCATGCTGGCCTATCCGCCCTCGATGACCGAGTCGCTGGCGCCGCGCCTGCTGTTCCCCACACCGGAGGAGGAGATCGACGCGGTGATCGAGCTGACGGAGCCGGAGATCGAGGCCAAGGAAGCCTGCCTGCGCATCCACGAGGCGTTGGTTACGCTGCGCGAGGACGGCGACCCCTCGCTGCTCCGGCGCCCCCCCCTCGAACGCTATGATTTTCTCGGCGAGGACTGCGCCGAGCGGCTGACGGATCTCTTCGGTAAGAGACCTTGAAACGCGCTCTGCTTTCCCTGCTCCACAAGGAGGACTCATGATTCGACCGCTACTGCTGGCACTGCTGATCGCGGCCGCTTGCGCCGGTAAACGCCCCGGACGCTACCTGTTGGACCGGGAAGCGCTCAACCGTGTGATGCAGCACGATCCGGAGGGCGCGGCGAAAGTCAGCACCGACGCGGCGATCAAGTTCTCGGCGGACCCGGGGGACGAGTATTACATCCCCTGGTACAGCCGCAAGGCCCGCCAGCTGCACATCTACTCCGGCCAGCGCCACTCCACGACGGTCATCGACGCGACGGCGCTGCACAAGCAGAAGCGCATCGTCGTCATCGCCTCGTACGTCGGCTCCCCGCCCCCGCCGCCGAGACTCCTCCAACGCAAAGGCTGACCCCGTTCTGCGCTTCTGCGTTTCTGCGGCACGCCTGCCGCAGTCATCCACGCAACTGTTGCCCTTCAGGGTCGTCGTATCGTCCTGCAAGCAGACGAGTTGTGCCGTCTGTCCCGCGGCACGCGTGCCGCAGATTTGAGGTAACAGTTACTTCAGGGTGGCCAGGACACCGGGCACGGTCGAGGCGAGGGCGGCCTTGAGGGCGTCGAAGTGCGCGCGGTCGCGCTCGCCGGTCCATTCGTCCATGAAGGTCTTCTTGAACTCGATGGCGAGCGAGACGCCGGTGTCCGGAAACTCCTCATGCACGAAGCGGCTGAACCGGCCGCCGCGGAACTTCACGTTCTCGCGCACGTCAAGACTGCGCCCCCTGAAGTCGAAGGCGCGCAGGTCGTGCAGGAAGCGGTCCACGACCGGCGCCCAACGCGTCCGGTCCATCGTGCCCGTCCCGAGGTTCAGCTCGGGATTCATGTCGGGGTCGGCCGGCGGCCCGTCGGGGCCGTCTTGCCGGTGGTTATAGGTGTGCAGGTCGAAGACCACGAAGCGCCCCCACCTGCGGGCTATGGCGCTCAGGGTCTCGCGCGCGAGATCGTAGAAGTGGTCGTATTCGGCCAACGAACGCTCCACGACCGCCGTAGGCAACTCCTCCTTCCACACGGGCAGCCCCCAGGCATCCTCCGGACGCCGGTAGACCGCCTTGTCCCGTGGGCGGTTCAGGTCCACCTCGAAGCGCGAGTGGTGTGCGACGATGCTCGTCGGGGCCACTTCGGCCCATTCGCCGGTGTAAGGGTCCTCCTCGCGCAGCCGGCCGTCTTCGGAGAGGGCAAAGAGCCCTGCCAGCTCGTCGCGTATGGCGTGCCCGTTGTGAACGGCCACGGCAATCAGCGGCCCCTCGCCTCGCAATCCCGGCTCGCTGCGAGTCATGCGGCGAGATCCTAGCGAACGCGAAGGACTATGCGACGCTATTGTTCGGCCGCGCCGGGCTTCGGCAACAACAGCACCAGCAGCGTGATGCCGAGCGCTGCAGCCACCGCCGAGGCCCCGAGGGTGCCCACCTTCGCGGCGTTGAGCAGGTCCCCTTCTAGCGCGAGACCGGCGATGAACAGCGCCATCGTGAATCCGATCCCCGCCAGACACCCGCCGCCCGCCATCACTCCCCAGCTCACGCCTTGCGGCAACGCGGCGACGCCGATGCGCACCGCCAGCCACGCGAAGAACACGATCCCGACAGGCTTTCCGATCACGAGCCCCACCATGACGGCAGCGGCCACGGGGTCGCCGAAGTCCGAAAGCTGCACCGTCACACCCGCATTCGCCAGCGCGAAGACGGGCATGATCACGAAGCCGACCCACGGGTGCAGGCGCGACTCGAGCCGCTCGAGGGGAGAAAGCGTCTCCCGCGTGGCGTGCTCCATGTCGCGCACCTTCTGCGCGCGGTGCTTGTCCGCGGCCCAGCCCTCGCCGCTGAAAACCCGCCCGGCCCTTTGTGCGACCTGCGCGTAAAGCCCCTTGCCGAGCAAGGGGCGCGCGGGCGTCATGAGGCCCAGGATCACCCCGGCGATGGTCGCGTGCACGCCGGACTCGTGAAACGCGAGCCACACTCCGGCGCCGAACACCGTGTACACCGGAACGCTGCGCACGCCGATGCGCGTCAGCAACCAGATCGCGCCCACACCGCAACAGGCGAGCAGCAGCGCCGTTTGGCTGATCTCGTCCGTGTAGCCGATCGCAATCACGAGGATTGCGCCGATGTCGTCGGCGATGGCGAGGGACAGCAGGAGGATGCGCAGGCCGGGCGGAATGCGCGAGCCCAGCACCGCCATGCAGCCGACGACGAACGCGATGTCGGTGGCCATGGGGATGCCCCAGCCGTCCGCACCGGCTTTACCCCCCTGCAAGGCGAGGTAAGCGCCCGCGGGAACGACCATGCCCCCGATCGCGGCGGCGATCGGCAGGCTCGCGCGGCGCATGTCGCGCAGCTGGCCGAGCACGATCTCGCGCTTCACTTCGAGTCCGATGACGAAGAAGAACACCGCCATCAGGCCGTCGTTGATCCAGTGCTTGAGCGAGTGCACCATCTCCCATGAGCCGACGCGCAGACCTACCCGGGTGTCCCAAAACCCCAGAAAACCGTCCGCCCAACGGGAGTTGGCGACGATCAGGGCCGCGATCGTGCACAGGAGCAGAACGACGCCGCTGGCCGCCTCGACGTGCAGGAAGCGGACGAACGGCCCGACGACCCTGTCGACCGGCCTGCGCGGGAGTTGCCCCGAACCCGTGTCCGCCATGCCCGTGGGCGATCATCGGGGAACCGGCGAACGCGCGCAAGGGCGCGCCCTGCGAGCGACGGCGCTCAGAACGAGATCCGGATGCGGATCTCGAACACGCCGATCACCTCGTCCTGGGCGTTGAGCGAAGGGGCGAAGATCCCCTGGATCCCGGGCGTGATCTCCACCGTCGGACTGGCGTGGATGCGGTAGAAGATCTCGATCACGAACTGATCGGTGAGCGCGTCGTTGAACGGATCGCCCCAGGCGACGCCCATGCCCGCGAAGTCGTCCACCTGGCCCAGGGGCCCGTCGATACCGAATCCGGTGGTGAGCATCTGGCGCGATTGGGTGCGGTTGGTGTCCTGCGTCTGGTAGGTGAAGAAGAAGATCACGCCGTCCAGGATCTCCTGGTCCATAGCGAAGGCGAATCCGTCGTCGGCGGCCTGGGTGTCGGACTCGTCCAGGTGCCACCAGGTCACGCGGTAGTGGCCGATCCATTTCCCCTGGAGCAGAGGCGTCCAGCCCACCTAGGCGGCGCTGAAGTTGTTGGAG
>JAPUHK010000016.1 GCA_027297745.1 Planctomycetota bacterium | reverse complement strand
GAGTGAGCTACCACCGCTAGCTGGCGGGCGCGCCCGCGCAAGCGCTTGCGCGCGGCGTCGGTCTGGGTGGCGGAGGACGAAGGCGCACAGCGTCCCCCACCCCCGACATCGGGGCCGGCCAGACCACGATTCTTCGCTCAGCGTGCCGCGCGGGCTCGAAGCTCTGCCACAAGATGCCCCACGATATCGTCCCACTCGGCCGCGTCGCGCGTCATCCCACCGCGAGGCGCCTCCAGGGCCATCGGCACGCCCGCCACGGCCGCGCGGCCCAGCAGCTTCAGCTCCGCGATGCTGCCCAGCGGGGCGCCCGGCAGGGGGTGCTCGGTCTCCGCGTAGCGCTCCTTCGCCTGCCGGCCTCGGTCGATTCGGTCTCGCTCCATCGTGTTAGGAGCTGCCACCCGGCGAGTTCCTAGCGAGGCGGGCAGCTGGCCTGACTCCGAATCCGCACTTGTGCGGTCAGAGACGCCGAGCCGAGGCGCGCCGTCGTCTCCTGCCCGGCGGCGAAGAGGATGGTGGCGAGGCGCACCACGTCCATCACTTCGGGGAGCTCGCGATCGGGGGGCTGCGGAAGCGACGGCGCGTCCCGTCGTCGTGGCTGGCAGCCGCTGTTACCGGGACAGACACGATACAGACACGGTACAGCCAGGAGACGCGGAGACGGCCGCGCCGGCCGGGCTTCCGCGCTGGGACCCCAACGAGAGGGAGCTACCACCGCTAGCTGGCTGGCGCGCCCGCGCAACCGCTTGCGCGTGGCGTCGGTCTGGGTGGCGGAGGACGAAGGCGCACAGCGTCCTCCACCCCCGGCGCTTCTCAATGAGCACCGTCCCGATGGGCTTCGAGACCGCCTTCAGTCCAGCTGCATGGAAGCCTACGTGCACGTGATCGCGTGCGCATAAGCCCGCCTACTCCGCCAGCCTGGTCAGCATCGTCAGCCCCCACGCCCACACCCTCCTTGCCGGGCGGCCCGCGGTGCATAGCTTCCCCCGCCATGCTGACCACCTGGATCAACGAGGAGTGGGGCTACTTCGCGGGCATGGTCGTCCATCGGGATCCTGACGGAATCGAGGCGTCGACCGGCTGCCGGGAGCCGATCTGCTGGCGTTGCCGGACCAAGCTGGACGAGAAGGCCGCCTTCCTCGCACAGTTCAGGCACAAGGTGGGATAGACCCCATGCCGCACGCAAGGTCTGCCGGCCGTAACTCCGCGTGATTGCAAGGGCGCAGCCACCCCCAAGTCAGATTCGACTCCCGTTGGGGACACAGCTCCAGCTGAAGCAGAGCGGGGGCTCCGCATGAGCCGGCCGAAACGCTTTCAGGCCCGCCGCGGGCAGAAGCTCGAGCCCGGACAGAAACAGGTCGGACGCAATACGCTCTGGGGCAACCCGTACCCGGTCGAGGGCATGGTCGACCCAGCGAAGCCGCCGCGACTCGTCCAGCGCTACGCCGACCAGTGGGGAGAGAGCGTGGCGTCGCTCATGTGCACGAGCGACCAGGAAGCCGTCGCGCGCTACCGGAAGGCCCTTCTCGCTGGGCGGTTGGACTACGACCCCGAGCAGGTGCGCGGCGAGCTGTCCGGCTACAACCTGGGCTGCCCCTGCGGCCTCGAGCACTGCCATGCGGACGTCCTGCTGGAGGTGGCGAACCCGCCACGCCGGGGCTGACGCGCGAACCCTGCCGGACGGGCCCCAGTACCTGGTGGTGGCGGCCGGCGGCAATTTCTCGAGCCAGCTCGGCGACTGGATCATCGCCTACGCGTTGCCGGCGGAGGCGCGCTGAGCTGAAGTACACTGCCCGCATGGGCCGGGGCCGACGGCGCGCGTTCGAGCGCTCCGAGCTGCCCGTCGAGGCGCTTCGAGCGGGTGGTTACACCGACACGTACTTCTGCCGTGCGCGCGAGACCCTGCTACGCGACGGGCGCCAGCCGCACGCGACCATGCAGGTGTTCGGCAAGGCGGACGCCTTTCTCGGCGGGGTCGACGAGGCCCTGGCCATCCTCGAGCACTGCGCGAAGGAGTGGTCGGATCTGGTGGTCCACGCTCTGTATGACGGTGAGGCGATCGGCCCTTGGGAGACCGTCATGACCATCGCCGGTCCATACCCCGCCTTCGCCGAGCTCGAGACCCTGGTGCTCGGCGTGCTGACACGGCGCACGCGCGTGCTGACCAACACGCGGCGCGCCGTCGAGGCAGCCGCACCCAAGGACGTGCTGTTCTTTCCGGCGCGCTTCGACCACTGGGAGATGCAGCCCGGCGACGGCTACGCGGCCCATCTCGCGGGCGCAGCGGGCGTGTCCACCGACGCCCAGGGTTCCTGGTGGGGAGGGCAGGGGCTCGGGACGGTGCCCCATGCGCTGATCGCCGCCTACGGGGGCGACACCGTGCTGGCCACGCGCAAGTTCGCCGATCAGATGGGGGCCGACACGCCGGTGATCGCCCTGGTCGATTTCGACAACGACTGCGTGCAGACGAGCCTCGCGGTGGCGCGAGCGCTGGGCGAGCGTCTCGCCGGCGTGCGCCTGGACACCTCCGAGACGCTCGTGGATGCATCTCTGGCGGACTGGCCGGACGCGCCCACCGGCGTGTGCCCGCAGCTGGTGTGGAACGTGCGCCGCGCGCTCGACGCCGCCGGCTTCGCCGACGTGCGCATCGTTGTCTCTGGCGGCTTCGCACCGGAGCGGATCCGCAGCTTCGAGGCACAGGGCGTGCCAGTCGACGCCTATGGCGTGGGCTCGGCGCTGCTGCAGGGCCGCTTCGATTTCACCGCCGACCTGGTCGAGGTCGACGGCCAGCCGTGCGCCAAGGCGGGCCGCAAGCTGCGCCCCAATCCGCGGCTCGAGCGCGTGGAGTAGGGCGGTGCGCGTCTTCTGGGACGTCGACACGCAGGGTGACTTCATGCACCCCGACGGCGCTCTGTACGTGCCCAGCGCCGAGGAGATCATCCCCAACCTCGGCCGCCTCACGCGCCACGCCCACGCGCGCGGCATCCGGATCGTCGCCAGCGCGGACGACCACGTCCGCGACCACAGCGAGATCTCCGACACCCCCGACTTTCGCAGCACGTTTCCACCGCACTGCCTGCGCAACACGCCGGGCCAGGCCAAGATTCCCGAGACGGCTCTCGACGATCCGCTCGTAATCGAGCCCGACCTCGACGAAGACCCCGAATCGCTGGCGCGGCGCGTTCGTGCGCACCGCGGTGACGTGTTGCTTCACAAGCATTTCTTCGACGTCTTCACCAATCCGCATACCGCGGTGGTGATCGACGCGCTGGAGCCCGACGGGCTCGTGCTGTACGGAGTGGCACTGGACGTGTGCAATCGCTTCGCCGTGGAAGGGCTGCTGGAGCGCCGTCCCCGGACGCGCCTGTGTCTCGTCACCGACGCGTGTCGCGCGATCGATCCCGCCCGCGGCGAGACACTGCTGGCCCAGTGGCGTCGCCGCGGCGTACAGCTGCTGTCCACCTACGAGGCGACTCGCGGCTAGCGACTCGGCTCTTCGTCGATCCCCAGATCCGCCAAGGCCCGCCGAGCGGGAACATCAAGGCCATGTACATGCTCGGCGAGAACCCCTTCCTCTCCGAGCCCAACGTGAACGAGGTGCGCAAGGGGCTTACGAATCTCGAGTTCCCCGTCGTCCAGGACATCTTCCCCACCGAGACGGCGGAGTTCGCCGACGTGGTGCTGCCCGCCACGTCGAGCGTGCACCTCGCCCGCCACCACGTCGAAGTCGACCGCGCGCAGGACCTCGACGCCCGAGAAGCGCTTCCCGATCCCCCGCATGACGAGTCCGGCGGGCGGCGGATTGCGGACGCTCAGCCTAGACTGCCCGCGCC
>JAPUHK010000159.1 GCA_027297745.1 Planctomycetota bacterium | reverse complement strand
TGCTTGGCCTCGTCCACCTCGAGCTTCATCGAGCCGGCGATGCCCGTGGCGCGCCCCTTGGCCATCTGGGAAACCTGCATCTCGAACATCGGGCGCATGGTCTCGAACATCTTGGCTACCGGGTTGTTCTTCGGGTCGATCTCGCCCGTCTCCGCGCCGGCCTCGACGAGCTCCTCCGGGGGCGGCGCGTGCCGGCTGCCGCCGTGCTGCCCGCCTCCCGCGGCGTCATGCAAGTCTTGCACCCCGCCTGCCTTCAGGCTGCGCAGCTCTTCCCGCAAGTCACGGACCTCTTCGCGGGCGTCGGCTTCCGACTTACTCAGAGCAGCCTCGCGGCTCGCCCGCTTGGCCGGATCCTGGTCCTTGAGGCTGCGGGCCCACCAGCCCGAGCCGAAACCCAGGGCCAGACCCGCGATCAACAATGTGGCTGTTCCCGTACGCATCCGTAGTTCCTCATGAAAATGCCGTGCCGTGCGAAAAGCCCGCAGCCGCGCGCTTGGTGCCGGCCCGCGGCGTGCAAATTCCGCGCGGTGTACCGGCTAGCGCGCTCCTAGGCGTGACGGTCCACGATCTCCTGAATCTCCTCGTCCTTGAGTAGCCGGTCGGAGGCCTTGGCCGCAGCGAAGATCTCGTCCACGAGCGCGTCCGTGGCCTCGCGGCCGTGGGATTGCAGCCAGTACAGGACGTTGCTCTTGCCTGACATGGGGCCCACGCCGATCTTCTGGCCCAGCCCGAACTCGTCGGCGGGGACGCCGCTGTAAACGCGGTTGGCCAGCCAGGTGTCGCCGCGGTTGAGCGCCTTGATCACCGCGGCGGCGTGCACGCCGGTGCCGGTCTCGAAGGCGTCGCTTCCGAACACCGGATACGTAGAGGGGATCTCGAAGCCGCAGGCGCGCGCCGCGAAGGTCACGTATTCCCCGAGCGCGCTCAGGTCGGTGTCGAGCCAGCCCATGAGCTTGAGGTTGACCATCGTGATGTCGAGCGGCGCGTTTCCCGCCCGTTCCCCGATCCCCATGGCCGTGCCGTGAATGCGGTCTGCCCCTGCCTCGATGGCGGCGATGTTGTTGACCACGCCGAGGCCGCGGTCCATGTGCCCGTGCCAGTCGATCTCGACCTTGCCGAGCACGCCCTTGCTTTCCAGCACGCCGCGGATGAAGCCGAGCAGGTTCTTCACTCCCCAGGGGGCGATGTGGCCCGTGGTGTCGCAGACCACGACCCGGTCCGCGCCGCAGTCGATGGCGGCGCCGTACAGCGCCGAGATCATCTCCGGCGTGGCCCGCACCGTGTCCTCGGTCACGAACATGGAGGGCAGCCCCTCCTTCTTGGCCAGCGTGACCGCGTCGCGCACGCAACGCAGCAGGAAGTCGAGGTCCCAGCCCTCCACCTCCATGCGGATCTGGCTCGAGCCGATGAACGTGGCCGCCTCGATCGGGATACCGACCCGCTGCGCGATCTCGGCGATGGGAAGGATGTCCGTCGCCATCGTGCGCGCGGCGCAGTTGGCGTAGAGCGGGAGCTTTTGGTCCCGGATCTCGACGGCCAGCGCCTCGACCTGCTCGACGACGTGCGGCCCGGCGCCGGGGAGGCCCAGGTTGATGGCGTGGATGCCCACCGCCGCGCAGTTGTGCAAGTGCTGGATACGCGCCTCGGGAGCGGGCGTGCAGGCGGAGGGCGACTGCATGCCGTCACGCAGGGTCTCGTCGTTGAGCTGGATCTTCTGGGGCGGGCGCTCCGGGCGCTCCCCATGAATGTTCCAGTCGTAGATCAGGGCGTCACGGTCCACGGCGACAGGATACCTGACACGCCTGGTCCGCCCTTGCGCGCCGACCGGACGGCGGATAGCGGACAGCGGACAGCGCACCTTCTACAATCCGCGCCGATGCGCGTGCTGAAGTTCGGTGGCACCTCGGTGGGTTCGCCCGAAGCCCTGGCGGCGGTGCGGGAAATCGTCCGGAAGCAGGCGAAACGGCCGCTCGTGGTTGTGGTCTCGGCACACTCGGGCGTCACGGACCGCCTGCTCCAGCTGGCGCGCGACGCGGTCAAGGGGAGCTACTCGCTGACGGCGCTGCGCCGCAGGCACGTGGACCTGCATCGGGGGCTCGGCATCGAGTCCGGCGTCGTCGACTCGTTGCTGCAGGAGCTCGACGACCTGTTGCAGGGTCTGAGCCTCGTGCGCGAGCTGACGCCGCGCAGCTTGGACCTGGTCTCGTCTTTCGGAGAGCGCATGTCGGTGCGCGGCGTGGCGGCGTATTTCAGCGCCGGCGGTGTGCCGGCCTTGCCCGTGGACGCCTATGATCTGGGCATACGCACCGACTCGCGGCACACGACGGCGACGCCGGACCCGCGCTGCTACCCGACGGTGCGCAGGCGCCTGGAGGCGCAGCTGAAGACCGGCGCCGTGCCTGTCGTGACGGGCTTCATCGCCAAGGACCGCGAGGGCAACGTGACCACGCTGGGCCGCTCGGGCAGCGACCTGACCGCCACCTTGTTGGGCGCCGCGCTCGACGCCGACGAGGTGCAGATTTGGACCGACGTGGACGGCGTGATGACGGCCGACCCGCGGCTGGTCAAGGATGCGCGTTCGATCCCCGTGCTGTCCATCGCGGAGGCGTCGGAGCTGGCCTACTACGGCGCGAAGGTGATCCACCCGGCCACGATGCTGCCCGCCATCCAGAACCGCATCCCCGTGCGCGTGCGCAACACGTACCGCCCGGAGCAGCGCGGCACGACGATCGTGGGCACGGCACCGCGCACGCGCAACCCGATCAAGTCGATCGCCTACAAGCGCGGCACGATCCTGATCACGGTGGAGTCCAGCCGGATGCTGCTGCAGTCCGGCTTCATGGCGCGCATGTTCGAGGTCTTCGCGCGGCACGAGCTATCCGTGGACCTGGTCGCCACGAGCGAGGTCACGGTGTCCGTCACCGTCGACTCGGAGCGCAACCTCAAGCCCGTGGTGAAGGAGCTGAGCGGCTTCTCGAAGGCCACCGTAGAGCGCGGCCTGGCCCAGGTCTGCGTCGTCGGGGAGGTCATGCGCGAACGGGTCGGCGTGGCCGGCCGGGTGTTCGGTGCGCTCCGGCGCGCGCGCATTCCCGTGCGCCTGATCTCGCACGGCGGGACCAAGATCAACATCTCCTTCCTGGTCGACGAGGCGCGCGTGCAGCAAGCGGTGCGCGCCCTGCACCGTGAGTTCTTCTCGTAACCGTAGGCTGGGTTTCGAAACGCAGCCTATTCCACGAGGGGCGGCGGCGTGAGCAGGGCCCACCAGGCGGCGCAGTACGAGGCGCGCGCCACTCCATCGGCGCGCCGCGGGTCCCCGAGGTCGAGCGGCAAGGGCGCCCCGCGCTCGGCCGCCACGCGCCGAGCACGGACGCCTCCCTGCCCCTCCGCCTGGAGCGCCAGCTCGAGCAGCCGCCCCGCCTGCCGCAGCTCGACCTCCTGCCAT
The DNA here is from genome assembly GCA_027297745.1 of Planctomycetota bacterium. GTDB lineage: Bacteria > Planctomycetota > PLA2 > PLA2 > PLA2 > JAPUHK01. Next base: position 11,013 of record JAPUHK010000159.1, on the reverse strand, counting down.
AGATCGCCCAGCAGCTGTTCGGCCTCGACCGCCCAGATCTCGTCCTGCAGGTCTTCGAGCACGATCTCGAACAGGTCGTCCGTGTGCAACCCCCGGGCTCCCCATGCGCGTCGCAGAGCGCGGTAGATCTCCTCCGGGAAGGCGCCGAGCCGCTTGCGCATCGCCGCCACCGCGCCGGCGTCCCGCTCGACCCAATCGCGCTGCCAGGCTGCCGCCGCGCGATCCAGGACCCACAAGCGCAACCACTCCCCGCCGTGTTCGTACAAGGATGCCCAGACCGGCGGGCTCAGTCCGTACGGGAGCACCGTCACGCATAGGTACGCCTCGTCCGGCGTGATCTCGGCCGCGAGCGCCTCCACCAGCTCGCGATCGAGTCGCGGATGCAGGACGATGGCCGTCAGGGCGTCCGGGCGCAGCTCGCGCGGCCCGTCGCGAAAGATCTCCAGCGCGGTGGCGCCGTCTTCGTCGAGTATCGCCAGCCGCTGCACGAGGACAGGCAGGTAGCGGCTATGCTCCCCGGCGAGCGCCGCGGTCCGAATCGCCGCCACGACGTCGTCTCCCTTCAGCGTTGCGCACGCGCGCAGCGCGCTCCGGCGCGCGGCCTCCGGGACCTTGCGCCTCCCGGCGCAGACCGCGAGCACGGCGCGGCGCGCGTCCGGGTCGCCGGTGCGTGCCAGCACCCCGGCGGTGTGCAACGCGCCGTCCGCTTCGCGATGGGTGCGCAAGGTGGTCGCGAAGCCGCGCGAACCGGTGGCTTCCCAATAGGCTTCGGCGGCCGTGTGCAGGCGGCCTGCCGCCAGGGCGCCGGCGAGCGCCTGCTCCATCAACCGGCGGCCGCGGTCCCGCGCGGCCCGCTCGCGCTCGAGCAGCGAGCAGCGCTTCACCAACGCCAGGCAAAAAACCCGCCGGCGCGAGATGCCTTTCAAGTGGCGCAGCTCGGCATGCGTACCCTGGGGCACGACGTGGTGTCCATCGTCCCAGCCGTCGAGACGCACCGAGATCCTGCCCAACGGCGGCACGCCCCACGTCGGTGCCCCGCGGTCCGCGAGCGCGATGACCTCCGCGGCCGGCCCCTCCGAGCCGGGGCCGGACCCGTCCGCGGTAGGCAGCACGCCCTGCTTGCCCGCAGCCACGAACAGCTGGCCGCGGAAGACAGAATCCAGCCCGGGGCCGTAGAGCAGCAAGCAGACGTGGGCGATGTTGCGTCTCTCGAGCTCCTGCAGCAGATCGCGTGCGCGGCTCGAATGCTCACGTTCGCGCAGCAGCGGTGCGCTCGCGTCCGCAACGCGGATCAACAGCGAACGGCAGGAGCGCGAGATCTCCGGGTCGCTGTGCTCGAGCCCCGCGACGAGCGCTGGTGCGGCGTCCGCGCCGATCCGGAGCAGAGCCGAGTAGGCTGCCGTGCGGCGGGTGGGGTCCGCGGCGCCGAGAGCTTGCACGAGCGCCGCCTCCCGGTCGTTCGCGGCCCGCGCGCCGTAGACCAGCGCGAGCAAGAAGAGCAACGTCAGGGGTGCCGCCCTCACGGCGCCATCTTCGCAGATTCTGCGCCGTCGGCTACCGCGTGGTGATCAGGCCCATGGTGTCGCGCTCCGCGCGCACGAGTGCGGCGTAGAGCGCCGCGTACCGCTTCCCCTCGGGCACGTCCTTCGGTTGGCCGAGCGTGTCCGTGATGTGTCGGCGCGTGTCGGCGTCCACGAGGCGCTCCATACCGCGGCGCGCGTTCTCGAACGCGCCGATCGCCTGCTCACGCAGCCACTCCTTCTGGATGTCGTTGAGCTCTTCGGGCAGCAGATCCGGTTGCAATTGCGAGTACGACACGAACAGGCCGGCGCCGATGGCGGCCAGCCGCCGGTCGAGGTGGGTCGGTGCGCCGCTTCCCGCTGGTGGAAGATTGACTACGAGCGCCGCGGCGTCGTTGTAGACCTGCGCTGCGAAGCGCTGCCTGAGATCCGTGCGCGCCTTCGTGGGGACCTCCGCGTCGGGATAGTACAACTGCAGGAAGCCCAGGACGACGCCGTCGCGCCGCGAGTCGCCGCGCTCCGGAAGCTCAATGCTCATGAAGGTCGAGTATTCGTCCAGGAAACGCTCCACTTCCGCGCGTTCCAGGGTGCTGTGCGCGAACATGCGCAGCAGCTCACGGTAGCCGGCCAGCGCGCGCGCCGCAGTTACGGCGTGGTCCGTACACAGGAGCAAACGCTCATCCCGGGACAACCCCTCCGTCTCCCGCGGAAGGCGGCCCTGGAGCAAGACGTCCCGGGCATCCTCGCGCCGCCCTTGCAGGGCGAGCGCAGCGGCCAGCAGCGTGCGCGTCCGTGTCCAGCCGTGAGCGGGTCGCGTGGCGCCGGCCAGGATCCCTCTCGCGCGCCGCACCGTCCCCTGCATGACCTCCGGCGCGTTGGCGGCTTCGACCGGCGAGTCGCCGGCGCGGCGCGGTATCGCGAACAGGGCCTGCGCCTCCTCCCGATCGTACGTGCCCTCCAGATCGCGCACGGGACCCCGGACCCGGCATCCAGCACACAGCAGGAGCGCCGCGAGCGCGTGGAGCACCGGCGAGCGTGCGCTCATCGGGGGGCCACCGAGATCTTGCGGGACCCGTAGTCGATGGTCCACACGAGCGGTCCGAAGCCGCTCAACCCCAGCAGACCGTCGGGCTGCGCGAACTCCGCCACGATGTGCTTCGGCACGTCGTCGTGCACTAGCGTGATCACGCTGACCGGGACGTTGTAAAATCTCCTGTTCGCCACCGTGAGCAAGGGCAGGCGCCGCGCGAGACGCCGGGCCCGGCCGACCTGGGGCGTCGCGCGATCCAGAAGGCCCAGGCGCACAGCGGTCTCCGGGTTCAGGAACAGGCCGTGCGCGCCGGAGTCCACGAGCAGGCGCACCTCGTGCTTGCCTGCCTGCGCCCGGACCAACAGCACGCCGCGCCCTGGGGAGTCGCGGCCGTGCGGCGTGAGGCGGACCACGCGGCGCCGGAAGTCGAAGCGCACGCGGAAGTGGCTCAGCACCGAGTTGCCCACGATGGCGGCGTAGCGCCGCTTCGGGCCGAACATCGACGCCGCGCCCTCCTCCGTGCTCGGCAGGCCGGTGACGGCCGGTCCGAAGCGCATGCCGCCCAACTCGATCTCCTCCGCGGCGCCCAGCCGCAACTCGAGGGTGCGCCCCGGATGGATGGCGCCGATCTTCTTTTGCAAGTCGAGGTACAGGCCCGCCTGCTCCCCGAACTCCGCATCCATCGCCATCATGCTCGTCCCCGTATCCAATAGGGCGTGGCACGGGCGGCCGTTGACGCTGGCGGCCACGACGGGCAGGAGGCCCGGCTGCAGGTCGAGGGTTCGCTCCCGCAAAGGGCCCAGCGCCGGGACGAGATCCTGGTGGCTCGCGATGACCTTGTCGAGCTCGGGGCGCGGATGCTGGCGCGCCTCCCGTTCCATGCGCCCCAGCGCTGCCGCCGTCCCGGAGCACGCAGAGACGGCCGCCAGAGACAGAGCCCAAAGGCCGTTGCGCACGCCTGCCGGCACGCGCGTATCGGAACATGAGGGGCCGTCACTCCCCGTCACGACTCCGAACCCGATCCCGCGGAACTCCATACAATCCCCAGCGTGAAGCAGGAGCAGTTCCTGAACGTGGTCTCGCGCGAAGAAGCGGAGCGGCGTTTCCACGCCGCGATCGCGCTCGATCCTCTGGAGGCCGAGTCCTGTGCGCTCACGGCGGCGCTCGGACGCGTCCTGGCCGTGGACGTGCGCGCGGACCTCGACGTACCCGGGTTCAGCCGCTCGAACGTGGACGGCTTCGCCCTGCGCGCCGCCGACACCTACGGCGCGGCGGAGGAGACCCCCAAGAGCCTGACGCTCAACGGCGAGATCGTGCCCACCGGCGTGCAGCCGCAGGTCGAGGTTGCGGCCGCCACGGCAACGCAGGTAGCCACCGGGGCCATCGTGCCGCGGGGCGCGGACGCCGTCGTCATGGTCGAGCATACGGACACCGACGGCGGCAACCTGCTCGTGCGCCGTCCCGTGGTGCCGGGCGCACACGTTGCGCATGCCGGCTCGGACATCGCGCGTGGCGAAGTCGTGCTGCGCACCGGAGAGGTGCTGACCTCGCGCGGCACGGGCATCCTGGCGGCGCTGGGCATCGATGAGGTCCAGGTGGTCCGCCGGCCGCGCGTGGCCGTGGTCTCGACGGGCGATGAGGTCGTGGCTCCCGGGAAGCCGCTGCAAGACGGGTTCGTCTACGACAGCAACGGGCGCATCGTGGCCGACGCGGTGCGGGAAGCCGGCGGCGAGCCCGTGGATCTCGGCATCGTGGGCGACGATGAGCAGGCCCTGCAGCAGATGCTCGCGCGCGCGCTCAAGGAGGCCGACCTGGTGGTCTACTCCGGCGGCACGAGCAAGGGCGCGGGCGACCTGAGCTACCGCATCCTGCGCGAGCGGGGCAACATCCTGGTCCACGGCGTGGCGCTCAAGCCGGGCAAGCCGGTCGTGCTGGCCGAGGTGGACGGCAAGCCGGTCGTGATCCTGCCGGGCTTCCCGACCTCCGCCATCTTCACGTTTCACGAGTTCGTCGCGCCTGTGATCCGGGCGCGGGCCGGCCGGCCGCCTCACGCGCGTCCGAGCGTGCGCGCGCGGTTGCCGCGTTCCGTCGCTTCGGAGCGCGGCCGCACCGAGTACGACCTCGTGCACCTCGTGCGCACGGGCGAGGAGCTGACCTGCTACCCGCTCGGCAAGGGGTCCGGGTCCGTGACCACCTTCAGCCACGCCGACGGCTTCTACGTGATTCCCGCGGCGACGGAACGGCTCGAGGCCGGCGACGAGGTTGAGGTCACGCTGCTCGGTCCGCTCGAGCCGCCCGACCTGGTGGTGATCGGCAGCCACTGCACCGGTCTCGACCTCCTGCTCGGGCTGCTGCGCCGGCGCGGCTACACGAGCAAGGTGATCGCGGTCGGTTCGCAGGCGGGGCTCGACGCGGCGAAGCGCGGCGAGTGTGACATTGCCGGCGTGCATCTGTTCGATGCGGACAGCGGCGCCTACAACGAGCCGTTTGTCGACGCCGGCCTCGAGCTCGTGCGCGGCTACGGACGCAAGCAGGGGATCGTCTCGCGCGACGGCAAGCGCGCGGGCCGCATGGTCAACCGCAACCGCGGCAGCGGCACGCGCGCGTTGATCGATCAGCTGCTGGATGATGGGGCCGAACGCCCGCCGGGCTACGAGATGGAGGTGCGCTCGCACAACGCGGTGGCCGCGGCGGTCGCATCCGGCCGGGCCGACTGGGGCGTCTGCATCCAGAACCTCGCCGGGGATCTGCACTTCGAGCCGCTCCGGGAAGAGCGCTTCGATTTCGTGATTCCGAAAGCTCGTGCGGACGGTGCAGCGGTGCGCGCCTTCCGCGAGCTGCTGGTCGAAGACGAGACGCGCCGGCTGCTTCGGGAAGCGGGGTTTCAGGCGTGAGCGAAGCTGCCATCGTCCTGGCGGGCGGCCGCTCGCGTCGCATGGGACAGGACAAGGCCACGTTGCCCTTCGGCGACGAGACGCTGCTCGATCGGACGGTGCGCATCGTGCGCAAGGTCGTGCCCGAGGTGCTCGTCGTCTCCCGCGAGGACCAGCCGCGGGTAGGGGACTTCCGCGTCGTGCACGATTCGTCCGAGGGGCTCGGTCCGCTCGCCGGCCTGGTCATGGGGCTCGAGGTCATGAGCAGCGAGCGCGCGTTCCTGACGTCGTGCGACGTTCCCTTTCTGAAGCCCGAGTACTTGCGGCTCATGATCGAGCTGTCGCAGGGGCATCCGATCACGGTGCCGCTCGTCGACGGCTACCACATGACGACGTCGGCCGTGTACACCCGCGACGTGCTGCCTATCGCGCAAGAGCTGTTGGCCGCGCGCCGCCTGCGCCCACTGTTCCTGGTGGAGGCCGTCGACGCCCGCATCGTCACCGCGGACGACCTGCGCGACGTCGACCCGGACCTGCAGAGCTTCCGCAACTGCAACACGCAGGAGGAATACGAGCAGGCCCTGCGCGACGCGGGCTTTGCTTAGCGCTATTCCGGCTCGAAGGTGATCGTGATCGTGCGGTCGCCGTTGACCAGCGCGCTGCAGCCTTCGATACCGTTGTCCATGTCGCCCGGCTGGTCCAGGGAGTCGAAGACCGAGCCGTCGTCGGCAAGTGGGAAGATGTCGATGCGCTGGCCCATCAGCACCGGGAAGCTGCAGGTCCGCGTGCAGACCTGTCCCAGCGGGGCCAGGGAAACCTGTCCGCTGCCGCCGCCCTGGATCACGATCGTTATGGCGGTTCCTATCCCAAGAAACCTGGGCCGGTAGCGCCAAGCCGCGGCCCTACCTATACTTGCGGCGTTCATGAATCTGCCATGAATTTGATCAATGAGCTCTACGCCCTTCAGGAGGCGCATGGTTACCTGCGCGAGGAGGACCTGCGCGCGCTCAGCCGGCGCATCCAGGTCCCGCTGTACGAGATCGAGGGCGTCTCCACGTTCTACCCGCACTTCCGCCGCACGGCGCCGCCGAGCGTGCACGTCACCGTGTGCCGTGACCTGAGCTGCTACCTGCGTGACGGCGGGCGGGCCTGCCGCGACCTGGCCGAGCTGTGCGGGGGCCACGAGGACGTGGAGTTTCACGAGGTCAGCTGTCTCGGGCGCTGCGACGCCGCGCCGGCCTGCACGGTCAACGACGTGCCGGTCGCGCCCGCAGACGTGGCTGCGCACCTCGACGACCCGTCCGGGATTCCGGCGGACGAGCCCACGCGCGCGCCGCGCAAGTGGAACTGCGACCCGTACGCCGCGCCGGCCGAACGCTACGGCGTGCTCGAGGAGTACGTCGCCTCGCGCGACATCGACGGGCTCGTGCGGAAGCTCAAGGACGCAGACCTGCGCGGCATGGGGGGCGCCGGCTTCCCCACGGGCCTGAAGTGGGACCTCGTGCGCAAGGAGCCCGCGCATCCGAAGTACGTCGTCTGCAACGCGGACGAGAGCGAGCCCGGCACCTTCAAGGACCGCGTGATCCTGGAAGAGCTTCCGCATCTGATGATCGAGGGCATCATCCTCGGCGCGCTGTCGATAGGGGCGCACCAGGGTTGGATCTACATCCGTCACGAGTACGGCAAGGAGTGCAAGGCCGTGCGGCGCGCGATCCAGGAGGCCTACGCTGCGGGCGTGCTCGGCGACAGCGTGTGCGGCTCCGAGTTCGCGTTCGACCTCGACGTGTTCGTCTCGCCGGGCGGCTACATCCTGGGCGAGGAGACTGCGCTCCTGGAGGCGCTCGAGGGCAAGCGCGGCGAGCCGCGCAACAAGCCGCCCTATCCGGGCAGCGTGGGGCTGCACGGCAAGCCCACGTTGATGAACAACGTGGAGACGCTGGCGTTGATCCCGCACGTGTTGCAGACCGGAAAGCTGGGTTGGAAGTTCTTCAGCGTCAGCGGCGACGTCGAAGAGCCGGGCGTACACGAGGTGCCCGCCGGCAACACCTCGTTGCGCGACCTGGTGGACCTCTGCGGAGGCGTGAAGGACGGCAAGGAGTTGCTGGCCTTCCTGCCCGGTGGCGCCAGCACCGAGTTCCTCACCGCGGACGACCAGGACGTAGTCATGGACTGGAAGCCGCTTCAGGAGGCGGGCTCGGCGCTCGGGGCCGGATCGATCGTGATCGTGTGTGAGGGCGCCGACATGCTCGAGCTGGCCAAGAACCTGACCGCCTTTTTCCGCAACGAGTCCTGCGGGAAGTGCGTGCCGTGCCGCATCGGCACGGACAAGGCCGTGGAGATGATCGACGGGCGCAAGGAGCGCGACCTGGCCTTGATCCCGGAGCTGCACGAGACGCTGCTCGAGACCTCGATCTGCGGCCTCGGCCAGGCGGCGTTGAACCCGATCCTCTCGGTGCTCAAGCGCTTCCCCGACGCGTGAAGTAACAGTTACTCTTCTTCGCAGCCGTAACCGGCTTCCTCGCCAGCAGTTACGGCAACTATCCTGCGACACGCGTGCCGCACGAATTGGGAGTAGCTGTTACTTTCCAGAGGTGCAGATCGAGCTTTATGGGATGGCACGCCGCCGGGCACAGACGGAGCGCATCGAGGTAGAGGCGGCGAACCTGACGCAAGCGCTGCGTGCGCTGGCCGCCGCCTGCCCCGCGCTCGAACCTGAGGTTGTCGACGGCGGGCATCTAACCGACGCGTACTTGGCCTCGCTCAACGGCGAGTTCGTCACGGACGGGGAGACGCCCCTGCGCGCGGACGACACGCTGCTGATCGTCGCTGCGCAGGCTGGAGGCTGAGTGGGGTTCGGCCGGCACGGCGCCTACTTGCGCATCGACCTCGGCACGGGGGCGGCTACGCCCGTGCCGATCCTGGAGGAGGTGTCCGACGCCCTGCTGGGCGGCGTGGGCCTCGGGACGTGGATCTGCCTGAACGAGGGCGGCGCCGAGATCGGCGCGCTCGAGCCCGGAGCGCCGCTCGTCTTCTGCCTGTCGCCGCTGGTAGGCACACCGTTGACCACTTCGGCCAAGTTCGCCGTCGTCGCCCGCTCCCCGTTGACGGGTTGCCTGAGCGATGCCATCTCCTCGAGCCACTTCGCCATCGCGGCCAAACGCGCGGGCTTCGACGCGTACGTGCTGGTCGGTCGCGCGTCGCAACTCACGCGCCTGATCGTGGACGACGGCGCGGTGCGTTTGGAGCCCGCCGAGGAATTGCGCGGCCGCCCCGCGGCCGACTGTGAGCTGAAGGGGTTTAGGACGGCGGCCATCGGACCCGCCGGCGAGACCCGCGTACTCTACGCCACGATCACGAACGACGGGCGGCATGCGGGGCGCGGCGGGCTCGGCGCCGTGCTCGGCGCGAAGAACCTGAAGGCCTTCTCCGTCCGGGGCACGCAGAGCGTGGAGGTGGCGGATCCGCGCGGCGTGGTCGCGGCCGCGCGCGCGCTCAGCCGCGAGAGCTTCGGCCCCGCCACGGCCAAAAACCGCGAGCACGGCACGTTCGCGAACGTGCTCGCCTTCAACCGCCTGAACGTGCTGCCCACGCGCAACTTCCAGGACGGCACCTTCGAGGGCGCGCCCGAGATCAGCGCCGAGGCGCTGCACGCCATGGACCGCATCGGCCGCGAGTCCTGCGCCGCCTGCACGATCGGGTGCGAGCACATCTTCCGCACGCCGGAGGGCGGCTCCGTGCGGCTCGAGTACGAGACGCTGTTCGCGCTCGGCTCGCTGCTGGGCATCGGGGACCGCGGCGCCGTGCTGACTTCGGCCGCGCTCTGTGACCGGCTGGGGCTGGACACGATCAGCGCCGGGGGGACGCTTGCCTTCGCCATGGAAGCGGGGATCTGTGGGCTGCAGTTCGGGCAGGCCGCGGGCGTGCAGGAGATGCTCGGGCGCATCGCCACGCGCAGCGGCGACGGCGACCTGCTGGCGGAAGGCAGCCGGCGCGCGGCTCAGAGCATCGGGCGTCCCGAGCTCGCCATGCACGTCAAGGGGCTCGAGATCCCCGGCTACGATCCGCGCGAGCTGCAGGGGATGGCCCTCGGCTTCGCCGTCGGCACGCGCGGCGCGGACCACAATCGCTCCGGTGCCTACCAGCTCGACTTCTCCACGGAGGTCGACCGGCGCGACTTCGATCCCGCCGACGCCGCCAAGGTGGTGGAAGTGGAGAACGACGCAGCAGCCATGGACTCGCTGATCCTGTGCAAGTTCCTGCGCGGTGTATTCGCGGACTTCCCGACCGAGGGCGCCGAGCTGCTGCGGCTGGTCACAGGTACCCGCGTGGACTTGCGCGCGGTAGGAGCGCGCGTCTGTACGCTGCGCAAGATCTTCAACATCCGGGCCGGCTGGCGGCGCGAGGACGATACGCTCCCCCGGCGCCTGCTCGAGGGCGCGCTGTCGGAGCAGAAGCTAGAGGCGATGATCCTTGCCTACTACCGGGCGCGGGGGTGGGCCGACGACGGCCTGGTGCCGCCCGCTACCGCCCTGAAGCTCGGCCTGCAAGACGTGACCACGGACCCGCACTGAGCCGCGAACGTCCACGCAGTTGGACATTACGGGCCCGCTGCGTCGGAACTCGCGCCCCGAAACCGGGCTAGGGTGGTTGCGGCTGTCTCACACCGAGGCGATACTTTGTGTGGGTAATGAGGCGGAGGGGCCGTGCGCCCCTCCCTTGATCTGCAGCTTGGAAGACAGGGCATGAGAGCGCATCTACTGATAGGACTGCTGGTCCTCGCGCTCGCCGGTACCGCTCCGGCCGCGCTCATCGACTACACGGTCCAGAACGGCGGCTTCGACGGCTTCGGCGCGAGCGGCGTGCACACCGGGGGCGACGCGGCGATCATCGTGGGGCTCACCCGCAGCCACGACAACACCGCGATCGTGGCGCCCGGCACCAGCTTCTTCGCCAGCGGCGGCGCCCTGGTGGGCTTCCCCCTCAACGGCGTCATCCACGGCGACCTGAACGAGGCCACCGACACGCTGACGATCCTGCCCAGCTTGCTTACCGCCGCCCAAGGCACCCTCATGTTGACCGGCGGCACGATCGGCTATGACTCGATGGCCGGCCGCGAGTTCGGCCACATCGACTACACGCTCACGGTCGGCATGGACTCGTCGACGATGGGCAAGTTCTACTTCTATCCCGTGGCCTTCGCCGGCCCGGCGAACACGACCGACTTCACTGTGTCGGGCGGCTACATCCTGACTCTCTGGGGCAACGACTGGGAGAACCACGAAGTCATGGGGGACGGTTTGGGGGTCGACCTGCGGGCCCACGGCGCCTTGATCGCGGAGCCCGGCTCCCTGTGCCTGCTGGGCATCGGCGGCCTGCTCGTGCTCGCGGTACGGCGCCAGCGGCGCCGCACCACCGCCTAGGGCCCCAGGCAGCCAGCACGGCCGCGTTGTCGCGGCAACCCGCTGCCGATATGATCATTAAGCGTTGCCGGACCGGCATTTGGGTAGGCGAAGGCCCGTCCGGACCGGCTTCCGCAAGAGATCTCCGCGCATGTCCGTCACTCTGACCATCGACGACCGCCAGGTCACGG
>JAPUHK010000158.1 GCA_027297745.1 Planctomycetota bacterium | reverse complement strand
AACTCGGAACACTTGCGCGCTCGCACGCTCGTGCAATCGCACGCCGATACGAGGCGGTTGTGTACCGATCCTTCGGAGCCTTCTGAGGCTTCGACTTTCCCCGTCGCCGACCCTGACAGGGCGTCATCGGGGACTTCCTCTGAAGTCGTCGTCGTGCGTTGCGCGCGCCCTCGGCGTCCCGCGGACTAAACAAGGGGCCGTCGTTCGCCCGCTCTACGAACGGACGCAGAACAGCTTGGGCCTTCGGACCCAGCGCCACTTCGCGCTCATGCCCCCGGTAGTCCGTCTTGTGCCGCTGCGGGCGATAGGTCCACACTTGGCGGCTGCGGTCGATGTCACTCGCCCGCATCTGCACGACCTCGCCAGGGCGCATGCCCGTCAAGAGCTGTAGCCGGATCATCGCCTGGACAGGCACCGACACCGCCGGCAACACAGCCTCAACATGCTCCTCGCGCGCAGGGCGGATCGGTTCGGTCTCCCGCGCCGGTGACCGTCCCTTGCGCAGCCCTCGCACCGCTTGCAGTGCCTGAAAAACGCTCGCCAGGATCAGCTCGTTCTCCACACCCCACCGGAAGAGACGCTTGATCCGCTTCGTGTACCCGTTGCACACGCTTCGGCTCAGCCCCTTCTCGATCATCGCCTCGCGGCAGACCTTCAACGCCATCGGGCCGAAGTCCTTCGCGAACGTCCGGCCGTACGGGCGGCGCACGTACCGCAGCGCCAGCCGCATCGACTCCAGCTCGCTCGTCGGCTTGCCGTCTCGCTGGTAGTACCGCTGGGCCTCCTCCCAGTACGCCAGGATCAACTCGTTGATCGTCGGGCCTTCACCCGGAGACTTCTCTTGCGGGAGCTGGCGACCGTGGATGAGCCATTCACCGACCAGGCGCTCGTACTCGGCCTGGCTGTCGTCGGACCCAAACTTGCCAAGATAGTGGTCGCGACCCTCCAGCGTCACCACCGCTTGCCGGCTGCCCTTGTGGAGTCGGTAGCTCGGGACTCGGCGCGGTTTCCTGCTGCTCATGTGCGTCTCCTCGTCCAACCCGGTAATTACCGGATTGCGTCTATCACGAGGCCGCACTGCGCAACGCGCGCAGGTCCGCCTAACTGCGGTCAGCCGCTCCAATTATAGCTGGTGGGCGGTACTGGACTTGAACCAGTGACCCCCTGCTTGTAAGGCAGGTGCTCTAGCCAACTGAGCTAACCGCCCGCCGGCGCGTGTTGTATCACGACGGCGCGCCCCCGCCCCCGGGTTGCATATACTCCGCCCTGGCGATAGCCGATTAGGAGGTGGAGGAGGCTCCTGAATGCGGATCGCGGTCGTTGGTACGGGCTACGTGGGACTGGTCACCGGCGCTTGCCTGGCCGAGACCGGCAACCACTTGACCTGCGTGGACAAGGACCAGAACAAGATCGCCGTTCTCGAGGGCGGCGGGGTCCCGATCTACGAGCCCGGCCTCGAAGAGGTCGTACGCCGCAACGTCGAGCAGGGCCGCCTGAGCTTCACCACCGACCTGCCGTCGGCGGTCCGGGAGAACCGGGTGATCTTCATCGCCGTCGGCACGCCGCCGCGCGACGACGGCAGCGCCGATCTCGGCGCCGTGCAAGAGGTCGCCCGCCAGATCGGGCAGGCGATGGACGGCCCCAAGATCATCGTCAACAAGTCGACCGTGCCCGTCGGGACGGCCGACCTGGTCAAGGACATCGTCTCCAAGCAGACGGATCACGCCTTCGCCGTCGTCTCCAACCCGGAGTTCTTGAAGGAAGGCGCCGCGATCGAGGACTTCATGCGCCCCGACCGCGTCATCATCGGCTGCGACGACCCGGAGGCCGTCGAGGTCATGCGCGCCATCTATGCGCCCTACATGCGGCGCGGCGAGCGCCTGCTGGTCATGGACCCGCACAGCGCCGAGCTGAGCAAGTACGCAGCCAACGCCATGCTGGCCACGCGCATCTCGTTCATCAACGAGCTGGCCGGCCTGTGCGAGCAGGTCGGCGCCAACGTGGAGCAGGTACGGCGCGGCCTGGGCAGCGACCGTCGCATAGGCCAGCACTTCCTCTTCCCAGGCGTCGGCTACGGCGGGTCGTGCTTCCCGAAAGACATCAAGGCGCTGATCCACCTGGCCGGCGAAAAGGACCGGCCGCTGCAGATCCTGCGCGCCGTGGACCAGGTCAACCGCGATCAGAAGCGCCTGTTGGTCAAGAAGATCAAGCAGCGCTTCGGCGAGAACCTGGTGGGCAAGGTCTTCGCGATTTGGGGCCTGGCCTTCAAGCCCGGGACCGACGACATGCGCGAGGCGCCCGCGATCGACATCGCGAACGGGCTTCTGGACGCGGGCGCCGAGGTGCGCGGCACGGACCCGGTCGCCATCAAGGTCGCGGAACAGATGTTCGACGGGCGTGTCACGCTGAGCACCGACAGCTACTCCATCCTCGACGGCGCCGACGCCCTGCTGCTGGTCACGGAGTGGCTCGCCTACCGCTCGCCGGACTTTGAAGAGATGAAGAAGCGGCTGCGCACGCCGGTCCTGTTCGACGGACGCAACATCTGGCGCCGCCCGGTCGTGGAAGCCGCGGGACTCGAGTACCACGGCATCGGCCGCTAGCCGGTCACTCCGCGGTGGCCAGCCGCGCCGGCGCTTTCATCTCGCCGAGCAGGCGGCCCAGGTACTGCCCCCGCTTGTCCTTGCGCGCCGCACGCTTGCCGTAGCGTTCGGCGCAGGCCTGCAACCAACGCCGGGCCTGCGCGGGCTGGCGCGCCTCGATCGCCAGGAGCGCCAGTGCGTCGTACGCTGCGATGCCGTGCTTGGCCTCCGCGTGGTAGCGCTTCACCACGACGCGATAGGCGCGCCCCGCGAGCTGCGCCCGGGCCATGGCCTCGTGGCACCGGCCTTCGAGCAGGCACGCCTGTGCGGCGACGGAGCCCAGGTCACCGAACTCCTCCACGACACGGCGGCAGCGCTTCACCGCGGCGGTGAAGTCGCCGCCTTTCTGCAACACGCGGGCACCGTCGCGTAGAGCACGGGCGCGATCACGGCGCCGCGCCGGACCGCGCAGGATGGCGTCGTGTTCGGCCAGCGCTGCACGCACGCGTCCCGCGCGCTTCAGCAGCGCCGCGCGGCGGCGGCGCACCTTGGGCACCCATGCGCGGTCCTTCGGCCGCAGGGCGAGCAACTCCGCGTAGGCCTCGAGCGCAGCTTCGACAGCCTGCTCTTTTTGAGCGGGCTCGGCCGCACGCGCCCGCGCCGCCAGCTCGTCGGCCTGCCCCAGCCGGCGCGCCAGATCGGCGGGCGAGATCCACAACGAAACGCACAAGAGGACGGGCGTGACCGGCAGCTTCATTTGGGCCGCTCACCGCGCAGAAGCCGCCGTGCACGGTAGAGCCGGGACTTGATCCCGTTGACCGTGCTGCCCAGCCGCGCCGCCACCTCGCGCAACGGATAGCCTTTCAGGTAGTGCAGGCGCACCGGCTTCCGCAAGAACACCGGCAGCCGGCGCAGCAACCGGCTCACTTCAAGCTGGGCCTCCTCCCGGCGCACCGCGTCCGCGCCGTTGCGATCGGGCGCCGGCGGCTCGCATGTCAGCGGGAGCTCGCCGCGCGACAGTCGGTGCGCGTCCACGAAGCGGCGCTGGGCGACGCGAAACATCCAGCCCCGCAGATGGCGCGGGTACTGAACGCGGGCCAGCGCCCGCAAGGCCTCGAGCACCGTTTGCTGCACGACGTCCTCGGCCAGATGACGGTCTGCGCTCTTCTTGCGACACCACCGGCTCAGGTCTTCGACGTGCTCCAAGACCTGCGCGGGCGTGGAAGGGGGCGCGGCTCCGTTCGGCATTCCGGCCATTGCCTCCTACGTCGTGCAACTGCCGCGACGGTTTCATATCCAGGCCGGCGTCGCGACGGAAGCGAGCGCGTCGCAAACACTTGCAGCGCATCTGCACGAACCGTGCGGGTGTACGGCGCCTGCACACCGGCACTCGTGGCGCGCGACCGGTGGCGCGATTGGGGGTGCGGCCGGCGCGGCGAGTGGCGTTTGTGGGACAAGATCGCCGCGCAGAAGGTGGCTCGAAGTGTTCAGTCGGACACACCGCCGAGCTGTTTGAGGCGCGCGATGCGCTCCGGCTCCTCCCGGACCAGCCAGGGGTCCTTGGAGAGCCGCTCGTAGGCGAGCGCGAAGTTCTTGCCCGCCTCTTCCTTCCTGTCCAACAGCAACAGGCACTCGCCGAGCTCTTCATAGGTGTAGCCGGTGCGCTCCCCGCCGGACGCCTCGTATTCGCTGTCGAGCTGCTCCTGGATGGCCAGCGCCTCTTCGACCTGGCCCAGCACGCGCAACGTCTTGGCCACGCTCCAACGGTTGATCTGCGTCCAGCGCTCCTTGGCCTCGTCCCGGTTGTAGTCCTCGGCCTTGTGGAAGATCTCGAGCGCCTGCTCGTACTTCTCCTCCGCGAAGTAGTCCCACCCGATGTTGTTGTAGATCGCGCTCAGCCAGCCGCGCGCACGCGGGTCCTCGGACGCCTCCGCGACTTCCATGGCCTTGAGGTTCCACTGCAGCTTGGAGCCCGCCTCCTCGACGATGGCCAGCATGTGCGCCGCGTCGACCGCGTAGAAGTCGCTGTGCGCGTTGCGCGCCGTCTCCCACGCCTCGCTGAACAACGTGCGCCCCATGTGCGGCTGGTTGTCCGAGTTGAAAGCGCGGCCGCGCTCGAGCAGATAGCGCGTCCTGGCGACCTGCATGTCCGGGGTCAGCATCCGCTCCACCTCGTCCAGAATCTCGTGCGAATCCTTGAACTCGCCCCGCAGCCCGCGCGTACGCGCCAACTGCGTCAACAGCTGCACGGTGTAGTCGGCGCTCCCTTCCTTACGCGCGCGGGGCAGCAGCTCGCGAAACTTCTTCTCGACCTCGGGCGGCTTGCCTCCTTTCCACCACTCGTCGAAGTCGGGCAGATCCGTGTTTTCCAGATGCGCGTACGTGGACATGACTTCCTTCTTGGACGGTGCAGGCTCGGGCGCGGCCTTCGAGGCGTGCCCGACAGGTGTTGCAGGCGTCACGACGGCGGGTTCGGGCTCCGGCGTCGTGGCGCAGGCGGCGGCCAGCAGCAGGCAGAGGGACGACAGTCTGATCACGGTGCGCGGGTCTCCGGCGGAAGGGACTCGATGACTTCCCAGGCTGCGGGACACGGGCCGATGCGCAGCCGTTGCTGGGCGAGCGAAAGGGCGGCGACGTAGCGTTTGCGCCGGGCGCACTCGCGGGCCAGGCCCAACAGCGCAGCGGGCGCCTGGTGCACGCTGGGGTTCATGGCGTCGCGGCCGCGGCGCACCGCCTCGACCAGCCAGCCGAAGCGCTCGTCTCCGTCACCGAGCGCCGACGCCTCCCAGTACGCCACGGCGGGCGCGTTCCCGCCGAGCCCCTTGCGGAAGAGCTTGAGCGCCAGCTTGCGCAACGCGCGCGTCCGCGATGGGTCCGCCTCGTAGAACGCGTCTTCCTTGAGCCACACGGCGCCCTTCAGCTGCAAGCCGACCGCCTCCAACAACTGCGCATAACGCTGATCGCCCTTTCCGCGCAGGCGCGCGGCGACGGACAGGGCGGCGTCCTGCAGGTAGCGCTCGGGCGCGTCCCGGTGGCCGGCGGCCTTCATCAACGTGGTCAGCGCTTTGCCGGTGTCGCCGCTGCGCCGGTAGGCGTCGCCGAGATAGGTGAGCGCGAGACCCGTCTTCTTGATCGCCAGCGCGTCTTCCAGGACGGCGATGGCCGCATCGGTCAGCCGCGCGCGCATGTACAGGTACCCGGCGCTCGTCAGCGCCTCCGCGCGCACGGGCCTGTAGTCCCCCAGCCGCGCCAGCCATTCGGCCGCTTTTGCGGGATCCCGCAGGACGCCGCGCAGGTGCACGACCTCCTGGATCACGCCACGCGCCTGGGCGGGGTTCTTGGAATCGAGCAGCGCCTTGCGCAACGCCGCGGGCGATTGCGCCGCCGCGACGGCCTCTTGGTACTTGCCCCGCCGCAGCAACGCCTGCAGGTCGGCACCCTGCAAGAGCAGCAACAAGAGCAGCGCGCATCTCATCGGCTGAAGTGCTCCTTCCAGCCATCGGGCGCCGGGCCGTGATCCATGCCCGCCAGCTCCGCCAGCGCGGCGCGCACTTCGGGGCCGTCCACGGGGTGGTCCAGCGCCGCGAGTAGCGCCGCGAGGCCCGACTTGTCGCCCCGCTTGAGAGCACCGAAGGCCTTGCGCAGCTTCGCATCGTGCGGCGGCGGCGCCTTGGCCGGCCGGCCCTTGAGACGCTTCTGCCACCAGGCGCCCTTCTTGGCGTCGATGGCCTTCGCGACCGCCAGGAACGCGTCATCCTCCTCGATGTACAGGCGCACGAGGCCGAAGGCGCTGGGCGGCGCTTGCTTCAGGGCGTCCAGCCACTTCGCATCCTCGTCTTCCTCCCACAGGAGCAGCAGGACGGCAGGCGCGAGCGGGTCGCCGAGCTTCAGGTAGGCCTTCGGGTCCGTGCCGCTCATTAGCGTCTTGGTCGCGGCCGCGCGCGTCTGCGCCGCCAGCTCCAGCGCCAGCTTCGGCGCCGTGCGCACAACCGCCTTCTCGCACTGCGCCTGGAGGGCGTTGGGCTGGATGACGTACTCCTGCCGCCACAACAGCGTGCCGTCGGGTGCCAGGAGCGCGTGTTGGGGCGAGATGATGTCGCCCTGGTTCGACCAACGTCGCAGCGCGTACGTGAGCACGTCGCGATGCGTCTTGCAGTCGGTCGCGCCGTAGCGCGGACAGGTGTCGCCGCGGCGCCGGTGGTCGTTGGGGTTGGCGATCAAGCACGCCAGTGGGCGCGTGGCCGCCACCAGCGAAGGCTCCCGGTAACCGGTGTGGGCCATGAAGTTGTTGCCGCCTTCGTTGTCGAGCGCGTTGATCGCGATCAGGATCGGCCGGTTCTCAGTGCGGGCTCGGGCCAGAGTGGCGTTGAGGTCGCGGGCCCAGGCCACCTGCTGCGTCGGTTCCTGCGCCAGCCCCCCCGCCGGGACCAGCAGCAACGCCACGAGGATGCTCTTCCCTACGGCCCGCACGGCGATATTGTAGGGTCCGCTTGACGCGGCCGAGACGGGTTCCTAACGTCCTGAAGCGTGAAGGCCACGACACAGCCGCGCCTCGCTGATGTATCCCCGGGTCGTCTGCTGACGGCTCCGCTGCGGGCGCTCCCCGACTTTCTGGTGGCGGGTGCCATGAAGGGCGGCACTAGCTCGCTCTTCAGCTACCTGGGGCAGCACCCCCAGGTCCTGCCGGCGTCCACGAAGGAGGTCTACTACTTCGACCGCCAGTTCGCACGGGGGCCAGGCTGGTACCGCGCGCACTTCCCGCTCAAGTACACGCTATGGAACCGCAGCCGCAGGCGCGGAATGAGCACGCTCACGGGGGAGGCAACTCCAAGCTACCTCAGCCATCCGCACGCGCCACGGCGCGCCGCCGAGCTCGTGCCCGAGGCGAAGATCCTGATCTCGCTACGCAATCCCGTGGACCGCTCCTACTCGCAGTACCAGAACATGCTGCGCGAGGAGCGGGAGCACCTGAGCTTCGAGGAGGCCCTCGAAGCCGAGCCGGAGCGCACCCGCCTGCGCATCGAGGCGATCGAGCAGGACCCCGAGCACAACGACTGGCACTACATGCATCAGGCGTACCTGGCGCGGGGGCATTACGAAGAACAGGTCGCACGCTGGCTGAAGCACTTCCCGAAAGAAAGCGTGCTCGTCTTGCGCAGTGAGGACATGTTCGAGAATGCGCAGGGCTTCTACGCGCACATGCTCGACTTCCTGGGCTTGCAGCCGCGCACGAAGACGGACCTGGCCCCGCAGAACACCGCCTCGTATGACCCGATGCCGAAGCACGTGCGCAAGCGCCTGATCGAGTACTACGAGCCGCACAACCGGGCCTTGTACGAGCTGGTCGGGCGCGACTTCGGCTGGGAGTGCCAGGCCGCGGTCGATCACCACCGCGCCGGCCACAGAACCGAAGCGCGGCGGCCGCTGTAAACGCTGGCGAGTGCGGACAGCAATGCCGCACGTCACGGACACAACCGTCGCTGTGCCTGCCCCTTAGAGCCGGTACAACGGGTAACCGTTACCCACTGATCAGGACGGGGCGCTTGCGGAACGTAAAGGCGCCCTCGTGGGTGGTGACTTCGAGCGTATCGCCCTGCCCGAACTCGCCGGCCAGGATGCGGCGCGCCAGCGGGTTTTCGATCTCGCGCTGGATCAGCCGCTTCAGCGGCCGCGCCCCGAACACCGGGTCGTAGCCTCGCTGCGCGAGCTCCGCCAGAGCGTCGTCGCTGACCTGCAGGGTGATGCCGCGGTCGGCCACGCGGTGCTGCAGGCGCTGCATCTGGATCGCGGCGACGCGCTCCAGGTGTGCGCGCTCCAGCCGGTGGAAGAGGATCGTCTCGTCGATGCGGTTCAAGAACTCCGGCCGGAAGGCCTGCTGCAGCGCGTCCTGGATCTTGGTGCGCATCAGCTCCTCGGTCTCGCCGTAGAACTGCGAGCCCAGGTTGCTGGTCATGATGAACAGCGTGTTGCGCAGATCCACCGTACGGCCCTTCGCATCCGTGAGCCGCCCGTCGTCCATGACCTGCAGCAGCACGTTGAAGACCTCGGGGTGCGCTTTCTCGATCTCGTCCAGCAGGACGACGCTGTGCGGACGGCGCCGAACGGCCTCGGTCAACTGTCCGCCTTCGTCGTGGCCGATGTAGCCCGGCGGGGCGCCGATCAACCGCGCCACGGAATGCTTCTCCATGTACTCGGTCATGTCGATACGCACGACCGCGCGCTCGTCGTCGAACAGGAACTCCGCCAGGGCCTTCGCCAGCTCGGTCTTGCCGACGCCGGTCGGCCCGACGAACAGGAAGACTCCGGTCGGGCGGTCGGGATCGCTGAGCCCGGCGCGCGCGCGGCGCACGGCGTCCGAGACGGCCGCGACGGCTTCGGGCTGGCCGACGACGCGCTTCTGCAACTCCTGCTCCATGCCCTGCAAGCGCTCGATATCGCCTTGCATGAGCTTGGTGACGGGCACGCCGCTCCAGCGCGCCACCACCGCCGCGATCTCCTCGGGGGTCACCTCTTCGCGCAGCAGGCGGTTGCCGTTGCCTTCGAGGTCTTTTTGCGAGGCCTCGATCTCCCGCTCGAGATCCGGGATCGTCTCGTAGCGCAGCTGGGCCGCTTTCTCGTAGTCACCCTCGCGTTCGACGCGCTTCTCGTGCTCGCGCTCCCGCTCGAGCCGCTCCTTCAGCCCGCGTACGCGCATGATCGCGTCCTTCTCCACCTGCCAACGGGCAGTCAGCGCGTCCGCCTCTTCCTTCAGCTCGCTGAGCTCCCGCTCCAACGCCTTCAGGCGCTCCTTGCTGCCGCGGTCCTTCTCCCTTTGCAGCGCCGCACGCTCGACCTCGAGCCGGCGCAGGGAACGCGTGACCACGTCCAGCCGGGCCGGCATCGAGTCGATCTCGATGCGCAGGCCGCTGGCGGCCTCGTCCATCAGGTCGATGGCCTTGTCCGGCAGGAAACGGTCCGGGATGTAGCGCCGCGACAGGTGTGCGGCGGAGATCAGCGCGGCGTCCTGGATGCGCACGCCGTGGTGCACCTCGTAGCGCTCCTTCAGGCCGCGCAGAATGGCGATCGTGTCCTCCACGTCCGGCTCGTCCACGTCGACGGGCTGGAAGCGGCGCTCTAGCGCCTTGTCCTTCTCGATGTGTTTGCGGTACTCGTCGACGGTCGTGGCGCCGATGCAGTGCAGCTCGCCGCGCGCCAGCGAGGGCTTGATCAGGTTGCCGGCGTCGGCCGCGCCCTCGGCGGCGCCCGCCCCGACCAGCGTGTGCAACTCGTCGATGAAGAGGATGATCTCGCCGTCGGAGTGGATGATTTCCTCCAGCAGGGCCTTGAAGCGCTCCTCGAACTCGCCGCGGAACTTCGTGCCGGCCAGCAGAGCGCCGAGGTCCAGGGTCAGCACCCGCTTGCCCTTGAGGCCCTCGGGCACGTCTCCGGCCTCGATGCGGCGCGCCAGGCCCTCGACGATGGCGGTCTTGCCCACGCCGGGGTCGCCCAGCAACACGGGGTTGTTCTTCGTGCGGCGGCTGAGCACCTGCATGATGCGGCGGATCTCGCCGTCGCGCCCGATGACCGGGTCCAGCTTGCCGTCCTTGGCCAGCCGCGTGAGGTCCTTGCAGTACTTGTCCAGCACCTGGTACTTCGACTCGGGATCCTCGTCGGTCACGCGCTGCAAGCCGCGGATCTCACCGAGCGCCGCCTTGAAGCCGTCGGGGGTCACGCCGGCCTCGCCGAGCAGCTTGCCGATATCCTTGTCCTGGAGCAACGCGAGCACGAGGTGCTCGACCGAGACGTACTCGTCCTTGAGCCGCTTGGCCTCGTCCTGGGCGCGATCGAAAAGCTGGACCAGGCGGCGGCCGCCCTGCAGACCATCGGAGCCGGTGACGCGCGGTATGCGCGCCAGCGCCGACGCGACCGCTGCGCGCAGGCCGGTGGTGTTCGCGCCGATGCGATCGAAGATGGCGCGCACGACGCCGTCCTCCGCTTCCATGAGCGCGAACAGCACGTGCTCCGGCAGGAGCTCCTGGTGCTCGCTCTTCTCAGCCAGGCGGCGCGCGCCGTCCAGGGCCTCGCGAGCCTTCAACGTCATGCGATCTAGTCTCATGCCGGCATGAAACGCAGCTTCCGTGCCGGTCGGGCCGCCACGGCCCCTGTTTCGACGCAACGGTTTGGAGTACAATCACTTAGCGTCGTTTTGGAGCCCTCCCGAGTCTGGCACGGGGGCACCCCTAAGCCCATGACGCGCAAGGAGTTCTGCCGGTCCGGCACCGGCCTCTGTCGTTTAGGCAGGGATGGTATGGAGTCTTGATTGTGGCTGCGCCGCGGGTGTTCGTAGTTCATGAGTTGGCCCACGTCCGGGAGCTCATGACCAGCATCCTCACCGGGGCGGGCTTCAAGGTCGAGACGCCCGAATCCACCTACGAAACGGCAGCCCGCTTCGTCCAGGAGAAAGCGGACCTGCTGGTGCTGGGCATGACCGGCCTCGAGCCGCGCGACCTCGAGCTCGTGCGCGCGCTCAAGAGCGAGGCTCCGGAGTCCGCGATCCTGGTCAGCTTCGCGCCGAGCCAGCGGGAGCTCGCGGTGGCGGCCTTGCAGGCCGGCGCGGACGGCTACCTGATCGAGCCCTTCTACACGGACGAGCTGTTGCGGCTCGTGCAGGCGCAGTTCAAGCCCGCGACGGAAGTGCGCGAGGAGGGGGGCGCGCGCATGCCGCCGCTCGTGCGCGAGGTTGCGCACGCGGTGAACAACCCGCTGCAGGTGCTCACGCTCCTGCTCGAAGACGAGCGCATCGTCAAGAAGAAGCTGATCCGCGAAGCGCGCTCGGAGGTGGAGCGCATTCGCGCCGTCGTGAGGCACCTGATGGAGTACAGCAACCTCGACTCGATGAAGGTCGAGGCGCTGGATCCGCGTCCGTTGGTGGAGGACGCCGTGCACGGCAGCGAGGCGTACGCCGAGAGCTTCCGCTTCGTGACCCCGCGCGGGGAGCTGCCCAAGGTCATGGCCGACTCGACCGGACTGCCCACAGCGCTGCACGGGCTGATGGAAGCGGTCCGCCAGCGTACCGAAGGCAAGACCGCGTACGACCTCGAGGCCCGCGCCAGCGGGGACCAGGTCGTCTTCCGGCTCGTCGTGCCGCGCGCGCTGTTCAACGGCGAGGATCCGCGCAATCTGCGGGAGTCGGTGTTCGTGGTGCGGGAGGACCGCCGCGTGTTGCCGGGCCTGGCGCTCAGCCGCGCCTTGCTCGAGGCGCAGGGCGGCTCGCTCGACATCCGCGAGACGGCGGCGGGCATCGAGATCGAAGCACGTCTGCGCCGCGCATAGCGCCGGCCGCCTCTTGGCGGCTTGGCGGCTAGCCCTGGCGTTGGAGCCGGATCTCCATCTCGACCGGCTCGCCGGGCTTCAGCTTCAGCTTGCGCTCCACACGGGCGTAACCCTCCTTCTCGATGCGGAACTCGACGTTGCCCGTCGGGAAGTAGGGCTTGTGGATCACGCCCGACGCGTCGCTCTCGTTGGAGCCGAAGCTGTCCGGTTCGTAGCGGCCCACCATCTTGCTGTTGATGGGCTTTATCGCGTCGAAGGTCCAGACCATCTCCGCCCCCTGGAGCGGATTGCCACGCTCATCGAACACGGTCACGGTCAGGGGCGTGGACGCGGAGAGCGTGAAGTCGATCTGCTTGCGCTCGCCCTCCAGGATCTCGACGCCGCGCAGGATGCCCAACGGGTGGCGCGGCGAGACGGCAAACAACGAATAACGACCGGGGCTCACGTTGCCGATCTCGTAGCGCCCCTTCTTGTCGGTGTAGGGCGCGTCCCAGTTGGTCTCCATCTTGGGGCTCAGCATGTGCACGCGCACGAAGGGGACCGGCCGGGACTGCGTGTCGCGCACGGTCCCGGAGATCGTGGCCGCCTCTCCCAGGCGGATGTCGCCCACGTCGAGCGTGCCGCCCTTGTTCAAGGCGCGCGGCTTGGTGCGGAACTTCGCGTGCCCCTCCGCCTCGATCTCCACCGCCCACGCTCCGGCTTCCGAGACTTCGTACGAAAAGCGCCCGTCTTCGCTCTCGACCCGCTTGCTCTCGTTGTCCACGGGCATGAACATCTTGTAGCGCAGGAATTGCACGTTGTAGTTGAGGATCGGCTGTCCCGTCTTCTTGGAGACCGCGCGCCCCTGGATGAAGCCGCCCTCGACGGGCACGACGAACTCGACTCCTTCGGTCCCGGCGCGCACGCGCACGGGGCCGGGCTTCTTCCTGAAGGACATGCCGCCCTCGGGCCCCTGCTCCGGGATGCCCACTTCGTACTCGTCGTCCAGCAGCATGAGCAGCTCGTAGGTGCCGTCCTTTTGCGAGTAGACGTAGGGTTCGACGTAGCCGTCCTCCCACTTGAAAGGCGGCTCCATCCCGGCTTTGACGGCCAGGATCCCGACCTGGCGCGGCCGACCGTCCGGCGTGACCACGCGCCCCGTGATGGAGAACGTCGGCTCCAACCGCAACTCCACGTCCTCCAACAGGCCGCCTTGCTGCAGCGTTACCGTGACCGGCCGCGAGCGCGTCCTCGTCTTCGGCGGACCGTACGCGGTGAGCGTGTT
>JAPUHK010000157.1 GCA_027297745.1 Planctomycetota bacterium | reverse complement strand
GGCCTGCGCGCTGAAGATGCCGATCTTCACCGGATTGCCGGGCGAGGCAGGGTCGGGCCGCAGGTCCACGGTGTCATGCGCATAGACGCCGACGTTTCCGGCGCGGTTGGTCAGCTCGAACCAGACCTCGACCTTCTTCGGAATCGAGTCCAGCTTGCCGTCGCAGTCGTTCGTGATCTTGATATTGCCCGTGATCTCGTAGGTGATGGTGTTTGCGCCGCCGCCACCGCCGCCCCTGCAACCGGAAAGGCATAGCACGACGCACACGAGCAGCGCGGTCAGTCCGTAAATCCTTCTCATCGCGTTCCTCCTGCGTCACATTGTGCCTCCGCGGCCGGGACGCCCGCAACGATTACTCCTACAGGTCGTGCGGCAAGCGGGCCGCCCAAAAAAGCTCGAACCCTCGGCGGAAACAGAGTTTGCGCTCGTTACAACCGGTAACTGTTACTTCGTCGAAGGCGGCGACGGTGCGGACGTCGGCGGCGGTGGGGGCGGTTGCGGGGGGTCGATCACGCCGACGAAGGGGAGTGAGCGGTAGCGGTCGGAGTAGTCCAGGCCGTACCCGACGACCCACTCGTCGTCGATCTCGAAGCCGACGTAGTCCGCCACGGGTCCGTCCGGCCGCGGCTTGCGCTTGCTCAGCAGCACGCAGGTCTTGAGCGACGCCGGACCGCGCGCGCCCAGCAGCGCCAGCAGCTTGGCCAGCGTCGCGCCGGTATCGAGGATGTCTTCGACCAGCAGCACGTGCTTGCCCCGGATGTCCTCGCGCAGATCCATGATCAGCTCGACCTCGGCGGTGGGCGTTGCGCCGTCGTAGTGCGCCGCGGCCATGAAGTCGATGCGGCGCGGGATCGTCAAGCGGCGCGCGAGATCGGACAGGAACACGAACGCTCCCTTCAGGACGCCGACCAGCAAGACCTCGTCGACGCCCGCGAGATCCTCTGAGATCTCTTGCGCGAGCTCTTCGACGCGAGCGGCCAGGACCTGCTCGCTGAGCAGCGGACTCGGGACCGGCAACTCCATCCGCTAGCCCGGCCGGATCTGGGGAACCTTACGGCTTCGTCGACGTTTCTTGTGGGGAGGGTCGCCGGTCATGGCGGCATGCTACCCAAGCCCCAGCCGGCCCGGCGAGGTCCTTCCGGGGGACCCCCCCGCGCCGGTAAGATCGACCCCCAAGTTCAAGTCTGAGGTGCCCCAATGACCCGCCAACGCTCCATTCTCGTAATTTTCGCCCTCGCGCTCCTGGTCGTGATCGGCCTGCTGATCCTTCCGGACGACGACGACTCGCGCGCGGGACGCGGGCGCGCCTCCAGCGACCGCTCCGGGGCTGATGACGGCGGCGCTTCCAAAGCCGGCGATGCGGATGCCGACGGCGCGGGGACCGACGCCGCCGTGCTCGCGGAGCTGATCAAGAAGCATGGGGGCTTTGTCACGAAAGGGCGCGTGGCATTGACGTTGCCCACGGGCCCCGGTGCGAATCTCGAAGTACGCATGCGCGGTTTCGTCGGCGCCGCTTCGGTCGAGGTCGTAGGCGCGACCGATGAGACGGGCGCCTTCCTGTTGGCCGAGCTTCCCCGCACCGGCGTCTACGCGGTGAGCATCGCCGGCGCGCGCGTCCAGCCGCTCGTGCGCGACGACATCGCGGTACCGCCCATCGAACAAGGCGGGCCCCTGGATCTCGGCGAGCTGGTGGTCAACCGCCTCTACTACCTCGTGGGCCGCGTGCTCGGAGAGGGACAGCGCGGTGTCGCGGGCGCGCGCGTGTCGCTGCTCGAGTCGACGGGCAACAACTTCTCGATCTTCGACGCGGCCATCAAGGCCGGCCGCCCGAATCCCGTGTTGACGGAGACGCGCGTGGGCGCCGACGGGCGCTTCAGCCTCGAGCTCACCGCGCCCGGCATCTTCACGGTGCGCGCGTTGGCCGACGGCTGGGCACCGCACTACCGCGCGGAGGTCATCATCGGCGGCGTGGCGGATACCGAGATCGTCCTGCCGCTGACGCAGGGCTATGCGGTCGTGGGCTACGCGCTCGATGCCACCAACCGCCCGGTCGGGGACACGGCGATTGCGCTGTATCAGATGAACCGCCGCGCCTTC
Source organism: Planctomycetota bacterium (assembly GCA_027297745.1). GTDB lineage: Bacteria > Planctomycetota > PLA2 > PLA2 > PLA2 > JAPUHK01. The sequence goes on along the minus strand of JAPUHK010000157.1, from coordinate 1,128 downwards.
TCGTTCTCGAAGAGCCTTACGCGCACGGACGGCGGCGGGCGCTTCGAGTTCCGCGTCGAGCCGAGCGCCCAGGAATACACCGTCAGCGCGCTCTTCAAGGAGGGGCTGAACATCGCCAAGCGCTTCCGCGTGCCGCTCACAGAAGACCTGGTCTTGCGCACGCCGGGACAAGGCGCGCTGCTCGGGCGTGTGGTCGACGCGCGCACCGGCCAGGGCGTCCCCGGCGCGTCCGTGCTGATCGTGCTTTCGAGCGGCGGGCGCCGACGCGTTTGGGGCTTCCCGGAGCAGGGCAAGGCGCTCAAGACCGATGACTACGGTGCCTTCCGTTTGGAAGGCATCGGGGCCGGCTCGATCCAGTCGCTGAGAATCCGCGCCGTCGGCCATCCCGACCTGCAGCTCGGCGGTTGGGTGTCCAACGATCCGGAGCTTTGGGCGCGCATCGAGAGCATCGAGCTCACGGGCGCCGGCGAGACGGAGCTGCCGACGATTCAACTCGAGGCCGGCCGGCCCTTGCGCGGCGTGATCACGGATCGCAGCGACGACAAACCGATTGACGGTGCGCGCGTCGAGATCTGGGACTTCATGATGGGCAGCCGCGAGACCTATAGCGACGCAGAAGGCCGCTACGCCTTCGATGCGGTTGGTGAGCGCGTGTCGATGGTGGTGGAGAAGGAGGGCTACGCGCCGTTCCGCGAGTCGCCCTTCCCGGGCACTCAGCTCGGCGGCGGCGAGAGCGCGGCGCTGCGCGACTTCCAGCTGGAAGCGGGCGGCCGCGTCGAGGGGCAGGTCAAGACGGCGGCGGGGGAGCCCGTGGCGCGCGCGTTGGTGCGGCTCAGGCCGGCGGACTCCGGCTGGCGCTCGATGGGGTTGGCCGCCAGCTTGCGTCGTGCGTGGACGCATACTGATGAGGAAGGCAACTACGTGCTGAGCAGTGTGCCGGCGGCCAAGCTGTATGCAGAAGTCGAGGCGCCGGGCTACGACATCGGTCGCAGCGAGCAAAAGCAGATCGAGGCGGGGCAGCTTCTCAAACGGCTCGACATCAGCATGCAGGAGGCGGCGCGTCTCGAGGGCCGTGTGCTCAGCCGGGACAGCACGCCGGTGCCCGGCGTGCGGATCACGGTGGCGCGC
>JAPUHK010000156.1 GCA_027297745.1 Planctomycetota bacterium | reverse complement strand
CCGCGTTTGACATCGGCGATGGAGGGGATGCCCCGTTCGCGCAGTAGCGCGAGCAGTTTCGCGAAGGCCTCCACGCCGGCCGGTCCCTCCCGCTCGAAAAAGGCGACGTTCGGCTTGTAACAGGCGGCCCACTCCGCGGTGAGCTCGATCACCTCAGCGCAGAAGTCGAACAGGCCGAGTCCGGCCGGGAGGCGCGCCGCGACCGGGTCGAGCCCTATGCAGAGGGCGGAACCGCGTGCCTCGAACCGTTCGCGCCAGCTCACGCCGCCTCCCCGGGCGCGAGGAAGTTGCGCAGCAGCGCCGGGCCGTCGGGCGTCAAGTACGACTCCGGATGGAACTGTACGCCGTACAGCGGGCGTTCCCGGTGGCGCACCGCCATCAGCTCGCCGCGATCCTCCGTGCGCGCGCAGACCTCGAGACAGTCGGGCAGCTCCGTCGCCTCGAGCGAATGGTAGCGAGCAGCAGTAAACGGATCAGGCAAGCCGGCGAAGAGGCCGTGGCCGTCGTGGCGAATGGGGGAGGTCTTGCCGTGCAGGATGCGCCCTGCACGCACGACCCTGCCGCCGAACGCGGCGGCCAGGCTTTGGTGGCCGAGACAGACACCGAGCAGCGGCACTTCCGCGCGCCGGCACAGCTCGACGGAGATGCCCGCCTCAGCGGGCGTGCAGGGACCGGGGGAGATGACAAAGCGGTCGGGCTTGCGCTCGAGCGCCTCCTCCACGCTGCAAGCGTCGTTGCGGAAGACCTCGACCTGCGCCCCGAGTACGCGCAGCGCCTGGACGAGGTTGTAGGTGAAGCTGTCGTAGTTGTCGACGAGCAGCACCCGCATCAGTTGAGCCTCGGCAGGCACCGCCTGCATCGCCTCCCGCCGTCCGCGATGCGCCCCACGCCGCACGCTCCGGCTCCGGGCCGGAATCCGGCCACGGGCCCGGCGAGACCGGCGCCAGGAGGCGGACGGCGAACGGCGGATAGCGACAAGATCGCCGGGACCTGCACTCGCTGCGTAGTATAGGGACCAGTCTAGCCATGCAGCGCATCTACCTGGACGCGAACGCCACGACGCCCCTGGACCCCCGGGTCCGGGAGATCATGGAGCCGTACCTGGACTGCGGGAACGCGTCGTCGCTGCACGCCGAGGGGCGCGCCGCACGGGACGCCATGGAGCACGCCCGGGAGCAAGTCGCGGCTCTGATCGGCGCGGCGCCACGCGAGATCATCTTCACGTCCGGCGGGACGGAGGCCAACGCGCTGGCGCTGCTGGGCACCGTCCGCGCGCGGGAAACGGGGCCGGTCCTGTATTCCACCGTCGAGCACCCGTCGGTGAAGGGCACGGTCGAGGACCTCGCGCCGGGAGTGGAGCTGCGGCCGATCCCGGTCGGGCCCACGGGCCATGTCGACCCGGAGACCGAGATCCCGGAGGGCGCGCGGCTGGTGACCTGCATGCTGGCCAACAATGAGACCGGCGCGATCCTGCCGGTGGCGGCGCTGGCACGGAGCGCGCGCGCCGCCGGGGCGGTCATGCACAGCGATGCGGTCCAGGCCTGCGGCAAGGTGCCCGTTGACGTGCGGGCACTCGACATCGACCTGCTCAGCGTGAGCGCCCACAAGATGCATGGTCCGAAGGGGGCGGCGGCACTCTATGTTAGGCGGGGCGTGCGGCTAGAGCCGTTGGCGCGCGGCGGCGAGCACGAGCGTGGACTGCGCGCCGGCACCGAGAACGTCGCGGCTATCGTGGGTTTTGGGGCGGCCGCCGAACTCGCCGCGAGCGAACTGGACGCGCGGCGCACGCTCTGGTCGCGGTTAAGCGGCCTTTTAGTGGAAAAGCTGTGCGAAACCATCCCCGACGTAAGCGTGCACACGCACGAACCTTGCGTCCCGAGCACAGTGAACCTGCGCTTCCCGGGCGCAGAAGGCGAAGCGGTGCTTCTGGGCCTCGACTTGGAGGGGATCGCCGTGTCCACAGGCAGCGCTTGCTCATCTGGGGCGGCGGAAGCGTCACACGTCCTGCTCGCGATGGGACTTACACAAGAGCAGGCGGAGGAATCGATACGCATCAGTTTCCATGCCGGATCGACCGAGAACGACGTCGCGGCGCTCGTTAAGTCTTTGGCACGCATTGTCAAGAGTTTGCGCGCGCTGCAAGTGTGAAAACGAGTGCTTCGTCCGGTTGACGGCGCGCGCACCATTCCCTAGGATTTCGCCCTTGCGACTCTGGGGTCGCGAAGAGAAGAACGAGCTCGGCGCGTGACTGTTTCCCGTCGTTCTGTCGAGGGCGGGGAGAGCCGCGGGAACTTGGGAGCGAGTCGAGCCGTCGAATGGCCGGGTGTTTTCCGCGCGGGAGCCGCCTCCGCGGTAAGCCCTTCGAATTTGTTGGGTGAAAACTAGGGACCTGCGCGTGCGGGTCCGTGGAGGAGTGGGATGTCCCTCTCCGTTTCGACGGGCAAAGCCTGGGATGACGTTGCGACGATCTTGCGTCGCTCGCTTACGCGCCAACAGTTCGAGACGTGGTTCCGCGGAATGCGGATCGTGCATCTCGACGAACAGCGCGCGGAGTTTACCGTCCCGAACAACTTCCTCCGCGAGTGGATCCGCAAGAAGTACCTCGGCCTCCTGCGTTCCGCGATGCACGAGGCGGTCGCTGGCCACCCCGAGATCGATATCCGCGTGGCCGCCGAGACGTACGCTCCCGCACCCCCCGCGGAACCGGCGCCGGTGCCTCACGGGGAAGACCCCGCGGCCCTGCGCAGCGACATCATTCTCAACCGCCAGTACACGTTCGACACGTTCGTGGCGGGACCCAGTAACAACCTCGCGCACGCCGCGGCCATGGCCGTTGCCGAGACGCCCGGGAAGTCCTACAACCCGCTTTTCCTGCACGGAGCGGTCGGGCTCGGGAAGACGCACCTGTTGCAGGCGGTTTGTCATCGCATCCTCGACCGGCGGCCGGAGATGCGCATCCTCTACCTGAGCTGTGAGACTTTCACCAACCACTTCGTCGCAGCGGTCGCGCACGGTGAGCTCGAGAGCTTTCGCTACCGGTATCGCCACGTCGACCTGTTGCTGATCGACGACATCCACTTGCTCGCGAACAAGGACCGCACGCAAGAAGAGTTCTTCCACACCTTCAACACGCTCTACAACGCAAACAAGCAGATCGTCCTGTCCTCGGACTCCACGCCTGCAGAGATCCCTACCCTCGAGGAGCGCCTGGTTTCCCGCTTCAAGTGGGGCATGGTGGCCCGCATCGACCAACCCGGCTACGAGACGCGGACGGCCATCATCAGCCGCAAGGTGGAAATGCACGGCATCCCCTTCCCGGACGAGGTGATCCGCTTTCTGGGCGAGAACATACGCAGCAACATCCGAGAACTCGAAGGTGTCGTAAACAAGATCGCCGGCATTGCTCATATCTACAAGCGCCCGGTCGACATGGAGACGGCACGCGAGGCGATCCGCGACCTACTGCCGAGCCGGCCCAACCGTGTTTCCATCGACGGCATCATCCGCACGGTCTCCGATCACTACGCAGTACGGATCAGCGACCTACACAGCAAGAAGCGCACGAAGTCGATCGCCTTCCCGCGCCAGATCTGTATGTACCTCGCCCGGTGTCTGACTTCACACTCCCTGGAGGAGATCGGCGGCTACTTTGGCGGCCGCGATCACACGACAGTCATGTACGCCTTCGACAAGATCAGCCGGCAGGCGAAAAAAGAGCCTGCCCTTACGCAGACGCTCGAGAGGCTGACCGCCGAGATCTCGTCGTGATCCACCATTCCTCTCCTCTCTCGAACGCACCGGAGGGAGGACGACCGGCCTGTCATCCCCAGTGGATAAGGTGTGGACAACCGGGACTCCTCAGTGGACACCTGCCTGGGCCTCGAAACAAACGCCCGGGAAGCGGGGGAAAACTCACATCCTTGTCCCCCTCCCCTGACACTTCGGCACGGCCGCTGTGGAAAGAGCTAGAAGGAATCCCCCCTGCCGGCAGACCGATTCTCACGGGCCTGCATGGAGTTATCCACAACCGGCAAGGCTGCTTACTAATACGGTTACCTATTTCTTAAAAGAGAGGTAGTAGTGATGCAGTTCACCTGTGATCGAGCTCGCCTTGCTGAGATTGCCGGCTTGGTTGCCCAGGCGGCAGCTGGCAAGAGCACGAAGAAGGTCTTTGAGTGCATGCGCCTCAGTGCGGATGCGGACAAGGGCCTCGAGCTCGCCTCTACGGATTTGGAAGTCGCGGTCTGCTATCGGTTCCCGGAGGTGCGCGTGGACGAAGCCGGGGTCGAGGTGATACCGGCCAAGCTCTTCTCGGACACGCTGCACTCGATCAGTGACGAGACCATCTCGGTTGTCTCCTCGAATCGCAAGCTGACGGTACAGACGGACGGCGGTTTCTTTGAGCTTGAGGGGGAGGATCCGACGGAATTTCCGGAGATCCCCGGGTTCCCCGCCGAAGCGACAGCCCAGGTAGGGGCACAGGATCTGCGGACGCTCGTGCGCAAGACGATCTTTGCCACGGCCCGGGAGGCCACGCGCTTCGCTTTGAACGGTGTTCGAGTGACTACCGGTGGAGGTCGAATGACCTTTGTGGCTACGGACGGCCGCCGTTTGGCTGTCTTGGGGAAGACCATCGAAGGAGGTCCGGCGGCGGCGGATGGACCCGGGGTTTCCGTGATCCTAGGAGTCAAGGGGCTGCAGCAGTTCGAGAAGGCGGCGGCGGCGGTTGATGGGGCCGTGGACCTGGCCGTCAGCGAGCGATTTGCTGCGCTGAAGACCCCCCTTGCTGAAGTTACCATCCGCGTCGTTGATGGGACCTTTCCAGAGCACAAGGAGATCGTTCCCGAACAGTGTGAGCGAACGGCGACGATCCCGGTGGAGCGCCTGCGCAACTGTCTCAACCAAGTCTCGAAGTTTGCGTCCGTCGAGACACAGTCCGTCGTGTTGCATTTCAAGCCGGATCAACTGGTGATCTCCGCGGCCGGCGGGGATGGACGGGCGGAGGTCAATCTCGGAATCGAATACAGCGGACCGGAGGAGCGCATCGGATTTAATCCGGCCTATCTGATCGAGGGTCTCAAGGCCATGGATGCGGATGCTGTGGAGTTCGGCTTCAACGGACCCAACTCGGCGGCGCGGCTGGTAGACCGAGCCACCGGATCCGACGTTGACCAAAGTCCGGCGGACGACTTCACTTATGTCGTGATGCCGGTGATCATCGACTGAGGGTGGACGAATGAGGTCGAGGCTCCGGCGACCGCGAGGGTCACGGCAACCGCGTCTCATCGGCGAGTTCCTGCCGGGCATCTTGAGGGGGCTCAGGGGGCCGAAGGCCTCCCGCATAGAGCGTCTAAGACCCGTGTGGGAGGAAGTCGCTGGAGAGCCCACGGCTGCACGTACACGTCTGAGCAGCCTGGAGTCGGGGGTCCTGACCATTGAGGTCGAGTCGGCTGCTTTGAAGCACCATCTGACGACTTTCCGGCGCGAAGCCCTACTCGGGGCACTCCGAGAAAGGCTCCCGGACCTCCCGCTTTTCGAGCTTCGTTTCAGGGTCGGAAAGGCCCGCCCACCATCGCCGCAAGACGGTGATTCAGCGCCTCCTTTGGGGTAAAATCAGAAGTTGAAAATGGCCCCGCACGGACGCTGGGCCGGGCCCCGCAAGCCTTTTGTTCATAGGCCTTTAGAACACCGCTCGGTTGAAGTCGGTGTGCCCCAGAGATGACCGATTCCGCCAACCCCGAACCCTCCTACGGAGCCGACCAGATCCAGGTCCTGGAGGGTCTCGAGCACGTCCGCAAACGGCCCGCGATGTATATCGGCGACACGGGCCTCGACGGACTGCACCACCTGGTCTGCGAAGTCGTAGACAACGCGGTCGACGAGGCGCTAGCCGGTTATTGCACCGAGGTCACGGTCACGCTTCACAATGACGGGTCCGTGTCCGTACTCGATGACGGGCGCGGCATTCCCGTGGACACGCACAAGGAGCTCGGCATCTCCGCGCTGACGGTGATCATGACCAAGCTCTACAGCGGTGGGAAGTTCGACCATCACTCCTACAAGGTGTCCGGCGGCCTGCACGGCGTCGGTATCTCCGTGGTGAACGCGCTCTCCGAGCGCCTGGCGGTGGAGGTCTTCAGCAACGGTCATGTCTATCACCAGGAGTTCAGCCGCGGCGAAGCCGTCAGCGAGATGAAGCAGAGCGGGCGGACGGAGCGGCGCGGAACGCGCGTGTTGTTCAAGCCTGACCCGGAGATCTTCGGCGAGATCGACTTTCACTACGACACTCTGGCCCGGCGCCTGCGCGAGCTCGCCTTTCTGAACCGCGGCCTCACGATCACCATCGCCGACGAGCGCGAGAAGGCAAAAGAAGAGGTCTTCCGGTACGAGGGCGGCATCGCGGAGTTCGTGACCGAGCTGAACCGCGGGCGCGAGCCCACGCACGCCGACGTGATGTTCTTCTCCGGGCTGTACAGCACCAGCACCGGCGAGATCGACGTAGAGATCGCCTTGCAGTACACGACCTCCTACGACGAACGGATCTTTACCTTCGCAAACAACATCAACACGCGCGAGGGCGGGACGCACCTAAGCGGCTTCAAGACGGCGCTGACGCGCAGCCTCAACAACTACGCGAAGCGCGCGTCGCTGCTGCGCAAAGCGGAGTCGCCTTCGGGCGACGACTTCCGTGAGGGCGTCACGGCAGTCGTGAGCGTCAAGGTCCCCGAGCCGCAGTTCGAGGGCCAGACGAAGATGAAGCTGGGCAACTCCGAGGTGCAGTCGGCAGTGGAAACGGTGCTCGGGGCTAAGCTCGCGGCCTATTTCGAGGAGAACCCGGCCGTCGCCAAGGCGCTGGTGGAGAAGGCCCGTAACGCCTACGCGGCGCGCGAAGCGGCCCGTCACGCGCGCGAGCTGGTACGGCGCAAGAACGCCCTGGCCGGCGGCGGCCTGCCCGGCAAGCTCGCGGACTGCACGAGCCGCAACCGGGAGGAGACCGAGCTCTACCTGGTGGAGGGTGACTCGGCCGGCGGCTCCGCCAAACAAGGACGCGACCGCGCATTCCAGGCCATCCTGCCTTTGCGCGGCAAGATCTTGAACGTCGAGAAGGCGCGCATCGACAAGATGCTCAGCCACCAGGAGATCCGCACGATCATCACGGCCACCGGAACCGGCATCGGGGCCGAGGACTTCGATGCGGAGAAACTGCGCTACGGCAAGATCATCATCATGACGGACGCGGACGTGGACGGATCGCACATCCGCACGCTGCTGCTGACGTTCTTCTACCGCCACATGCAGCCGCTGATCGACGCGGGCCGCATCTACATCGCCCAGCCGCCGCTGTACCGGGTCTCGAAGGGCTCCTGGCACGAGTACGTGTTCGACGAGTCGCAGCTCGCCGAGCGCCTGCTTGGCGTGGGCCTCGAAGGCACGGTGCTGGAGGACAAGGGCGAGGGCAACGGAGACCCGGCCGCGCGCGTCTTCGAAGGCGAGGCCCTGGCGGAACTGGTCGGCGTGCTTGCCGCGCTCGAGCATTCGGCGCGTGTCATGGCCCGGCGCGGCGTCGAGCTGGAGCCCTACTTCTCGAAGCGCGACGAGAAGACGGGCGGCATGCCCGTGCGCCGCTCCGTGTACCGGGGCGAGGAGCGCTGGTGGCCGGAGGGCAGCCGGCTCGAGTTTGACGCCTTCGAGACGGAGCTGGCCAGGGAGTTGGGCCGCGAGGTCGTGGTCGCGTTCGAAGGGGACGACCCCGAAGTGGTTGCGAAGGCCGACCTGCTCGTGCAGGAGTTCCCGGAGGGCCGCGAGGTGTCCAAGCACAGCCGGCGCTTGCGCGCGCTGGGGCTGGATCCGCTGCGCTTCGTCATGGCCAAGGGGCTGATCGTACGGCGTGGAGACAACGAAACGCCGGTGGGCTCGCTGCACGAGGCGCTGCGCACGATCCGCTCGTTCGGGCAGGAGGGCGTGACGCTGCAGCGCTACAAGGGCCTCGGCGAGATGAATCCCTCCCAGCTGTGGGAGACCACCATGAAGCCCGGCAATCGGACGCTCCTGCGGGTCACCCTCGAGGACACGGTGAAGGCCGACGAGATGTTCAGCCTACTGATGGGCAGCGTGGTCGAGGACCGGCGCAAGTTTATCGAGAAGCACGCGCTAGACGTGGAGGACCTCGACATCTGAGGCCTGCCCTCGCGGTCGGAGTGGGCCCGGGCCCGGGGCAGCGGCCTAAGCCCTTGTAGCCCAAGATCTTGCGATTCGCTCAACTCAAACCCTCGCGGTGTCGATTTGGGGTGAAGAGCATGGCGCACCTCGAGCGACTGAACCGCAAGCCCCTTGGCGAGATCCTGGTCGCAGAAGGCCTTCTGGACCGCGAGACGGTCGATGATGCGCTGCGTAAGCAGAAAACCACCAAGCGGCTCCTCAGCGACATCCTGCTCGACGCCGGCCTGATCCTGGAGACTGACCTGGCCGCGCTCCTCGTACAGCAGCAACAGGTCCCCTACGTCGACCTGTCCGCCTACAACGTGCGTAAGGAGCTGATCCAGGAGCTCCCCGCCCGGCTCCTGCATCGCGCCGCCTTGGTGCCGCTGGAGCGCTTCGGCGATCAGATCGTCTTCGCCTGCCAGGAGCTGCCCACGTGGGAGATCGTCGAGAGCCTGCGCCGGTACTCTCCCGACGGGCACTACTACTACGTCTGCCTCGTGGCCGACGTCAAGCGTGTGCTGGGCGAGTACGCGCCGTTGCCGGAGGAACCCGAGGAAGAAGAGCCGGCCGCTGCCCAACCGGTCGATCCGGACGACGACAGCTGGAAGTCGCTGTTCGATTCGGCCAACAACGCGGTCATGGCCGACATCAAGGACGATCCTGACGACGGCAACGAGTAGGGAGAGCGGTCAGCAAACAGCTCTACGCCGAGCACTGTAGGCGGACGACCGCCCCGCGCCGTCCTCGAGTGGCCGCCCGCGTCCCGCCCTTAGTCCAGTCCGCGACAATCCTCACCGTCGGGGGGAGGCGTCCAGTCCGGCGGCGGCTCCGGTTCTTCCGCGGCCGTGTCTTCCGTGTCGTCTTCGATCTTCCGCATCTCTTCGCGCAGCCCGCGCCGGAACTGCGTGATCGCCGAGCCGACCTGCTTGGCGACTTTCGGCAAGCGGCCGCCGAACACCAGCAGCGCCACGAGGCCGAGCAGCAGGAGCTCGCCGGTTCCGAGATTGAAGGGCATCAGTCAGGTCTTCGCTTGAGGATCGTGGTGGGACCGAACTCGATCTCGTCCACCCCCTCTTCGGTCAGGATAAACGAGATCCACTCGAAGACACTCTTGTGCGGGGAGGCGTCGCTGTCGACCTCCACGTTCCCGCGCAGCGTCACCTTGGACGGCCCCGGCTCGAAGACCACCTCGTCGCTGCGGACGCGCACGGGCCCGTCCTTCGTCTTGGCGTAAAACAGTACCGGCGTGTCGGCGTTGCCTGAGCCGGTGATCTTCTGCAGGACAAGGGGGCCGCGACCCCCGTCCTCCTCCCGAGGCCCGCGGGGCAAGTAGGCGATCACGATCGGTGCGGTGATGCGCGCCAGGAGCACGCCCTTGCGGTCGAAACCGTCCATCACGACGCCGTCCGCAAGCGTCAGCTTCCCGTCCGCGAGACGCGCCGAGCCCTGCAGGCGTGCCCTCCATTCGCGGATGGAGCCCTTGCCCCCGGGTTTGTAGAAGAAGGTGCCCGCGCCGGTGGTCGAAGCGCGGCTGATCTCGCGTCCGTCGAGCCCGAGCACGAACTTCGGCGCCGCGAGCCCGACGATGTCGCCGTCGCGGATCGAGGCGGGTTTGCCGGTGAGAACGATTTCGTTCTCGGACGCGACGTAGTGGATCTTGTCCCCACGGAGCGCCTGGCCGTGCGGGCCCGTCGCGCGCACCTGCTCGGTGGCCGTGAGCTCCTTGATCCCGTGCGGGCCCGTGCCCCCGAGGACGCCGTACACTTCGCCCTTGGCGTGCACGATCCAGCGGCCGGGCGTGGGTTGTCCGCCGGGGATCTTCACGCTCGTGGGCAGTACGCCGGCCACGACGACCGACTCCATCGCGCGGAACCAGCCGCCGTCGGGCCCGATGACGATCCTTTGCGCGCTCATGGTGAAGCGCGTGTCCTCCTCGACGGTCGAGGAGACCTGCGCCGGATCACCCAGGAGTGTGAGCCCGCCGTCTTTTTCCGCATAGAAGAGGCGGTCGCACCTGACTACGGTCTGGCTCGGCGCATCTGTCAGCACTACGGCGCCTTCGGCCGTCAACGACACGACGACGCCGTCCATCGTGTGCACAACGAGCTCGCGGCACACGAGGCGCGTGAGCTCACGCCCCGGCCGCCCCTTGCGCGGAGGCGTCTCGAGCACCATCTCGACGGCGTCGCGGGCGAACAGGAACTG
>JAPUHK010000155.1 GCA_027297745.1 Planctomycetota bacterium | reverse complement strand
TTCCAGGCGCTCCGTGGTCAGGACGAAGTTCTTGACGGCCTCGATCATGCCGTCGAGGACGGCCACTTCCTCAGGCTGCGCCGCCAGCCCGGGATCGCGGGGCGCGAGGATCATCCCGGCCGACAGTTGCTCGATCATCGGGCGGAATTGGGCCACGACTCGCGTGATGTCGGCCCGCATGACGATATCGCCGGCCGGCAGGTCCTGCGCAAGCGCCGGCGCGCTCCCGCCTACCGCCGAAGTGCCGCCCAGCGCGATCGCGACGTAGTCACCGGAGGCGACCGCACCCTCGACGCTGACCTTTTGGGAGTCGGTTACCGGGAGGATGAAGTGTCGGACGGGCCTCCCCTGCTCGAGGGTCAAAGCGACGAGGAGCGGCCGTGAACGGTCCACGAGAGTCGGATCGATGCCGGATTCCTCGAAGATCTGGTTGAGATCGACCCCTTCGACCGCGGCCTCATCCACCTGGCGCACGAGCTCCTTGACCTTCGGCTCGAGTTGGTCGAGCGGAGAGAAGTAGACGACCAGAACGGCGTCGGACGGAACGAGCCTTCCGAGGTCCTGGGGGATGGTCTGCAGTGCGGCCTTGGTCGGCTGTGACGGCTCATCCTTGCCGCACGACGTCAGCGCAACCAACACCACGGGCAGGAAGTAGCGAGCAACTCTCATGGGACCCTCCTTGACCGGAATCGGACTCGAGGGCGTCTTGCGCCCTTCCCGCGAGTCTAGTCGACGGCTCGATCCGCGGGGAGCCTTGTCCCCAAAACGTCGTCCGGGCCCATCTCATGCTGCCTCCCGCACCAGTTGTGCAGGCCGCGGCGTGCCGCGTAGCGGCGCACATCGGCTAGAATCGGCCCTGCGTGTGCCCTGTGCCGCGCACGGGAAATCGGGAACGCGATGCGAATCGGAGTCGGCCTGCCGCTGGCGATCGGGTGCGCTGCCCTGCTCGCCGTGACCGTCCTTGCGGGCGATCCGGACGTTGCACAGTTCCTGTACCGGAAGGCCGAGAAGGCCCGGCGTGCGCGCAAGTACGAAGAGGCGGAGAAGAGCTATAGGCGCGCGCTCGAGGAGCAGTCACCGTTCCCCGAGGCCGCCTTCGGTCTGGGCCAGACGCTGGAGAAGCGTGGGCGTCTGGGCGAGGCGCTGCACGCTTACCGGCGTTGCCGCGACGAGATCGCCTCGAGCCCGGCGCCGTCGTCCAAGTGGAAGAGCCTGGCATCGCGCGCCACCCGCGCGGTCAAGCGCGTGCAGAAACAGTTCACCGAGCTGGAGCGGCTCGATCGCAAGTTCATCCGCGCCTGCATGAGCCTCGGCATCCGCTACCACAAGACCAACCCGGGTGCGGCGCGCCGCGCCTGCGCGGCAGTGCTGAAGATCGACCCCGACCACAAGCAGGCGCGCACGTTGCTGGAGTCGCTCGGCAAGGGGGGCCCCTCGGGGAGGGCGGCCAAGCCGCGCGGCCGCAAGCTGATCAACGACGAGCTGGAGGGCTGGGTCCCGGGCCTGAACGAATACTGGAGCGTCTCGAACGGGCTGCTGACCGCCAAGGCCGAGGGTCCGACGGGGCGCATCAACTGGTTCGAGGGCGAGCGCACGCAGGGCCGCTACACCGTCCGCGCGGAGTTTCGCATTCTCAGCGGCGGACCCAAGCGCACCTGCGGCATCTTCCTCGGAAACAAGCATGGCGAAGCCCGCTGGTGGGCGCTGATGATCGACTGGAACGACGAGATCGCGCTCGTGGAGACCACCGCGCGCGGCAACACCAGCGTGCAGGAGAAGATCCTGCGCGGATTCAAGGTCGGCTTGTGGCACACGGTGGAGATCGAGGTCAAACCCGGGGTGCTGACGGTGAAGTTCGACGACAAGCGCATGTTCAGCCACAAGACGGGGGACCGGACCAGCTTCGACGGAGAGCTCGGCATGTTCGCTCAGGACGTGCACGTCCTCTACCGCAACCTGGAGCTGCGCAAGTGAGGCGCAGCGCCTTGCTCGTGGGCGCCGTGCTGGCGCTGTCCCACGCTCTGCACGCCGACGAGGACGCGGCCGGCTACTTCGTCCAGCGGGGCGGAAAGGCGCTGGCCGACGGGCAGCTCGATCAGGCCAAGGAGATGTTTCTCAAGAGTCTCGGCGAGATGGACGGCTACATCCCGGCCTTGCTGGGGCTGGCCCGGGTGGCGCAGGCGCGGGACGACACCGCGGAGGCCGTACGGCAGCTCGAGGTCTGCCTGAAGCAGCCGGAGGCGCGCACGCTCGGCCGCAACGAGCGCGACGCGCTAGCCCGGGCCAAGGCGCTGCTCGACGAGATCGACCGTCCGCGCGGCGAGCTGCGCCGCATCCACGATGAGTACGTCAGCGGCCTGCTGACGCTGGCTCAGCGGTCTGTTGAGAAGAAGCCGCTGGTAGCGCGCGAGTGCCTGGAGCGGATCCTGAGGCTCAGGCCGAACCATCCGTCGGCGCGCAAGATGCTGGCCGCCTTGAGCGAGGGCGGCGCGGAGCCGGAAACCGGAAACCGGCTCTGGAACGGAAAGGACCTGGCGAACTGGACCGGCGGGCCTCCGATCTGGACCGTCAAGGACGGCGTGCTGCTCGGCGAGGCCGGAGGGGCCTCCTACTGGATGCGCGCCCGGAGCGAGGTGAAGGGCGACTTCGTCCTCGAGTGCGAGCTGCGCATCGTCAAGGACTCGGGCACCGACCCGCTGTTCGAGATCTGCTTCGGGGCGGATGGCGCTTATCACAACCACAGCCTGTGGCTGGTGGACGACGAATGGCGCCTCGTACTGAGAAAGGGCGAGCAGGATCGCGCCGACCTGCGCGTACGCAAGTTCAAGCTGGTCGACAAGAGCTTCAACCTCTTCCGCTGGCAAACCTACCGGATCGAGGTCAAGGGCCGGCGCATCAGCTGCTGGCTCGGCACCAAGAAGATCTTCGACCACAAGACGCCGGCGGACGAGATCGACGGCTTCATCGGCCTCAGCCTGCAGCACCGCAGCGTGGAGATCCGCCGGCTGGTCCTGCGCCGGCCCTAGCCCTAGCTGCCGTCCTTCCCCTCCCGCGTGAGGCTCCCAACGTCATCCATGGCAGAGGTAGGGGTAGCTTCGTGTCCCTTCGGTATCGCACACGACCTTGCTTGTGCTTGCGTGAACGCGTGAGCGGGCGAAGACCTGGCGCTCCACTACTTGGCGACTACACCGTCCGCGCCTCGTCGGCAATAGCACGACGCGTTCGTCTTGACCGTTGCGTGGGACCAGGCGACGTCGAAGCGCCGACGCACGTCCGCGGCCTCACCGGCCCGCCCTTGGCGCTCCAGGCACTCGGCCAACCCGTTCAGGGCCCAGCCGTTCTCGGCGTGCAGCTCGAGATCCTTGCGGTACACCGCCTCGGCTTCCTCGACTTCGCCCGCGTCCAGGAGCAACGCGCCCAGCGCGTGCCGCGCCGGCATCATCCACGACGACGGCTCCTGATACCGGTAGCTGTCCTCCGCGCTCACCGCCCGGCGCAGATGCTCGAGTCCCTTTTCCTTGTCCTTTTCCTCATCGGCAGACAGGAACGCCGTCTCGCCAGCGAGCATTTCCCTCGCGACCTCGAGCACGTCCCGCACCGGCACCCTCCGGGTCGCCAGGTCTTTCGGGACGGCGGCCGCATGCCGCTCGAAGGCGGCCGCTTCGCCCCGTGCCTGACGGAACCGCGCGGTGTTCGCGTAAGCGATGCCTCGTCCGTAGTGGTGCATGGCGAGCGCGTAGTGACGCGTGCTCGGCGGCGGGGGAGCGGCGAGCAACTGCTCCCACTTCCCGAACCGCACGTAGACGTGATAGATCGACGTCACGTACTCGGCGGCAGGCGGCTTGCTGAGGAACTCCTTGGGCAGCGCGGCGACGATCCGTTCGCAGGCGAGGACCGCATCCTCATAGCGTCCCGCGTACATTGCCGACCACGCCAGGAAGTGCTCGTTGTGGGCGTGATACCAGTGGTAGGTGTCCTGCGTCCCCTTCTTTCTCGCGAAGTATGCGCGATCGAGAGCGGTCGCCTTCCTGTTGGTTTCGACCGAGTCCATGTAGCGGCCGATGCGCATGTAGATATGCCCCGGCATGTGGACCAGGTGCCCGATGCCCGGAACGAGGCCTGCGAGCCGATCGGCGGCCTCCTCCGCGCGCTTCGGATTGGGTGACGGCTCGAGCGCGTGGATGTAGAGATGGTTCGCGAGGGGGTGGTTCACGTTCATCTTGAGCACGCGCTTCAGCGTCGCGATGATCTCCTCGGTGTGGCGCCGCGGCTTGCCGTCCTTGCTCCAGAGCTTCCACGCATTGAGGTTCATGAGCGCGTCGGCGTAGAGCGTTCCGATATCGTCGTCCTCCGGGTACTTCTTCCAAAGTTCGCCCATCGCCCCTGCATAGGCCTCGTTGAGTGCGGTACGGTCCTTCGGTTGGGGATCCGCAAAACGCAGGGCAAGCGCGTCGATCAAGTCTCGTTCGACCGGCGAAGCGTTGCGCGCTCGTCTCGCGCGCTCGAGCGCCGCAAGCGACCGCTTGTTTTTCTCCGCGCTCGGGTGGTCTTTGTTGTAGTTCGGCCCGAGGGCATAGGCTTCGCCCCAGTGCGCCGCCGCGCAGTCGGGATCGAGGCGCGCCGCGTAGGAGAACGACTCCGCCGCCTCGTCGTGGTTGAAGCCGTAGGCGAGTGCGAGCCCCTGGTCAAAGTAACGCTGTGCCAGCTCGTTGTCCGTGCTGTCCCTGCGTTTGTGGTCGCCCATGCCCTCGAACAGCAGTGCGGGCTCGATCGGCGTCCTGGTCTCGGGGGCGCTCGCGCATCCGAGCGTGAGCACGAGGACGATTGCGTAGCGCATGCCACCTCCCTCGGCGGCCGACGTTACGCGCCCCGCCCGGCGTGTCAATCCCGAATCCCGCCTCCTGGCGGGCCCGCACTGCCCCCCGTTGGGTAGACTCTGCATCCCTTCGTGCGCATCTGTCTGCTCACCAACCAGGACCTCGACGTCGACCCGTTCCCGGACGACGACTGGCCCTGCGATCCGCGCCCGTATCTGCCGGAAGCGGAATGGCACGTCGCGTTCCTGGATGAACGTAGTACTTCCGTGCGGGAGGTGAAGGCGCTCGCGCGTAAGGGCTTCGACCTCTTCTTCAATCTCTGCGACGGGTCGGCGGACGAAGACAGCCCGGGGATCGAGGTCGTGCGCACGCTCGAGCGGCTCGGCGTACCCTTCACGGGCGCGACGTCCGTGTTCTACGAGCCGTCGCGGGCGAAGCTGAAGCGCGTGTGCCGTGAGCTCGGCATCGACACGCCGGCGCCCGTCATGGCGCGCAACGAAGCCGCGGTCGAGCGGGCGGCGCGACGGCTGCGCTTTCCGCTGTTCGTGAAGCACCACAACAGCCACGCGAGCGTCGACCTGAGCCGCGCCTCCCGCGTCGTGACGCCCGCCGGGCTGCGGCGACAGACGCGCAAGATCATGTCGCGCCACGGGGCCGCCCTGATCGAGGACTTCATCGAGGGCGCGGAGTGCACTGTCCTTGTGGCGGAGAATCCCAAAGATCCCAAGCGACCGACGACCTACACGCCGGTCCGGTACGAGTTCCCTGAGGGCGAGAGCTTCAAACACGAAGACGTGAAGTGGGTCGACTACGACGATGTGAAGGCGTCGCCCGTGACGGACCCCGCGCTCGTGGCGGGGCTGCGCGATGACGCGGCACGCATCTTCGTGGCACTCGACGGCGCCAGCTTCGGGCGCTGCGACTTCCGGGTGGACGACTCCGGCCGCCGCTTCCTGCTCGAGATCAACGCCAACTGCGGCATCTACTATCCGCCGGACGAGCCGGGGAGCGCCGACCAGTGCCTCGCCTACGACCCCGCCGGCCACGAGGGCTTCACGCGCCAGCTCGTCGCCGCGGCGCTCAGGCGGCACCGAGGCTGAATTCACTCACGGAAGAAACACGAACGATGGCACACGCCGACTCGCTACGATCCCTTGGAGCGTTGCAGAACAACCAGGATTCGAACAGTCTGTGCGAACGCCACGGCTCCTTGGCTCACGGTGATGACAAGTAAAGCCGCGAATGAAGACTGAAACGCCAGGCATACGCTGACGGCCAAGTACCACTGTGCCTCCTCGAAGAGGAAGAACCTCAGGTTCCGGGAGGCAAAATCCGGTTTCGACAAGATCGACCAGGGGGCGATCCCCAGCTCTGAGGACGCAAACGACTTGAGGTACGGCAGATAGCCGACCAACAGGACCGCCGCGAATCCGAAGATCACCGGCGTGAGAGACGGATCGCGATGAAAGGCGTCGATAGTCAAGGCCAAGAGGATCGCAGGGAACTTGACATAGTCGGACCATCTGTCAGCGAAGGCGCCGAAACGCGAGGAGGCGTTGCGGTAACGAGCAAGCTGCCCGTCCATGCAGTCCAGACTGTAGGAGATCTGGATGACGGCGGCTGCGATGAGAAAGTTTGCCTCCTCGCCCGTCGTGATCAAGAGGCACGCGACCAGCGCTGACACCAGTGAGAGGAGTGTCAACCGGTTAGGCGTGATCAACCGCCAGTCCGCCGCGACCAGTAGGATCCCGTGTGCCACGGGGGTCGCGAACACCCGTGACCACCACTCTTCCCGTGGCTTGAGAGTCTCCCTCAGGTGTCGTCTCCGCTCCTGGTACG
>JAPUHK010000154.1 GCA_027297745.1 Planctomycetota bacterium | reverse complement strand
GGCATCCGGTGGTCCAGACGGGAGGCGCGCAGGCGATCGGGCCGATCTCCGCAGCCCCGTACGGTAGTCCGAGCATCCTTCCTGTCTCGTGGGTCTACATCGCGCTGCTCGGCGCCGAAGGTCTCAAGACCGCTTCCGAGGTGGCGATCCTCACCGCCAACTACATGGCCAGGCGGTTGGAAGGGCACTATGACGTGCTCTATCGCGGCCGCAACGGCCTGTGCGCGCACGAGTTCATCCTGGACATGCGCCCCTTCCCGAAGGCCGCCGGCGTCAACGTCGAGGACATCGCCAAGCGCCTGATCGACTACGGCTTCCACGCACCGACGGTCTCCTTCCCCGTCGCGGGCACGATGATGATCGAGCCCACGGAGAGCGAGTCGAAGGCGGAGCTGGACCGGCTGTGCGAGGCCGTGATCGCCCTCCGCGGCGAGATCGCCGCGCTAGAGCAGGGTCGGGCGGACCGCGAGAACATCGTGCTCAAGAACGCGCCGCACACGGCGGAGGCGCTCGCAGCCAACGAGTGGAACCACCCTTACAGTCGCGAGGAGGCCTGTTTCCCCGCGCCGTGGACGCGCGCGCACAAGTACTGGCCGCCGGTCGCCCGCATCGACAACGTCTACGGCGACCGCAATCTGGTCTGCAGCTGCGTCGGGATGGAAGCCTACGACGCCGAGTAGGACTCGCCGTCCACCGGTTGCTTGCGGGGGCGGCACCACGTGGCCGCTCTGCCCACCGAGCGTCTGCTGCGCTCGCGGGCGCGTGCGGCGGACCCGCACTCGGGCCCGGACTCGGGGCGCAAGCCCTAGAACCCCAGGTCGGGTTCGCGGATCAGCTTCAGGCGGGCCTGGCACCAGGCGCGCTCGTCCAAAAGCTCTTGGAAGTGCGCTTCCGACTTCGGGCTCGCCAGCGCAGCGATGGCCTGCTTGAGCTCTGCCTGCACCGCCGTCTCGTCCACCTCTTCCGCGGTGGCGGCGTCGCCGACGAGCACGGTCACGTGGTCGCCCGAGACCTCCAGGAAGCCCTTGCGGACGGCGAACTTGTCGAAGTCCTTCGGCCCCCGCTGAATGCGCAAGAGACCGATGCCCATGGCCGAAACGAGCTCGGCATGCCGCGGGTAGATGCCGACCTCGCCGCCGAGCGCGGGCGCGGCCACGAACTCCGCTTTCCCCTCGTAGAGGGGCCGCGCGGGGCTGACCACCGAGACTTCGAGCGCCACTAGACGGCGGCCTCCAGCTCCTTGGCCTTCTCGACCGCCTCTTCGATCCCGCCGACCATGTAGAAGGCCTGCTCGGGCAGGTGGTCGTACTCGCCGGCCATCACCGCCTTGAAGGAGCGGATGGTGTCCTCGAGCTTCACGTAGCGGCCCGGAATGCCGGTGAACTGCTCGGCCACGAAGAACGGCTGCGACAGGAAGCGCTGGATGCGGCGCGCGCGGTTGACGAGCAGCTTGTCCTCTTCGCTCAGCTCGTCCATGCCCAGGATTGCGATGATGTCCTGCAGATCCTTGTTGCGCTGCAGGATGGCCTGGACGTCGCGCGCCACCTGGTAGTGCTCCTCGCCGACGTAGCGCGGGTCCAGCACGCGCGAGGTGGAGTCGAGCGGGTCCACGGCCGGGTAGATGCCGAGCTCTGCGATCTGGCGCGAGAGCACCGTCTTCGAGTCGAGGTGCGTGAAGGCCGTTGCCGGCGCCGGGTCGGTCAGGTCGTCGGCCGGCACGTAGATGGCCTGCACCGAGGTGACCGAACCGCGGTCGGTCGAGGTGATCCGCTCCTGCAGCGCCGCCATCTCGGTCGACAGCGTGGGCTGGTAACCCACCGCCGACGGCATGCGGCCGAGCAACGCGGACACCTCGGAGCCCGCCTGGCTGAAGCGGAAGATGTTATCCACGAACAGCAGCACGTCCTTGCCGCCCTCGTCGCGCAGGTACTCGGCCATGGTCAGACCGCTCAGCCCCACGCGCAGGCGCGCGCCCGGGGGCTCGTTCATCTGGCCGTAGCACAGCACGGCCTTGTCGATCACGCCGGACTCCTGCATCTCGAGCCACAGGTCGTTGCCCTCGCGCGTGCGCTCCCCCACGCCGCAGAACACGGAGTAGCCGCCGTGGTGCTGCGCCACGTTGTGGATCAGCTCCATGATGATGACCGTCTTGCCCACGCCCGCGCCGCCGAACAGGCCGGTCTTGCCGCCCTTGGCGTACGGGGCGAGCAGGTCGACGACCTTGATGCCGGTCTCGAAGGGCTCGGTCTTCACGCTGAGCGTGTGGAACTTGGGCGCCTCCCGGTGGATCGGCCAGCGCTTCTTGGCGTTGACCGGGCCCTTGTTGTCGACGGGCTCGCCGAGCAGGTTGAAGACGCGGCCCAGGCACTCCTCGCCGACGGGCACGGTGATCGGGGAGCCGGTGTCCTTCACGGGCATGCCGCGCACGACACCGTCCGTGCTGGACATGGCGACCGCGCGCACCTGGTTGCGGCCCAGGTCCTGCTGCACCTCGGCCACGAGACGGATCTCGATGTCGCCCGCCTTCTCGTCGAGCTCCAGCGCGTCGTAGATCTTGGGGATCTTGTCCGCGGGGAACTCCACGTCGATGACGGGACCGATGACCTGGACGATCTTGCCGTAGCTCTCACTCATCGCATCATTCCTTGAGCGCCTCGGCGCCGCCGAGAATCTCGCAGATCTCCTTTGTGATCTGGGCTTGCCGCGCCCGGTTGAAGACGCGGGTCAGGGACTTCACCATCTCTTCCGCGTTGTCGGTGGCTAGCTTCATCGCCGTCCGCCGCGCGATCTGCTCCGAAGCGACCGCTTCGGCCAGCACCGAGTACATGGTCTGCCGCAGGTAGAGCGGCAGCAACGTGTCGAGGATCGCCTCGGGCGAGGGCTCGAACAGCGGCGCCACGCCGCCGCGCGCGTTTTGCGCCGCCTCCTCCGGAACGATCGGCAGCAACCGGAGGAGCGTCGGGGGCTGGCGGCCGATGCTCACCCAGTGCGGGTAGACGACCTGCACCTCGTCCACCTCGCCCGACAGGAAGGGCTGCTGCAGCTCGCGCAGGAAGAACTCCGCGTCGGAGGGTTCGGGCTTGTCGCTGAGCTCATCGATGTACGAACGCTCGACGTCGATGCCCATGAAACGGAAGGCCGCGGAACCCTTGCGCCCCGCGGTGCGCACGCGCACGTCGCGGCCCTCGGCCTTCAGCTTGTCATAGGTCTTCTTGGCCAGGCGCACGAGGTTGGCGTTGAAGGCGCCGCACAGGCCGCGGTTGGCCGTGACGACGAGCAGCAACACCGGCCCGCCGCCGGACCGCATCTCGAACTGCGGCCAGCGCGTCACGTCCACGCCGGTGCCGCCGATGTTCTGCATCAGCTCGCGCAGCTTCGCCATGTAGGGCCCTGAGGACTGCACCCGTTTCTGCGCCACGCGCAGCTTGGCGCTGGCCACCATCTCCATGGTGCGCGTGATCTTGCACGTAGAGCTGACGCTCTTTATGCGGCGACGGATGACCTTCGCTTGTTCGGGCATCGCGGTCAGGCGGACTCCCCGGTGGTCTCGGCTTCGGCCTCGGCGGCAACTTCCTCGGCGGAGGACTCGTCGCTCGCGGCGTCACCGCCCTCGGCCCAGATCTTCTTGAAGGTCTCGACGTCCTCCTTCAAGAGCGCCTCGATCTCATCGTCAAGCGCTTTCGTGTCCACGATCTTCTGCAGCACGCCGCTGGAAGCTCCGCGCAGGTACTCGACCAGCTTGGTCTCGAAGTCCTTGATCCGATCGATCTCGATGTCGTCCATGTGGCCGCCGGTAGCGGCCCAGATGACCACCACCTGCTCCTCCACGGGCCACGTGGCGCAGATCCCCTGCTTCAAGACCTCGACGGTGCGCTCGCCGCGTGCCAGCTGCCGCTTCGTAGTGGCGTCGAGGTCGGCCGCGAACTGCGCAAACGCCTCGAGCTCGCGGTACTGCGCCAGGTCCAGGCGCAGACGCCCGGCCACCTTCTTCATGGCCTTGATCTGCGCGTTACCGCCCACGCGGCTGACCGAGATGCCGACGTTCACGGCCGGACGGACGCCGGCGTAGAACAGGTCGGGCTCCAGGTAGATCTGGCCGTCGGTGATCGAGATCACGTTGGTCGGGATGTAGGCGGACACGTCGCCCGCCTGCGTCTCGATCACGGGCAGCGCGGTCAGCGAGCCTCCGCCCATCTCGTCGCTCAGCTTGGCGGCGCGCTCCAGCAGGCGGCTGTGCGCGTAGAAGATGTCGCCGGGATAGGCCTCGCGCCCCGGCGGGCGGCGCAGCAGCAGGGACAGCTGGCGGTAGGCGACGGCCTGCTTGCTCAGGTCGTCGTAAACGCACAGCGTGTGGCGCTTCTGCTTGTACATGAAGTACTCGGCCATGGCCGTGCCGGCGTAGGGCGCGATGTACTGCAGCGGTGCCGGATCGTTCGCGCTGGCCACGACCACGATCGTGTGGTCCATGGCCCCGTTCTGGCGCAGTGTCTCGACCACGCCCGCGACCGTGGAGGCCTTCTGGCCCACGGCCACGTACACGCAGGTGACGTCCCCGCCTTTCTGGTTGATGATCGCGTCGATGGCGATGGCGGTCTTGCCGGACTCGCGGTCGCCGATGATCAGCTCGCGCTGGCCGCGGCCGATCGGGATCATGGAGTCGATCGCCTTGATCCCGGTCTGCAGCGGCTCTTTCACGGGTTGCCGGTCGGCGATGCCGGGCGCTTTCCCCTCGAGCGGCATGTAGTCGTCGGTCTTGACCGGGCCCTTGCCGTCGAGCGGCTGCGCCAGCGGGGTGACCACGCGGCCGATGAGCCCCTCGCCGACGGGCACCGACAGGACGCGTCTGGTGCGCTTGACCGACTGCCCCTCCTGGATGTCGAGGAACTCGCCCAGGATCACGACGCCGACCGAGTCCTCCTCGAGGTTGAAGGCCAACCCGAAGGAGCCGTTTTCGAACTCGACCATCTCGTTGGCCATGCAGTTCTCGAGCCCGTACACGCGCGCGATGCCGTCTCCGACCTCCAGCACGGTGCCGACCTCGGCCATCGAGAGGTCGACGTCGAACTGCTCGATCTGCTGCTTGAGAACCGATGTGATTTCCGACGCGTTCAACTTCATCTGTGTCTATTCCTGTGTCGCCATGAGGTGATTCCGTAACTGGTGCAGGCGGGAGCGCAGCGTGCCGTCGACGACACGGTCCCCCACCCGGACGCGGATGCCCGCGAGCAGCGCAGGCTCGACGGTCTCGTGCACGCGCACGTTCTTGCCGCCTGCCTCTTCGAGGGTTCGCTTGAGCCGCTCGACCTCCGCCTGGTCCAGCGGGCGGGCACTGTAGACATAGGCATGTACGCGCCCCTCGCGCAGGTCGCGCAGCCGTTCGAACTGGTCGACGATGTTGTCGAACAGCACCTCGCGGCGCTTTTCGACGAGCACGGCCAAGAGCCCCAGCACCTCGCGGCAGACCTTGCCTTCGAAGGCCTTGAGCACGGCCGCACGCTTGACGCCCGCCTCGATGCGCGGCGACGTGAAAATCGCGCGGAACTCGGGGTCCTCCGCGTCGTACAGCTCGCGGACGGCCTCCAAGTCGTCGATGATCTGCGGCAGCGCCCCGCTCGCTTCGCCGACCTCGATCAGGGCCTGGGCGTAGACCTTGGCTGCTCCGTGGGAGGGGTTCACGCCAACCGTTCCGCCTGGTCCAGGACCGCAGCCACCAGCTTGCGGTGGTCCTCGTCCCGGATCTCCCGCTGGAGGAGCTGGCCGGTGGCGCCTAGCACGAGGTCCACGGCCGCCCGCTTCACCTCGTCCACCGCCTTGGCGCGCTCGAGCGTGATCTCCTTCCGGGCCCGCGCGCGCTCCTCGGCGATCTCCTCGGCCGCCGCCTCCGTCGCCTCGGACTTCATTTTCTCGGCAACGGCGCGACCCTCGGAGATGACGTTCTGGGCCTCCGCGCGCGCTTGTGCCAGGACCTGCTCCTGGCGCTCAAGCAGCGTGGCGGCCTCCTCCTTCATCTGCTCGGCGAGATCCAGGCCTTCACGGATGCGGATCTCCCGCTCTTCCATCTTCTTGGCCAGCATGGGCCAGGCGATCTTGGTCAGGATCCAGAAGGTGACCCCGAACGTGATCCAGGCCCAAATGATGGTCGGGAGGTGGATGTCGGTCAGCGACCCGCCTTCGGCCGCCAAGAGCAGCGCGTGGCAACACATCGTTTACGACTGAACGGGGACGGCACCGGCCAGCGCGAAGCTCATGAGCATGCAGACCACGACCGCGAACAGGCAGACACCCTCGATGAAGGCCGCCGTCAGAATCGTGATGCCGCGGATGTCGTTCGACGCCTCGGGCTGGCGCGCCACCGACTCCGTGGCGGCGGCCGCGATGCGGCCGATGCCGATCCCGGCGCCGACCGCCGCGATGCCGCAGCCGATGCCTACGCCCCCGAAGCCCCAACCCCACTGAATCGCGGCGTCCGCCGCCTGTGCAAGAAACATCATTTATTTCTCCTCGAATGCTCGAAAAAAGTCCTAGTGCTCCTCCGCTACGGCCAGGCTCACGAAGATGACCGAGAGGATGGTGAAGATGTATGCCTGAATCAACGCGACCAGGGTCTCGAACAGCATGATGAACAGCATGAAGGCGAAGGCCGATACCGTGGAGATGCCGCCTATGAAGACGCTCGAGAAGGCGGTGATGCCGATCAAGCCGCCAAGCAGCACCGCCACGATGGCGTGCCCCGCCGTCATGTTCGCGAAGAGACGAACGGTCAACGCGAAGGGCTTGACGAAGATGCTGAAGAACTCGATCAGCCAAACGAGCGGGAAGAGCACCTTCGGCACGCCGGCCGGAACGAGGTGGGCCCAGTACTTGCCCCAACCGTGCTTCAGCATGCCGGAGACCTGGACCAGCACGAAGGTGATGAGCGCCAGGGCCAAGGTCACGCTGATGTTCCCCGTGGCGGTCCGGTGCCACAGGTTCAACGGTGCGGGCAGCAGGCCCAGCAGGTTGCTGAACAGAATGAAGAAGAACAGCGTCCAGAAGAAGTACAGGTACTTGCGGCCGTTCTGCGGCCCGAGCCATTCGTAGACGATCTCGTCCCGCACCCAGACGAGCGAAACCTCGACCAGGCTGGCGAGCCCCGAGGGGGTGCCGGAGGCGGCCCGCCGCGCGACCCACCAGAAGCCGAAGATCATCACGAGCGCGACCATGATCAGCAGCACGTGATGAGCGGTCAGCCAGTCGCCGAGGAACTTGTAGTCCTTCAGGTGGCTGACGACGTCGCCTGATGCAAAGAGCAGCTTCACGCCGCCCTCCGCAGCGAGCGGTCGATGATGCGGATCTCAACCGCCAGGAAAAGGCAGAAGAAGGCCATGAAAGCCAGCGCGAAGGCGGTCTCGTCGATCCAGCTCAGCTTGTGGAAGGCGACGATCAGGCCTACCAGCGCGAGCAGGCGGATGAAGAACCCGCCGAGCATCGTGCGCAGGACCGCCTGGTTGGAGCGCTTCAAGGCGCGTCCGGTGAGCGCCGTCCCGATGAAGAGGTTCAGGGTGCCGAGCGCGGCCCCCATGCCGATCCCGGCCCACGTGGGACCGGCCTGCTCGTATTGGGTCAGCATCACGATGACGAGTAGCACGATGATCGCTCCCAGCACGAAGATTCCGGCGAGGACGGCTCCCGATTTCACTTCCGCGGGCCGTAAACGCTGCGGATCAGCAAGTACATCGCCAGGGCCATGCCCAGCAGCGCCCCCAGAACCGTGAGGAGGGGCGGTTTCAGGTCTGTCAGCTGCTCGTCCAGCCATTTGCCACCCAGAGTGAAGGCCGCAATGATGATCGTGAATTGCGTCCCCGCACCGGCGAAACGCAGGTAGCGGTTCAGCTCTCTTTGCCGATCCTGGCCCTTCTGGGATCTCGTTTCCGGTGAACCTTGAGCGCACAAAGAGAGCGCCCCAAAGGGCCCGGAAGATACCGGCGGCATGTGAGAGCGGCAAGCTTTGGATGGGTCCCATGAAGCGCAAAAACCCGCACCGCTGCGGGGAATTCTCCCCGCCGTGCGGCTTCCCCGCAGCACGCTCGTGCCGCCCCCTCAGCCTTGGCCCTAGCCTGCGCCTGAGCCTGAGAGCGGAGGCGAACCGTGGTTCGCAAGGCTGAGGCTTGGGCTGAGGCCAAGGCCAAGAAGTCAGCTGCTCTGCTCGGCTTCCTTGGCCGCCTTGGCCTTGGCCACGATCAGCTGCTGCACGTTCGGAGGCACCGGATCGTAGTGGCTGAACTCCATCGTGAAGGTGCCCCGGCCGGCCGTGATCGAACGCAGCTGCGTCGAGTAGGTCTGCATCTCGGCCAGGGGCGCCATGACGCTGATCACCTGCCGGTTGCCGGCCTGGTCCATGCCCTGGATGCGCGCCCGGCGCGAGTTGAGGTCGCTCGTGATGTCGCCCATGTACTCGCTGGGCACCTCGACCTCGACTTCCACCATCGGCTCCAGCAGCACGGGCTTGGCCCCCTCGACCGCAAGCGAGAAGGCTCTGTTGCCCGCGATGATGAAGGCGATCTCCTTGCTGTCGACGTCGTGGTACTTGCCGTCGTAGACCTTCACGCAAACGTCGACCACCGGGTAGCCGGCAATCACACCCTCGACCATCTTCTGCCGGATGCCCTTCTCGATCGCCGGCAGGAACTGCTGCGGGATGGCTCCGCCGAAGATCTCGCTGACGTACTGGAGCGGATCCTCCTGGCCGCGCTCGAGCGGCTCCACCTTCAGGTACACCTCGCCGAACTGGCCGGCGCCGCCCGTCTGCTTCTTGTGGCGGTAGTGGCCGTTGGCGTTGGCGGTGATGGTCTCGCGATAGGCCACGCGCGGGATCGACGTTTCGACCTCGACGCCGGCCTTGGCCAGGCGCTTGAGCGTGATGTCGACGTGCAGCGTGCTGAGCCCGCGCACGACCAGCTCGTTGGTCTCCTTGGTGCGCTCCACGATCAGGCAGGGGTCGGATTCCGACAGCCGCGCCAACTCCTTGCCGATCTTGGCCTCGTCCCCGCGCGCCTTGGTCTGCACCGCGAGGCCCACCATCGGCTCCGGCGTGGCCACGGCAACGTATTCGAGCGGCGTCTGCGGGGAGTGGATCGAATCTCCGAGGCGGATCTCCTCGACCTTGGTGAGCGCCACGTGGCTGCCCGTAGGGGCCCCGTCGACCTCGGACCGGGCGGTGCCCTGCGTGCGCAGCATGTGCCCCACTTTGACGGTCTCGCCGCTGCGGGCGACCTTGGCTTGCTCGCCCTGGCGCAGGCTGCCCGAGAACACGCGCAAGTAGGCGACCTTGCCGGCCTGGCGGTCGAACGTGATCTTGAAGCAGTAGGCCAGCATCGGTCCGTCCTCGCTGGTCACGAACTCCTTCTCCTCGCCGCCCTCGCGCACGGCAAGGGTGCGGCCCAGGGGGGACGGGCCGTAGTCGGCCAGGAAGTCCAGCAGCTCGGTGACGCCGGTGCCGCTCTCGGCTGAGGTGTAGAAGACGGGCACAAGGCTGCCGCCGCGCAAAGCGAGCGGGATGGCCATTGCCAGCTCGTCGTCGGAGATCCCCCCCTCTTCGAGGTATTTCTCCATCAGCGTGTCGTCGGCCTCTACGGCCGCTTCGATGAAGCCCTCCTTCTGGTCCGCGGCGTCGCGGAAGATGGACTTCACGCCTGTGAAGCCGGCGCCCCAACCCTCCGGCAGGGTGACCGGCTTGGCGGCCTGACCGGCAAGCTCCTCGATCTGCGTCTGCAGCCTGGCCTCGTCGATGTTCTCGGCATCACAGCGGTTGATGACCAGGATGCGCGGGATGCCGCGCGCGCCTGCGGCCCGGAACAACCGGCGCGTATTGAGGGCCACGCCGTCGAAGGCATGGACCACGATCACCGCGCAGTCGCACGCGTCGAGGCCGCGCAACGCCTGGCCGTAGAAGTCCGGATAGCCCGGAGTGTCGACGATCTGGAGCGTCTTGCCCTTCCAGTCGGCGCGCAATAGCGCGTTCTCGATGGAGTGCCCGCGCTCCTTCTCGTCGTCGGCGGTGTCCGACACCGTGCTCTTGTCTTGCACGGTGCCCTGGCGGTTGACGGCCTTGGCCAAGAACAGGATGTTCTCCCCCAAAGTGGTCTTGCCTGCTCCTCCGTGCCCCAGGAGGGCGACCGTCCTCAGGTCCGTTCCTGCCATCCGCCTTGCCCTCCATCGCCCACCGGAATCCCGGCGGCGTTGTCCTGCCCTCCTCCGCTCGCTCCCGGGTCCGCCACCGGCCGCAGATGCCGGTCCCCCACGAAAACCACGCGACGAAGGCCGATCGGGCGAGACTAACGGCCGCCCTGACAAGGGTCAACCTGCTTGGGAAGGCCCCGGCGCCGGCGCGGGGCCGGGCGCGGGGCCAGCCCGTGGGGGCGGTCCCCGGAATCCGTGCGCTGTGTCCTCCTGGGACGAGGAAATCGCTCAGAGGAGACCGGCGGGGGCACATGTCCGATCCCGGAGGGTCTTGCTCAGGATGCTCTAAGCCACTTATTGTCAACTAGTTATACAGTTCTGTGGACGTTTCTGGGTCAGCTCCGTCCCCTATTTCGTGGTGGCGGAGACCCTATTGGGCGTCCGATTTGATGAGAAGGGTGTAGTTTTTGGGCTATGCCCGTTATGTGAGCGGGGCAGTAGAATGCCGCGCCAACTCGGACCCGACATGGCAAAGGCTTCCAGCCGTCCGGAGGGGCTTCCCCAGAAGGGGACGCGGACTCTGTTCCGTCTCCTCCTCCACTTCCTCCCCCATCTGCATATCTTTGCGGCAGCGACCCTGGCGAGCGTCGTGTACACCACGGCGATCACGGCGCGGGTCGTGTTGGTCTACCCGGTCATGCGCATCGTGATAGAGGCCAACCCCGAGGCGGCGTCCGAGGTGACGGAAAAGTTCGAGATCGTGCGCAAGCTGACCCACAAGGACAGCGAGTTCAGCGGCTTCATGGGCTGGATGAACGAGAACCTCGACGCGCTGGATGCGGTGATGGCGGACGCCCTGCGGCCCATCCTGCCGGAGAAGGCGCTCCAAACGCCGGGCCGCATCGAGCAGATCGCGAGCCTGGCGACGCTGGTGTTCCTGTGGATCTGCATGATCGCGATCGTCGTGGTGGCGCAGTGGATCCACCTGTACTACGCCGCCGTCTTGCGACTGCGCGTGCTGATCCGTTTCCGCGAGCGGTTGCTCGGCAACCTGCTGCTCCAGCCGCTGGGCTTCCACAACGATCGCCAGCGCGGCGAGCTCATCTCGCGTATGAGCGAGGACGTGGGCGCGACCATGAAGACCCTGCATGTGATCACGCACGACATGCTGCGGCACCCCTTCTCGCTGCTCGCCGCGGTCGGTCTCATCTTCTTGCTGCAACCCTGGCTGCTGCTCATCGTGCTGGCCATCGTGCCCTTCGTGATGGTCTCGCTGCGGCGCCACACGCGCAAGATCCGCGCGCGCGCCAAGAACCGCCAGAAGGCCACGGCGCGCGTTACCGAGGCCATGGTGCAGCTGTTCAGCGGCATCCGCATCGTCAAGGCCTTCAACCTCGAGAGGCTCAAGCTGGCCGAGTACAGCATGCGCAACCGGCGCTTCGCGAACCAGGCGCTGGGCACGGAGAAGGCCAAGGCCTCCACGCGGGTGCGTATGGAGCTTCTGACCCACTTGCTGCTGCTCGTGGGGATCGTGACCGCGGCCATGGTGCTGGGCACGGGCGGCACCCTGCCGGCGGGCGCCTTCATCCTGTTCTTCTTCATGATGATCCAACTGCACCGCCCCGCGAAGCAGCTGGTCAACTCATACACACAGCTGCAGGACGGCCTGGCCGGGACCGAGCGCATGTTCGAGTTCATGGACCTGCAGGAGGCCGAGACCGACGCACCCGGCGCGGTGAAGCTCAAGGAGGTCGTCGGCGGCGTCCGCTTCGAGGACGTCTGCTTCAGCTACGACGACGCCAACCAGCAGGTGCTGGACCATGTCAACCTGGAAGTCCCGGCCGGAGAGGTGATGGCCCTGGTCGGCCCTTCCGGCGCCGGAAAGTCGACGCTCGCCAACCTCGTGCCCCGCTTCTACGAAGCCGACTCAGGCAAGATCACCATCGACGGCACCGACGTGCGCGAATACACGTACGCCTCGCTGCGCCGCTGCATCGCGGTCGTCACGCAGGACCCGTTCCTGTTCAACACGACCATCGCCGAGAACATCCTGGCCGGGCGCGAGGGCGCCACCGAAGAGGAAATGATCGCGGCGGCCAAGGCGGCCAATATCCACGAGTTCATCCTGACGCTGCCGAAGGGCTACCAGACGGTCGTCGGCGAGCGCGGGGCCAAGCTCAGCGGCGGCCAGTGCCAACGCATGACGATCGCGCGGGCGATCTTGCGCGACGCGCCGATCCTGATCCTCGACGAGGCCACCAGCAGCCTCGACACCGAGAGCGAGCGCGCTGTGCAGAAGGCGCTGCAAAACCTCATGCGCGGCCGCACGACGCTTGTCATCGCCCACCGCCTGAGCACGATCCAGCACGCCGACAAGATCTGCGTGCTGAGCGAGGGCCGTATCGTGGACATCGGCTCGCACAGCGAGCTGATGGCCCGCGACTCCGTCTACCGCCGGTTGTACGAGTTGCAGTTCGAAATGGTGTAGCACTTCGGCGGTGAACGCCTCGGTGCGGGAGCGGGAGGGGATAGGGAGCGGGAGCGTAGTGAGTCCCGGCAAGTACGTTTCCGATCCCGCTCCCTCTCCCGTTCCCGGCGGCGCCGGCTTCAGGCCGCGCCGCTATCGCCGCTCTTACTTGTCACCCGCGAGCAATTCCTCGAGGGCTGTGATGGTGTCGGGGACCCACTCTTCGGTACCGCCCAGGTCGATGTACAGCTTGTAGAAGTGCAGCGCGTCTTCCAGGCGGTTGAGCCGGTCGTCGTCGTTGATCATCGCCAACCGGATCACGAGGTCCAGGTCCGGATCGGCGGGCTTTGCGTCCAGCGCCTTGCGGTACGCGTGGTCCGCCTCGGCTTCCTTCTTGAGGTTGTCCTCATAGGTCAGCCCGAGGTGGTACCAGGCGATGTAGTTCTTCTCGTTGATCTCGACCGCGGTCCTGTAGTAGCGCGCGGCGTCCCTGTACTTGCGGGCGTCGTAGTTGACGTCGCCGAGGAACGTCCAGGCGAGATCGTCCTCGGGATCCACCTTCACGGCCTGCTTGAGCAGCTTGATGGCCTTGCTGGGCGACCCCTGCAGCCAGTGGTCCAGCGCGAGCATGACCATGGCGCGCACGTTCTGACGGTCGATCTTCTTCAGAACGACCTCGTAGCGCTTCATGGCCTCCTTGCGGTCGTCCGCGATGTCCGCCGAGAGGCCCAGGTTGTTCTGCGCCGGCGCGAAATCCGGGTCGATGTCACGCGCCTGCTTGAAGTTCTGCTCCGCCAGCTTGTACTCGCCGCGCAAGAGCTGCACGAAGCCCACCGAGTCCCGCGGGCGCACGCCCGGGTCCATCTTGGCGCACTTGTCGTACGCGTCGGCGCTCAGCGTCCAGCGCTCCTGCTTCTGGGCGGCGTCGAGCTCGGGAGCGTCGCCCGCACGCTCATAGGCCCAGGCCAGCGCGAACCAGGTCGGTGGCGAGCGCGGGTGACGCTTGACGGTCTCCGTGAGGATCTTCACGGCCGCCATCGGTTCCAGCTCGAGCATCAGCAGCTCGCACTTCGCCAACTCCGCACCGAGGTCGTTCGGCTTGATGGCCAGGATCTTGTCGATCGACTCGATCGACTTGCGGTACTCCTCCTTCTCCGCCCGGATCAAGGCCACCACCCAGTGGCCTACCACGAGGCGCGGGAGGTTCTCGTCGCTCAGCAGCGTGCCGAGGATCTCAAGCGCCTTGTCGCTCTTGCCGTGCCCGTGCCAGGCGAGCGCCAAGCGCATTCGCGCGGGCGCGTAGGAAGGATCGATCTGGACCGCGGCCTCGTAGGACTTGCGCGCGCTGACCCAGCGGCGCTTGCGCAGCGCGACGTCCCCGAGCAGCAGGTGGCCCACCAGGAGGTTGGTATCGGCCTTCAGGGCCTTCTTCAGGGACTTCTCGGCCTCCTTGACGTCCCCGGCAATCAAGTTCATGCGGCCCAGCTCGATAAGAGCACGCACGTTGCCGGGCTTTTCGGCCAGGAGCGCGGTCAACTCTTGGCGCGCGGCCTGCGTGTCTTTGGTGGCGGCAGCGTAGACCTTCAGCTCGAACGATCCGGGGTTCTTTTCGAGCAGCGCGCTGTACAGCCCGTGCGCCTCGTTCAGGCGGTCCAGTCCGCGCAGCACGTCCAGATACGCTGCGTGCGCCTCGAAATAGAGCGGATGCTCTTCGATGGAGGAACGCAGCAGAGTGGCGGCTTCGGCCAAGCGCCCCTCTTCGCGCGCAATGCTCGCCTTGTCGAAGTTGTGGCTCGCCTGCGGCGGAATCGTGTCATCAGCCGCCGGAACCGGGACGGCGGCCAACAGAACGGCCGTCCACACAACGAGGGCCCGTCTCATCACGGGTCCAGCTTACTCGGTGTTGCTATCCAGGAGCTGCAGGTAGCGGGAGCGGAGACGATCGTAGTACTCCTCCTCCCAAAGCAGCCACCGTTCGCGCTTGGCGTATTCGATGCGCGCAACCTCGACGCGACGTTGACGCTCCTCACGGCGCAGGAGCTCCTGCTTTTCACGGCGGTTGGCCGACGCCCGGCCGCTCCCGCCACGGCCGCCGCCCATGCCACGCCCGCGGC
>JAPUHK010000153.1 GCA_027297745.1 Planctomycetota bacterium | reverse complement strand
GTCCATGTTCACCGTGGCGCCGATGGGCAGCACGAAGCCGGCCACCTTCGGGTCCACGTGCAACTCCTCGGTCACGCTCTTCATGGTGATCGGCAGCGTGGCGGCGCTCGAGCGCGTCGAGAAGGCCACCGCCCAGGGCTTGCGGATGCCGCGCAGGAACGCGAGCGGCGAGCGCTTGCCGACGTACTTGCAGATCAGCAACAGCACGCCCATGTGGATGCCGATGCCGGCGAGCACGACGCCGACGTACCAGATCAGCGACTCGAAGACCGACGGCCCGGTCGTCCCCACGAGCAGCGCTACGAGGCAGAAGATGAAGAACGGCGCCCCCAGCATGAACCAGCCCGTCAACGTGAGAATGGCCTGGTTCACGCCGTTGATGACCCCCACAACGGGTCGGCCGGGCTCTCCGATCACGATCAGCGCGATGCCCAGCAGGATGGCGAAGAAGATGACGCCGAGGCTGTTCGGCGGCGATTCGGACAGCGCCGTGAACGGGTTCTGGATGATGCGCTCGACGTTCTTCTTGACGGCACCCCAGGCGGTCGTTTCGCGCGCCGCCTCGACCTTGTCCGTCTTGGAGGCGAACTCGATCTGGATCGCCTCTTTCTGCTTGGGCCAGTTCGCGCGCACCTCGTCGCGGTTGCCCTGCAGGCCCGGCTGCACGGTCAGCACGAGCACCAGGCCGATGATCGAGGCGATCGACGTGGTGACGATATAGAACGTGAAGGTCTTCAAGCCGATGCGCCCCAGCTCGCCGGTCGTCGGCAGGCTCGTGATCCCGGCCAGGATCGAGAAGAAGATCAGGGGCGCGACGAGCATCTTGAGCGCGCCGATGAACACGCTCCTGCCGAACAGGTCGCAGAACTCGAGCGCTACCTTGCGGAAGCCGGTGGCGCCGTCGGGCGAGTACAGGAGCATGCCGACCACGGCGCCCAGCGCCATCCCGAGGAAGATCAGCGTGTGAAAGCGGATTTTCACGCCGGGGAATGCTACCCGAAACGCACCCTTCGCCCCGCCTGAACAACACCCGGCGCAGGCGGACTTTCGGCCTCGCACGTGTCTGGTATCGTCGTTGTCATGCGGGCGGTCGGATTCCTCTCCCTGCTCTTGTGCCTTGCAGCCTGCGGCGGCGACGATTCATCTTCAGGCGGCGGGGCTGCGCCCGCCGGGAAAGGCGGCGGGGGCGGCACTACGAAGGCGGCGCCCAAGACCCACGAGGACTTGAAGCGCGACTTGGAAGCGCTCGATGCCCGCATGGTGGAGCTCAAGCAGGCGCGCAAGGAAACGGCGCGCGCCTTCAGGCAGGCGCGAAAGGAGCAGGACAGGCTGCTCGAGAAGCACACGGCCGAGCGGCGCGAGCTGTCGGCCAACATCATGACCATCCAGCTGCAGGCGCGCCGCACCCGCGCCGAGGCGAACAATGCCAGGGGCGAGATCGCCCGCATCGAGAAGCGCCTGGAGGCACTGAGTGGCGCGGCCGGCTCGGGCGGCGAGCTGAGCCGCCTGCGCAAGGAGCGGGACAAGATCGAATCCAAGCTCGATGACGCGATCTTCGACCGCCGAAAGGCGACCGTCGAGGGGGACGTGGGCGTAGTCGAGGAGTCTCCGGTGGCGCGCGAGCTGCGCAGCCTGGGCGTGATGCAGGGCAAGTGGT
Organism: Planctomycetota bacterium; assembly: GCA_027297745.1. GTDB lineage: Bacteria > Planctomycetota > PLA2 > PLA2 > PLA2 > JAPUHK01. The sequence continues at coordinate 9,392 of JAPUHK010000153.1, read as the reverse complement.
TCGAGATGACCGCGGAGGCACGCGCAAACGGAATCGAGGGCGCGGCCCGCAAGAAGCTCGGCGACGCCTACCGCGCCTGGCTCAAAGAAGACGATACCCGGCAGGAGCTGGCCCGGCGGGCGCTCGCCCGGGCACCGGAGGATCAGCGCGACGTCGGGAAGTACGACTTCTGCTCGCTCGACTTCTTCCTGCTCTGCAAGCTGCTCGAGGCAGAGCTCGACAAGCGCAACATCGAGCGCGCCAAGAAGGAGGGCGAGAAGCTAAAGAAGCTCGTGATGGGGCTCGAGGCGGAGATCCGGGAGCTCGATCAACAGATCGAGAACCTCGAAGGGGGCGCCGGCGGGGAAGACCTGACCGAGTATGCGGAGCTGCAGCAACGCCTGAAGAGCCGCAAGAGCGCACGTAAGTACGCCGAAAAGAAGGCGCAGCAGTGGGAGCAGCAGCTCAAGCCCTACGCCGACATGGAGAAGCGGCACGCGACCGAGCTCGAGCAGTCCGAGGAGCGCGTCAAGCAGGTCAAAGCCGCAGCCACGAAGGCGTACAAAGACATGAAAGGCGCGAAGAAGGAGCGCGAGGCGCTGGTCGCCAAGCTCGGCCCCGCCTCGGGCTAGGAAGCCTCCTCCTCAGGCCGCGGGGAGCGTGGGTGCTTACTCGCTCGCGCCCGACTTGCCGGCACGGACCTTCTCGATTACCGCCTTGTACAGGTCCGGCTTCGGACGCTTGAAGTACAACGCGCTCAGCGCGTAGAGCAGGCGCTTACGTGCCTGCGGGGTGCGGCTTTCTTCCGCCATGAGCACCACGAGCCCGTCCGCTTCCGCGCGCAGCACCCGCGGGCCGCCTTTGTTCTCGGCGATGAGCACCTTGGCCTTCACGCCCTTCACGTACGGAAGGTCGTGCTCGGACTCGGTGACGTCGCCGGGGTTCCGCGCCTTCAGGCTCTCCACCTGCTCCTCGGACCACTTGCCCGGGCGGTCGGGATCCGTTACGTAGAAGGCGTACTTGGCGTCCGCGTAGGCGCCGGTCGTAGCGTGGGCCATGTAGCCGATCAGGCAGCCTTTGGCATGGCCTTGCAGGGCGTTGTCGAAGAAGCGGTCCTTGCCCGGGTTGGTAGCCAGCAGGACGCCCTCCTGGCTCAGAGGGCCAGGATGCAGCATGCGGAAGATGTCGTCCGGCTCCGGCGGCACGTCCGTCTCGATCGCGCCCTGCACCTCGGGCTGGAAGAGCAGCTCGCGCGGCGGGTTGCGGTACAGCACGCTGCGTACGGCGTACATGCCGCCCTTGAGCGACAGGTGGTGCAGCAAGGTCAGCCCGTCCTGATAGCCGTACCGGCTCAGCAACACGCGAAACGGCACACGGCCCTTCTTGTCGGGCACGTACTTGCGCATGTAGCCGCGCAGCGTGTTCGTCTCGGACTCGGGCTGGCGCTGGCCCCGGTAGTCCGTCGTGCGCAGCGACACCAGCTCGGCGAAGCCCTCGCTCAGGATGAACTGCACGGTGGAGCGGTCGATCTGTTGCTCGGTCAGCCCCTTGGTCCCCAGCGAGGCCACGTACCAGCGCCCCTCGCTGTGGAAGTTCTGGTGCTGCAGCGCGTGTGTCATCTCGTGGATCAGCGTCGGCTGCAACTGGGCCAGCCACTCGTCCGCGGTGCGCTTCGGCGGCTTTTTCAGCATGGCGCCGCCGATCACCCACGGCACCGCGGTCACGCTGTTGGCGGTCGGCGTGTAGAACGCGAGGGCATGACGCGTCATCATGCCGGCGAAGCCGCCGCGATCCAGCCCCGCCTCCCACTGCGCGCGCGGCTGAACGATGAGCGTCACGTCGCGGCGGAAGCGCATCCCCGTGTAGGCCTCGATACGCGGGATCACGTCGTCGATGATCTCCCGCATCTTGTCTGTCGTCAGCCATTCCCATGCCGTGAACATGTGGCGCTCTTGCGCCCGGGCCGGTCCGTTCAGGCCGACGAGGAGCAACGAGGCGAGGGAAAGGAACGCTAGCTTCCGCATGGGGGCATTCTAAGGCCGCGGGCCGCAGGCAGGGGGTGCCCCATCTCGGACGCGCGGGGACGCAGCGCTCAGAACCCGTCCACGTCGACGCTGCGTCCGTTCCAGGAAAGATCCAGCCGCCCCAGCATGCGCACGAAGGCCGCCGCGCACTCCTCCGGCGGCGTGGCCGCTCCCGTCGCACCCTCGAAGCAGGTGGCCAGCATGTCGGTGGCGACGACGCCGGGATTGACCGCCACGACAACCACGCCGGGGACCGTCTCCTGCGCCAGTGCCGAGCTGAGCGCTTCGACGGCGAATTTCGTGGCGCAATAGGGAGACTGATGCGGCACCGCCACGCGGCCCCATGTGCTCGAGAGGTTCAGCACCACCCCGCTGCGACGCTCGTTCATGGCGGGCAGATAGGCCTGCAGCACGGCCACCATGCCGAGCACGTTCGTGTCGAACAGGCGCCTCCACTCGGCGAGCGGGATCTCCAGGAGCGGCGCGGGCTCGTGGATCACGCCGGCGTTGTTGATCAGAACGTCGACGGGGCCGGTGCGCTCGCACAAGCGCGCGACCTGCCCGGGATCCGACACGTCGCAGCCCAGCACCGGCGGCTGCTCACGCGTGGCGACGCGCAGGACGACCGCACCCTCCGCCTCGAGCGCGTCCGACAAAGCCGCCCCGATCCCGCGCGAGGCGCCCGTGACCAGGACGCGCTGGTCCGCGAGCTCCATGGTTTCCGTGGGCGGCCGACGGCCGCCTACTTGCTGCCCTGGTCCCCCAACCGCGTCCTCTTGTCCTCGTCCAGGTAGTCGAGCTGGTCCAGCGGCATCACGACCGAAGAGATGATGTTGATGCTGTGCGCCAGCACGCGCTTGAAGTAGCGGTAGGCCAGCGCGGTGGCGGCCTTCTCTCCGCTGCCGGACTTGGAGGTGATCAGAGCCTCGATCTTCTCGTCGCAATGGTCCTGGAGCTGGTCGCCTTCGCGCATGAAGGCGCGCGCCTGATCGCCGTCCTGCGAGCCGTAGATCGAGGTCGCCTTGCGCAACATGGCCGAGATCCGATCCTTGAGCTCGACCAGGTCCGCGTAGAAGTCGTCGTCGTGGCTCTTCTGGGTCAGCACGGCCAGGTCGAACAGGTTCTTCGAGTAGTCGCCGATGCGCTCCGCGTCCTTGACGATGCTCATGAGCTTCAGGCACACCGGGAGCTCCGTCGCGCCGTAGACCGTGCCGTGCACCAGGATCTCGCGCCGGATCTTCTGCTCGGTGTGGTTGATGCGCTTGTCGGTCTTGAACAGGTCGCTGCGGATGACCTCGGGGTCGGTGCCCCCCAGAAACGCGTTGGCGGCGGCGTCGAAGATGTGCTGGCCGTCGTCGATCATGTGACCGAATTCGCGCATCATCTTGGCCAGGCCGGAGGAATTCGGGTCGAGGCGTTGCAACCACTTGAACACGGGACACCTACTTCAAAATCAGGATGCCCACGAGGGGCAGCACGACAAAGACACCAAGAATATAGACGATCACCCAATAGCGACGTTCTACGGCCATGTTCGCCAGGCCGCGCGCGAGCCGCAGTGGGATTGCACGGATGCGTGGAATCGGATAGATGAGCAGGATGCCGGCCAGGTTGAACAGCATGTGCACGAGCGCAATCGTCAGGCCCGCCGGGTGGCTCGTGGCGAGCGACGCGATCAGGGCCGTGACCGTGGTCCCGAGGTTGGCGCCCAGCGTGACGGGAAAGCCGGCCTCGAGGCTCAGGATGCCCGCTCCGAACATCGGCACGAGCAGCGAGGTCGTGATGCTCGACGACTGCACCGACGCTGTGATCACCATTCCGATCACGATGGCGATCAAGCCGCTTTTTTGAAGCACGTTGTTCAGGGCGCGTTCGAAGCGCGCCGCCATCAGGCTGCGCATGATGCGCGCGATGCGCATCAACGCGAAGAACAACACCACCAGCGCGACCACGATCAGGATCACGGCGGCCCAGAAGCCGGTCGCTCCGAGCGTGTCCGTCACGAAGCCCTGGATGCCCTGCGTGATGCTCTTGAACGCCTCGGCCAGCGGGCTCGAGAACTTCTCTCCTCCCGCCAGCGCCGTGAAGGGCTTCGTCAGCCACTCCGCCGCATTGGAGAGGAACCCCGTCAGCAGCTCCAGCGGGAGGAAGACGACCACGGCGATCAGGTTGAAGAAGTCGTGCATCGTCGCGCCGGCGAACGCGCGCCGAAACTCCTGGCTGCGCGTCATGTGCCCCAGCGCGACGAGCGTGTTCGTGATGGACGTGCCGATGTTGGCGCCCATCACCATGGGCACGGCGAGCGTGACGGAGATCTGGCCCTCCCCCACCAGGCCGACGATGGCGGCGGTGGTCACGGACGACGACTGGACCAGGACCGTCGACAGGATCCCCACGCAGAGCCCGGCGAACGGGTTGCGGATCCCCGCCCACAGCGCATCGGCCTGCTCCTTGCCGAGCATCTTGATGGACGATCCCATCAACTTGACGGCGACGAAGAAGGCGAGCAGGAACGCAATGAGCTCGACGACCCTGACCCAGGTGGGTCGCTCCTCGATGCGCTTCAAGGCCGGCATGCGACGCCGGAACGTTAGCCGCGAAGGGGGACCGGGGCAAGCCTTGTGCGCGCCGCCGTGGCACGCGGCGCGATTCGCGCTTATCCTGGGAAGCGACTCGTTCGGACAAGCGCCGGCTCGCGGAACGGGCGGCGAGGGACGAGATCCGGGGCAGAGAGCAACGTCGCCGATCGGGGAGCTCGACTTCGGTCAAGGACCCCCCGGCGGCCGGGCTTTGACTCGGGTCTCCTTCCGCGCCGCCCCGCTCCTACGAGGGAGCATCGCCGGCGCGCGCGCGCAGCGCCGCGACCTCGGCTTCGATCTGCTCGTCCGGCACCTTCTCCACCAGCACGGCCGCCTCGCCGAGTGCGTGTCCCGCCTCGAGGCGCTCCGCCGGCAGCAGCGGGCCCGGCGTGCGCTCACTCAGGTTCAGCATGGCGCGCAGCCGGGCGCTGAGCACCGGCACGAACGGTGCCGCGAGCACGCTGAGCGGCGGCAAAAGCTGCAGCGCCAGGTGGATCGAGGAGCCGGCGGCGTCCAGATCCGTCTTGCGCAGCTGCCAGGGCTTGGTGCGGTCCATGAACTTGTCGCCGTCCTCGGCCAGGCCGCGGAACTCCGCCAGGGCGCGCCGGAAACGGTAGTTCTCGATGTGGTCCACAAGCGCCTGCGTGCGCGTCTCGATCGCCGCGGCGATCGCCTGCGCTTCGTCCTCGAGGCCGACCAGCGGCGGAACCCGGTTCTCGAAGTACTTGGCCGCGAACTTGAGCACGCGCGAGGCGAAGTTGCCGAAGGTGTTGGCCAACTCGTCCGTGCGCACCTTGAACTCGCGCCATAGGAAGTCGCTGTCCGCGGTCTCCGGCATGGCCGCGCACAGGTAATAGCGCGCCATGTCCGCGTCGTAGCGCTCGAGGAAGTCCTGGACGTCGATGTACCAGCCTTCCGACTTGCTGAACTTGCGCCCCTCGAGGTTCAGGAACTCGTTGGCAGGCACGTTCTCCGGACGCACGTATTCCTCGCCCGGCCCGGGCCCTTGGCGCCCCTCGAAGTCCCGCTCCAGCGTCTGCCAGGCCAGCATGGCGGGCCACAGGATGCAGTGGAAGGTGATGTTGTCCTTCCCGATGAAGTGGATCAGGCGCGCGCCTTCTTCCCCGGGCTTGCGAATCCAGTAGCGGCGCCAGTCGCGGTCTTCTCGCCGCGCCCACTCGATCGTGGAGGAGATGTAGCCGATGGGCGCCTCGAACCAGACGTACAGGACCTTGCCGGCAACGTCGCCGATGCTCTCGCCGTCCAGGTCCTGCTCCGGGATCGGCACGCCCCAGGGCAGGTCGCGTGAGATCGGCCGCGACTCGAGCCCCTCGCCTTCGATCGTCTTGTCGAACACGAACGTGACGACGTTGGGCTTCAGTCCCTTTCGGAACTCATCCAGCCAGGGCTTGATGGCCGGGTCGTCCTTGAACGGCGCCAGGTCGATCTCGAACTGCCAGGCGTCGCGCAGCTCGAGCTTCTCGTCCGGATCGAGCGCGCTGCGCGGATCCAGAAGCTTCGAGCTTTCCAGCCACGAGCCGCACTTGGGGCACTCATCGCCCCGTGCGTTCTCGTGTCCGCAGATGTAGCACGTGCCGCGCACGTAGCGGTCGGCCAGGAAGCGGTCCGTCGCGGCTGAGTAATACTGCTGCGTCTCCTTCTTCTCGAGGTGCCCGTTGTGGAAGAGCCGGCGGAAGAACTCCTGGCTGAGCCCGAAGTGCGGATCCCTGCGCGAGGTCTGGCTGAAATTGTCGAACTCGATCCCCAGCCGCGTACAGGCGTCGAGCCAGACCTTGTGCCAGCGGTCGACGACCTCCTGGTAGGGAACGCCCTCCTGCTCCGCGGCGAGCGTGACGCCCACGCCGTGCTCGTCCGTGCCGCAGATGAAGACCACCTCGCTGCCGATCAAGCGCTGGTAGCGCACGAAGATGTCCGCGGGCAGGTAGGCGCCCGTCAGGTGCCCGAAGTGCGGCGGACCGTTTGCGTAGGGCAGCGCGGACGTGACCAGGATCGGCCGTGCCATTGGTTGTGGGATTCTACTGCTCCCCTCCAACCCCTCGCGCCCATCCGAGCCCGAGCCCGAGTCCGAGTCCGAGTCCGCTCCACGAGCCCGCGCCCGACACGAAAAACGGCGGGGAGCCGAATCTACCCACCGTCACCGAGAGAGTGAGAACTCTCTTGGGAGTGCGTCTCGTTTACTTCTCGCCGGCTGAGCCGTCGCCGTCGGCCTCACCTTCGCCGGCCGCGGGCGCGCCCTCGGGCGTCTCATCCTCGCCCCCGGGAGCCTTGCAGCCTTCGAAGATTTCGCCCATGTTGGGGCCCAGAAAGGGCAGCGGGGGCAGCTCGGGCATTGGAGCGCCGCCGGCCATGCCGTCTTCGTACTGGCCGAAGCCGGCCATGCCTTCGGCGAGCTCGCCGCACTTCTCCGGGTCGAACTTGGCGCCCTTCGGGGCCATGCCCAAGGACTCGCAGGTCGGGTGGCTCATGAAGGGCGAGTCGCTCATGCTCTTGAGCGCCTCCTGCATGATCTTCTGGTCCTCCTTGTTCGTGAACCCGAAGGCCTCCTTGCAGGTCTTGCGCGAGACGTTGCCGTCCTTCAGCTTCTCGAAGGCATCGTCGCTGATCTCATCGCGGGCGGCGGCCACCTGCTGGCAAAAATCCCCCTCGGGGTCTATGCCGAGCTCAGAGACCAGGATCACGATGATGATGCCGAAGAAGACCTTGTGGTCCTTGTCGTCCACGGCCTCCTCGATGATGCCTTCCAGCCGGCTCTTCTGGCTGTTCGAGACGCCGAAGAGCTCCTGCACTTTCTGAGACGGCGTCTGGCCGTTCATCAACTGGGTCATCTCCTTGCCTTCGAGACTTCCGGCGTTGTTCTGGAAGTTCTGCTGCATCTTCCCGCCGGTCGTGGAGCCGAACTCCTCCGTGAGTCCCGTGTTGACCGTCCCCATGAAGTCTTCCTGGGCGAAGCCGGAGCCCGACATCGCCTGGTTGACGATCTGCTGCCCGAGCGTCGGCTTGTTCGGGCCGCCCCCGCCCGCGCCCTGGGCATGGGCGCCCGCCGCAAGAAAGCCGCAGAGAGCAAGAACGGTGATTGTCCTGAGCATTGGTATCTCCGATTGACTGAAAGCCTTGCGCTTCGGGTCGTTTCCGTAGCGTCCCGTCTGCCCTCAAGACCGGCCCCGCGCCGCACCCGGATGCAGGAAAACGGACGTCCGTAACCCTCTTACTTTCGGTTAGTTACGACCCCACGCGCACCCGCTCCCCTTACCCCTACCCGTACCTCTACCCCTACCTTTGCCCCCTGCCCTTACCCCCCGCCCGCTCCCCAGCGCGCGGCTTGCCCCGCCCCTCTCCTGTAATAGCATTGTGCGTCTGTCCACACCGGGGCGTGGCGCAGCATGGTAGCGCGCTTCGTTCGGGACGAAGAGGTCGCTGGTTCGAATCCAGTCGCCCCGACCAAATAGAAAGTACGCCACAGGCCGAACTTAGGCGTACCTGCCGTACACGGCAGCGCGGCCCAAGGTCAGGGGGAACCCGGTACATACCGGGTTTCCCCGCAGACTTGGAGGCTGCGATGAGTTCAGGCCGCAAAGGAATCCCGACCTACCGTCTGCACCGGCCGTCTGGGCGGGCCGTCGTCACGCTCTCGGGACGTGACTTCTATCTGGGGCCGTACCGGACCCAGGTCAGCCGCGACGAGTACGACCGTGTGGTGGCCGAGTGGCTGGCGAACGGCCGCCGGCTCCGAGCGCCCGAAGACGAGCGCGCGCGACTGACGGTCGCCGAGCTCCTGGCGGAGTACGTGCTGCACTGCGAGACGTACTACCAGCGCGACGGCAAGCCGACAGCGGAGTTCTTCAACATCCGGACGACGCTACGGGTGATCCGCCGGCTCTACGGTCGAGCCTACGCCGACGAGTTCGGGCCGCTGGCGCTCAAGGCCTGCCGGGAGGAGCTGGTCGGCATCGGGCAAGCCCGTGGAACGATCAACCAAAACGTTTCCCGGATGAAGCGGATGTTCCGGTGGGCAACCGAGAACGAGTTGCTGCCCGCGACGGCCTTCACCCAGTTGCAGGCCGTCGCAGGGCTGCGCCGAGGTCGAACGCTGGCCAGGGAAACGACGCCCGTCCGTCCCGTGGAAGACGAGCACATCGAAGCGGTGCTGGCGTTCGTCTCTTCGGCGGTCGCTGCCATGATCCGGGTGCAGTTGGTGACCGGTGCGCGCCCGGGAGAGATCGTGCGCATGCGGCTCTGCGAGATCGACCGCAGCGAGCATCCCTGGGTCTACGTACCCGCGCACCACAAGACGGCGCACCTGGGCCATGAGCGACGCATCTTCCTCGGACGCCACGCGCAAGACGTTCTGCGGCCCTTCCTCGACCGCGATCCCGAGGCGGCGCTGTTCAGCCCGCAGGAGACCGAAGAGGCCCGCAACGCACAACGCCGCCTCGGCCGGAAGTCACCGATGACGCCCTCCCAGGCCCGCCGAGCGCGAAATGCGAAACGGAAGCGACCTTGGCGCAAGGTCTACACCGTGAACTCGTACCGGCGAGCCGTGACGCGCGCGTGCAAGAAGGCCGGCATACCCACATGGACCCCCCATCAGCTCCGCCACAACGCCGCAACGCGCATCCGGCGAGACCACGGGATCGAGGCCGCTCGCGTGATCCAGGGCCATCGGTCGACGGACGTGACCGAGATCTACGCCGAGAAGGACTGGAAGCAAGCGCGCGAGATCATGGCGCGGGTAGGGTAGAGGCTAAGGACGGCGGCAAGTGGAAAGCGACGATGGCAGGTCCGCAGTGAG
>JAPUHK010000152.1 GCA_027297745.1 Planctomycetota bacterium | reverse complement strand
TCGCCACCCGCGCGCTACTGGACAAGGACCTGGGCGTCGCCGTCTACGACTTGCCGCATGGGGTCAAGATGACGCGCAAGATCCTCGAGCCGGATCCGGCGCGCAACCTGGAGCGGGGCCGCTTCGGCGTGGTCAGCGGCGGCGGCGGAGACGCCTCGCGCCGGCCGTTGGGGCTCGTGCTGAGCCGGGGCAGCGACACGCTGGGCGGCTTCCACTACTTCGACGGTGTCGAGGGCCTGCCCGCGGGCTTGCCGTTGATCGGCTCCGGCGGCCGGCTGTTGGGCATCTCGTATGCCCAGGCGGCGCAGAACAAGGCCGTGGCCAACTACTCCTGCGTGCAGTGCCACCTCGGCGACGTCACCGCGCACTTCAAGGTGGCGAACTCGGCTTACAGCGCGCTGCGTCTGCAGTCGTTCCTCAAGAAAGGGGCCTACGAGCGGGCGCATGGGTTCCTTAGGGCCGCGCATCCCACCTGGACCGGCACGGTCGCGCGCCCGGGCGCCTTCCTGCCGGGCTGGGTCATCGCGCGCGTGCTCGACGACTTGCGCGAGCACGGACGCGTGCAGCACAGCTACTTGGGCGTCATCCTGGGGCAGACGGCGGGACGGGGTGAGCACCTCGGAGTGCAGATCGTCTCCGTCCTGAAGGACTCGCCAGCGGCGCGGGCCGGGTTGAAGGCGGGGGACCGCGTGCGCGCGCTGGACGGCGAGCGCTGCCACGACCCCGCCTTGCTCGGCCGCGCTTTGGTCCTGAAACGCCCCGGCGAGAACGTGCGCCTCGGCATCGTGGGCAAGCAGGAGGTCGTGGAAGTGCAGTTGGGCAATCGCAGCGCGGCCAAGCGCTCGCTGTTGACGACCGGCAACCTCGGTCTGCAGTGCGTCGAGTTGGGGGAGGACCTGCGGGGTTTCCTGAAGCTCGGCGCCGACACGCGCGGCGTGGTCGTGCGCGACGTGCAAGCCGGATCCGTGGCGGCGAAGGCCGGCGTGCAGCGCGGAGACGTGATCACCGAGGCGGGCGGCGGACCCGTGGCCGACCTCGAAGAGCTCGAGGCCGCCGTGGCCGGGTCCGAAGGCGTGGTCTTCCTCAAGTACCTGCGGGGCAAAGAGACGCTGGGGGTCTCGCTCAAGCTGCCCACGGGGCGCAACGAGAAAGCGCGCTAGGACGCTCCTCACTCTCAGCCTCAGCCTGAGCCTTAGCCTTGCGAATGGGCAATGGGCAGTGGGCGATGGGCAACGGGGACATGGGGGAGGTGGGTGATAAACCCACCCGAAGTGGGGAGCTACCGCTACATCGTGCTCGGTGCCGGGCGCCAAGGTCTGGCCATCGCGTACGACCTGGCGCGCTTCGGCGAAGCGGCCGAGGTCGCGCTGGTCGAGGCCGACGCGGGCGCCCTGCGCCGCGCTGCCGCGCGCCTGAGAAAGCTCGTGCCGGGGCTGCGGTTGCGCACAATCGTGCGCGGAATAGGCGCGAGCGTGAAACCGGTAGCGGCGCTGCTGCGCGGGTACGACGTCGCCGTCAGCGCCCTTCCCTACCGGCTGAACCCGTTGCTGGCGCGTGCGGCCGTGCAGGCGCGGACCTCGTTTTGCGATCTGGGCGGTAACACGGACCACGTGCGCGAGGAGTTGAAGCTCGACCGCCGCGCGCGCGCGGCCGGCGTCACGCTCGTGCCCGACTGCGGCCTCGCTCCGGGCCTCGGCAACGTGCTGGCCGCGCACGCAGTGAGCGAAGTGCCCGGCGCCCGGGACGTGCACATCCGTTGCGGTGGGCTGCCGCTCCAACCGAAAGGGCCGCTCGGCTACAGCTTGCTGTTCAGCATCGCCGGGCTCACGAACGAGTACACCGGGCAATCGGTGGTCTTGGAGAAGGGCAAGCTGAAGCGCGTGGAGGCCTTCACCGAGGTGGAGCCCTTCCGCGGGCCGCCCGGCCTCGGAAAGCTCGAGGCGTTCCACACTTCGGGCGGGTCCTCGACCGCACCCTGGACCTTCCGCGGCAAGCTGCGCACCTACGTCTACAAGACGCTGCGCTATCCGGGCCACTTCGACAAGATGCGCGCCGTGATCGAGCTCGGGCTGCTGGACCTGGAGCCGGTCGACGTGAGGGGGCGTCCGGTGGTGCCGCGCGACGTCTTTCACGCCGTCGCGGGTCCGCGCCTCAGCGAGCCCGGCGTGCGCGACGTGGTGCTGCTGCGCGTCGACTGCACCACGACACGCGGCCGCGGCGTGCGCTATCAGCTGGTGCAGCGCTTCGATGCGCGCACCGGCTTCACTGCCATGGAGCAGACCACGGGCTACCCCACAGCGGCTGTGGCGCACGCTTTGGCGCTGGGGCAGATCCGTCCCGGCGCCGTGCCGCCCGAGCGCGCCGGCCTGGGCGCCGACCACGTGCGGGAGCTGCGCCGGCGCGGGCTGAAGCTGACCCGACGCAGGATCTAGTCGCGCCCTGCGGCTTCGCGATCAACCGCAAGGAGAACGGCTTAGAGCACCACGTTCTCGGATAGCGGGGACCCCAGGCGCCAGCGGGACGGGCTCAGGATGCCCTTCGGGTCTACGGCGTTCTTCACGCGCTGCATCAGGTCGCGAAAGCCGGGGTCCATGCGCTGCAGCACTTCGTCCAGCAGCGTGTCGGGGCACTTGTAGGGCACGTAGTCGAGGTCCAGCAAGGCGCGGCCGAGCGCGACGTTGAGCTCGCGGATGCGCTCGACCTCGGCAGGATCGGAACGGTTGAACCTCTCGATGAAACGCAACACGGCGTAGTGGCCGCCTTTCATCGGACGGGTCACCAGCAGGGGCGGGTGGCCGGCTTCTTCCAGCAGGCGTGCTCCGATGCGCGCGCCCTCCTCAAGTCTCTCCATCGGCCCGTAGGTTCCGACCCAGGTGAGGCCGCCCCCGGGATGGTCGAGCAGAAAGCCCAGGCGCGCGGGAAGCTCGGCGAAAGGCTCCAGGGCCGGCGCGAGTTGGACCAGATCCTGCACCAGCATCGGCGCCGGCAGGGACTCGGCCTGCGCCAGCGCACGGAGCTTGTCGCGTTGCAGCGCCAACTCTCTCTTCGTGTCGGCGCCGTAGTCCGCGAGTATGTACAGCTCGGGCTCCGCGGGATCGCGCGGGCCGAGCTCTTCGGCGCCCAGCGCCCACTTGGCGGCGGGCCAGCCGAGACCGCCCAGGTCGTCGAAGCCGCCCGCCCGCGCGCCCGCCCGCATGAGGCGGAAGCCGCTGGCTGTGTCGTGGCACAGGATTATCTCGCGGCGCCGGTGCGCGCGCAGCGGCCACAACGCCAGGCCCATGCGTACGACGACACCGGTGGTTCCGAACCAGCTGATGAACAGGCCGGTGAGGTCGGGGAGCGGCCCGCGGCTGAGCGGCCGCCCGCTGACCGCGGCGGATCCGGTCACTACGCGGGTTCCGTCCGCCAGGTAGGCCACGACGCCGTGCACCCAGTCGGCGTAGCTGCCGTGCGCCAGCGCCATCGTGCTCAGGCCGTCCATGAGCGCGCAGGCCATCACGGAGGCGTCCGGCGGCGCCAGGGGGAATCCGATCGCCAGGTCGTGCTGCGCGCACTCGGCCTTGAGCCGCTCCCAACTGACCCCCGGGCCGATCCAAGCCACCATGTTCTGCGCGTCGATCTCGACCGCGTCGAGCGGCGATAGGTCCAGGATGATGCCGCCCTCCTCGGGGATGGCGAGGCCCGCCACGTTCTGGCCCGTGGCCTTGGGTGTGACGGGCACGCCGTGCTCCGTGGCCAGCTTCAGCAACGCCGGGATCTGCTCTTCCTCAGTCGCCCGAACGACGTACGCCGGCGTGCGCGGTGCGTTTTCCGTGAGGTCGGCCGCGTGCGCCGCGGGGTCGCCGAGCGCGCCGAAGATCCTTTCGAGCTCTCGTTTCACGGCCGCAGAAGCCTCAGCGCGCGCAGGACGAAGAGCCGGTTGCCGCGCACGCGCACGCGCCACAGAGCGCCCCAGCGCCGGTGGACCAGCGCGGCTACGAGATCGTTCAGGCTTCCCGAGACCCGCGCGCGCGGTTTCGTAGCCGCGGGCGAGACGACGACGCTCGCGCCGTCGAACTCGACGCAGGCACGCATGCCGTCGGCCTCCACCTCCAGCACCCCGCTGAGCGTGCACGCCCGTCCCCGCTGCTCCAGGTTGCGGCGCAGGCCGCTCACAAGGAACCAACCGAGGACGTTGAGCGAGGCTGAATCGGAAATGCGGACGGACGCCACGCAGGGGAGTATAAGCCGCGCCCGTTCGCAACCGGAATTCGGACGCCCTCCCGTCCGCCTGCCGGTCGATCGACTTACACTGACGGCCGTGGAGCACTTGCTCAGGCGCTTCCCCGGGCTCGAGGGCTTCCCGCGCGTCGACCTCGGCGTGCGGCCGACGCCGACGGAGGAGATCGAGCTCGACGGCTTCCCGATCGCCGTGAAGCGCGACGATCTCTCGACGCCGGTCTACGGCGGCAACAAGCCGCGCGCGCTGGAGTTCCTGCTCGCACCGCGCCCGCGGCGCGTGATGACGTTCTCGTCGCTGCTCGCGTACCACGCCTACGCCACCGCGGTGCATGCGGCAGGGCTCGGACTCAAGACGGACGTGGTCCTGGTACGCCGCGGACGCGAGAGCGAAGTCACCGAGCTGGCGGAGGCCCTGGCCGCACGCTTCTGCGTCGTGCCGGGCGTAACCGCAGCCCTGGCGCGCGCCCTGGCCTGGTGGCGGCCGGGCACGCGCGTCGTGCCGCCGGGAGGTGCCTGCGCGCGCGGAGCGGTGGGCACGCTGGCGGCTGTCTTCGAGCTGGAGCAGCTGCCCCGGCGCATCTACGTCCCGCTCGGGACCGGCGTAACCGCAAGCGGGCTGCTGGCCGGGCTCATGCTGCGCGAAGCCGTGACGGAGGTCGTGGCCGTGCGCGTGGCCGACCGCGTCGCGGGGTGGCGCGCGCTCGTCTGGGCGCGTGCCTTCCGCGCGGCGGCGCTCTTGCGCCGCTTCGACCCCCAGGTACCGCGCGCCGCGGTGGGCGGCGTCAGCCTGCGGGTGGTGAGTGCGGACGGCGAGTACGGCCAGGACACTTCGTCGGCCCGGGCCACGGTGGAGCGCCTTCGTGCCGTCGGGTTGACGCTGGAGACCACTTACACCGGAAAGACTATGGAAGTGTTGCTGCGCGAGCGCATGCCGGGTGCGCTCTTCTGGCACACCTACTCGAGGCCGAAGGCTTTGCGCACGGCGGAAGAGAGGGGCTTTTGGAAGGTCACGCCGATGTGACTGGTGCCCGCCTCGGCGCCCAACTGAATGCGCGCGATCTTGACCGGTGTCGCCAACTCTTCCCGACCCAACGGGAAAAGCTGGAGCTCGTAGCCGAGCGAGCGGGCGAGGTTGCGGATGCGGCCCTCAACGCTCAAGGTGTCGCCGAGCGAGCAGGCGGCTACCGCTTCGAGCCCGTGGAACTCGAGGCGCGCGCCGGTGTCCGAGACGTCGGTCATCAACGCCGGCTGCTCGGGCATCAGCCGCCCCTCGGCGGCGCGTACCCGGACGGCGATTCCCCCGGTGGGGCGGCGGTTCGCCCGCCGGCGGTCGACTGTGCGCGGTTGCTCCCGGTCCATCCCGGGACATTCTCGGCCGGCGCGCCGCAGCCCTTTAGGGCTGGTCCTCAGGAGCCTCAGGGGCCGCCCGCTGTCCGTGATCCGCCCGCCGGCCCTGCGGGCGGAGGGCGCCGGCGTCACTCGGCCGGGTGCCGGGCGACCACCGAGGTGCTGATCCCGCCCCGCGGTCGGAAGTCCCCCCGCACCTCCATCTTGCGCGGACCGCAGGCCGCCACGAGGTCGTCGAGGATCGTGTTGACCACCGCCTCGTAGAAGATGCCCCGGTCGCGGTACTCGAACAGGTACAGCTTGAGAGACTTCAGCTCGATGCACGTGGCTTCCGGAACGTAGCGCACGGTGATCGTCCCGAAGTCGGGCTGCCCCGTCCTGGGGCACACAGAGGTGAACTCGGGGCAGTCGATCTGGATCGTGTAGTCCCGCTCCGGACGGGGATTGGGAAAAGTCTCCAGCATGAGCGACCTATACTAGCGTGCATGAGGCGTTGCTTCGCATGCGCATTCCTGGTGCTCGCGGCCGCGCCTGCGCTGGCGGAGCCGCACGTGCGTTGGATCGACGCCAACGGCAAGTATCGCCGGGAGAGCATCGCCGAGGTGCTCGAGGAGCGATTCGATCGCGTGAAGGTGCGACTCGCGGACGGCGCGGAGCTGACCATCCCCGGCCCGGCGTTCCTGGGGCTCGTGCGGGAGCGCGAGGGCGTGCCGGAGGAGGCCGCCTTCCTGCGGGCGCGGCAGGGGGCTCTGTGGGGGCTTGACCTCGACGAGGCGCGCCCGGTCCTAGAGCGGGCTCTCGCGCGCAAGCAGGCGCCGCCCTGGATGCGCGAGTACGCAACGGCGGG
>JAPUHK010000151.1 GCA_027297745.1 Planctomycetota bacterium | reverse complement strand
GAGCTTAGCTGGGCCGTTGTCACGCAGGTCCTCGCTACCGGTCGGCCGGCGGTCTATCGAGACGCGGTTGCCTCAGAAGAGCTTGCGGGACACCGAAGCGTTTCTGCTCTCCATCTCCGGTCTCTGGCATGCGTGCCGGTTCTGGGCAAAGAGCGCGCTCTGGGCGCCCTGTACCTGGACCATGCCAGCGTTGCCGCACTGTTCAATAGCGAGGACCTGCGCCTGTTGGCGTTTATCGCGGGCCTGGTGTCTCAAGCTCTTGGGGTCGAGGAGCTTGAAACGCAGGCTGCCGAATCACTGAAGGCGCTGGATGAGGCTCACAGGCATCTGTTGCGAACAGAGCGTAATCGTCTCGCCGGAGAGCTCGCTAGCGGCCTTGCCCACGACCTGAAGAACCTGGTCGCAGCCATCGCGGCCAGGGCCGAGCTTCTGGGCCGAAAGGCCCAGGACGAAAAGACAGCGAAATCACTCGCGACGATCGAGAAGGCTGCTTGGACGGGCAGCACGATGCTCGAGCGGCTGCAGGAGTGCTCACGCGTCCACGAGAACACTCCCCGCCAGCGCGTGGAGCTCGCCGAGATCGCCCGCGACGCGGTGGACCTCATGAGTTACCGCTTTGCGAAACAGGGGAGGCAAGACAGCGGAGGTATCTCGGTCGACCTCAAGATCGAAGAAGAGGTCAGCGTTGTCGCAGTGCCCGGAGAGCTCCGCGAGCTGTTCCTGAACCTCTTTGTGAATGCCTGCGAGGCCATGCCTGACGGCGGTGATTTGCGGGTCCGCATCGGGCGTGGGGGAGACGCGCAGGCCCAGATCGAGGTCTCGGATACGGGCGTCGGGATCCCGCCCGACGTGCTGAAGACGATCTTCAAGCCGTTCTTCACCACCAAGGGGTCGTCGGGGACAGGGTTGGGGCTCTCGGTGGTGCGCGGGATCATCCTGCGCTGCGGCGGAAGCGTAACCGTGGAGAGCGATGTGGGCAGCGGGAGCACGTTCCGCGTCGTGCTCCCGCTCGCCGGCGAACAGGTGCGTACCTAGACTGGCTACTCGTTGCTGCCGCCGCCAATGAGCTCGCCGACCGCCATGACCTGGCCATTCGGGGCCATCACGGTGTACTGGCTGCCCGTGACCTGGTAGGGCACGGTGACCATCGTCAGGCTCGTGTAGTAGTCGACGGCCTGGCAGTCGGCCACCACCTGGTTGCCGTACGGGCCGGTACCGATCACCCAGACGGTGGAGCCTTGAGGCGTGCCCGTGACCGACAGGCAGTGGGCGATGCCCCACGGCTCAGCCTGCGTGAAGACCGTGTCCACAGTCGTGCCCTGATTCGCCGTCGCGTAGCCGCCCGCGAGCAGCAGGCCCGCACAGATGAGGAGGGTGAGAATCCGACTCTTGCGCATAACTCTGTTCCTCCGAGCCGGTCGCCTCGCACGCTCACAACCCGTCCCCTTGGCGGGCTTGGTGGCGGTGCTTGCCGTCCGACTCATGTCGATTTCCATCGTGTCTAGACCACGCAACCCCTACAAGCCTTGGGTCGATTCCTGTGGACGTCCCATGGAGAACTTGTGGATTCTGCAAACGATTGTTATGAAATGAGTTATGGAGGTACCAGGTATGATCGGTGCATATGCATTGATATGTCGCGCCGATGCAACCGGCCGTGTGGGACAAATCGAACTAAAGACTGCAAGAAGGGACCTAGTTGGGACTAAACGGGGCACCAATGCGCGCCAGGTTCAGGGGTGTTGGCGCGGAAGGGGGAGATGGTACGGCTCGTGGTGGGGCCAGAATGGGCCGCCTGGGGCTTCCAGATGGCGCGCAAGAGGTGTTGCGCGCCAGTTTGTGGGACGCCGCCACGCGCGACTCATACCAGGTTGCGAAGGCAATCGGCGCGACGTTGCGAAGGAAAGCGTGTGCACGTCTAAGGAGGCGCGCGAGGCAATCCGGCAAGCGGGCGGCGCTGCCCTTAGCATGAGGCGGGTGAGCTACAGAAGGATGGCGGCGTAGCGGATGGACGAACTGACTCACGATCCCGATCTCGACATCGTGAGGCTGGCGCAGCGGCGTGCGACGCGGCGCACCGCAATGGGCGTGCTCTACGAGCGCTTCCGCGACCGCATCTTCAACATCGGCTACCGCATCGTCGGCAACGAGGAGGATGCCCGCGACGTCCTGCAGGACGTCTTCGTGCTGCTCTTCCGGAAGATCCATCGCTTCCGGGCCCGGGCCCGCTTCGCCTCCTGGATCTACCGCGTCACGGTCAACCTCAGCCTCGACCGGCTGCGGCGCAAGCGCAACAGCCCGGTGCTGGCGGTCTCGAGCGACCTGCTCGAGAGCTCGGCGAGGGAGTTGCTGCTCAGCGCGCCCGAGCATCACGCAGGCTTGCGCGATCTCGAGGAGCACGTACAGAAGGCGCTGCAGACGCTCAGCCCGCGCCTGCGCGCGGTGACCGTTCTGCGCTACATCCAGGGGCTCAGCTACCAGGAGATCGGCGAGGTCATGGAATGCTCGCTCGGGACGGTCAAGTCCCGCCTGAATCGCGCGCATGCACGCATGAAGCTCGCGCTGGGCCCCTTGTACGCGGCCGACGCGTACGAGGTGCCGTCCCCGGAGTAGCCGGGTGCGGTGGACCGCGGCGCTCCTGCTATTGGTCGGACCTGTTCTGGCGGCCCCGGACATCGACCGACTGCGCAGCCGCGGCCACTCCGGTCTGGGCCCCCTGCTGGCCTTGGCGGACAGCGCGGACCCCGACGTCCGGTTGCGCGCGCGGCGCGCGGCCAAGGAGATCGCCCTGGAGGTCATGCGTGCCCGGACACCGGAGGGCATGCGCCTGGTCCCCGGGCGCCTGGGAGTCAGCGCCTCGGCCGTGCGTTCCGAAGGCGGCCTCTACTTGAGCACTCATGAGGTCACGCGGGCCGAGTGGCGCAAGTTCGTGCTGGCGGTCCGCAAACGCCGCGAGGTCAAGCCCCTCACGGCCGCCGAGGGCGGTTTCCCGGCCACGCGCGTCTCCCACAAGGACGCTCTCGACTACGCGCGCTGGAAGGGTGCGCGCCTCCCCACGTTCGACGAGCTCGTCTTCGCGATGACCGCCGGCGGCCGGTTGGTCTACCCGTGGGGGAACGTCTTCGATCCGCGCTGCGCCAACACGCCTAAGGGGGGCGTCGGCAAACCGGAGCCGGTCGGGAGCCGGCCGCGAGGGCGCTCCCCGCACGGCGTCGAGGACCTCGTGGGCAACGTCGCGGAGTGGACCTCGACCCCTCGCGGCGCCCACCGTCTCATAGCCGGCGGGTCGTGGAAGACCGAGTTGTCTCGCGAGCACAAGCCCACGTACTCGCTTTACCCCGAGGCCTCCGGCCTGGACATCGGATTCCGCCTCGCGAAGTCGTTGGAGCCCGTGCTCCCGCTGCCCGAGCCGAAGCCGTCAGAGCCCGGCCGCGAGCGGCGCCCCGCGGCGGAAGAAAGCAAGAGCGGGGCGGATTGAGGGCGTCGAGGCCCTAGCGCACCATGGCCGGCCGGCCCGCGGCGCGGCCCGTGCGGTCCAGCTGCTGCGGGTAGTTCGCCTTGACCAGCGCGGTTTCGTACGTGATGACCTTCTTGTGGATCAGCTCGTTGAGGTTGGCCTCCAGCGTCCTCAGGCCCTCGCGCGAGGCGGTCTGAATGATGTTGTGCATCTGGTGGGTCTTGGCTTCGCGGATCAACGAGCGCACGGAATCGATCCCGAGCAGGATCTCGTGTGCCGCAACCAGCCCGCCGCCGATGCGCGGCAAGAGGGTTTGCGACAAGACGGCCTGCAGCGCTCCCGCCACCTGCATGCGGATCTGGTTCTGCTGGGCGGGCGGGAAGACGTCGATGATGCGGTCGATGCTCTGCACCGCGGACGTGGTGTGCAACGTCGCGAAGACGAGGTGGCCTGTGGCGGCCGCCGTGACCGCCAGCGCGATCGTCTCCAGGTCCCGCATCTCGCCGACCATGAGCACGTCCGGATCCTGGCGCAGCGCGCGCCGCAGCGCGGAAGCGAAATCGGCCGTATCGCTGCCGATCTCCCGCTGCGTCACATAGGCGAGCTTGTCCTCGTGGACGAACTCGATGGGGTCCTCCATCGTGACGATGTGCACAGGACGCGTGCAGTTGACCTCGTTGACCATGGCCGCCAGCGTGGTCGACTTGCCGCAGCCCGTCGGGCCCGTCACCAGCACCAGGCCCCGGCTCATGCCCGCCACGTGCTTGAAGATGGGGGGCAGTCCGAGCTCCTCGATGGTGGGGACCTGGCGTGGAATGCGGCGCACTACCATGCCCATCGTCCCGCGCTGCTTGAAGGTGTTGACCCGGAAACGGCTGAGCCCCCGGACCGAGTAGGCGCAGTCCAGGTCGCCCTCCCGGGCGAAGCGCTCGAACTGCTCCTCGGTGAGGACGTCGCGGATCATCTCCTCCACCTCGCTGGGCTCCATAGTGGGCATCTGCATGGGCCGGATGGTCCCGTCGATGCGCATGCCCGGGGGGCTGCCCACCTTCAGGTGCAGGTCCGAGGCCCTGCGGGACACCATCACCTTGAGCAGATCGTGCACCGAGAGGCAGGCCTGGTCATCCCGCTGCTCGGGGACTTCGATGGTCTTGGTGCCCTCGCTCACAGGCCCATGATCGGGAATTTCCGCTGCGCCTTGAGCCCTCACTTGGAGGGCGCCCGGGGCGACCCTTGGCGGCCTCGGAACCGGGGTCTGTCTGAAGACTGATCGTCAAGACCCAGGCCGGACGCCGCCGCAGCCGCCCGAACCTAGATGGGTTTTCAGGCAGGCCCTAGGCCCGGCAGCCAAAGAAAGATCCCCCCGCGGTGCGGCCCGTGGGGGGATCGGTAGCGTGCTTACTGGGCTACTTTGGCCGTGAAACGGCCCGTCACCGAACTCGCGAGGAGCGCGGGATCGACGTCCTTCGACACGGTCACGGTTGCCGTCTTCTTGTTGAAGTCGATCTCACAGTTCGAGACGCCGTCGACGGACTTGAGCATCCCCTGCACCGCAGGGGGGCACATTATCGATCACGACATGCCCGAGATGTTGAGCACGATCTGCTTCGAATCTCCCGCCGGGACCTTGGCCGCAGCGGGGGCAGGCTCCGTGGATGCCGGCGGTGCCGTCGAAGCGGGAGCCGCCTTCATGGCCGGCGCCGTGGATGTGCTCTCGTCGTTCGGAGTGGCGGCCGGTGCGGACGTGCGCTCCTGCGCGCCGCAGGCGGCGATCAGAATCAACAGTGTGCTGAACAGTGCTCTCATGATTCCTGACTCCTTGGACGCGCCGGTTGGTCGCGATCCGGGTGGAGAGGCAAGCATAACACCGGGGGAGGCGGCGTCAGGTGAATCCGGCGGGCCGCGATCCCGGCTTGAAACGCGCGTCGACCCATCACGGGCAACGGCCGCGCGAGCACGGGCAATCCCCGCGCGGGCGCCCCGCTACGTGCAGATCAGGCGAGCGCGTCCGTTCTTGCGGCGAAGACGAAGTCGCTCTCCGTCAGCCCGTCGATCTTGTGGGTCCAGATCGTGACCCGCACCTTGCCCCAGGCGAGGTACAGGTCCGGGTGGTGGTTCTGCTCTTCGGCGAGCTCACCCACCTGGTTCGTGAAGTCCAGCGCCTCACGGAAGTTCTTGAAGCTGTACAGCTTCTCGATGTGGTGCCCGTTGATGACCTGCCAACCCTCGTCCAGCTGGTTCGACAGCTGCCGCAGCGCATTGCCGGCCAACGGCGGCACGCCGCCTTTGCACGGGACGCAGTCCTTCTTCGCAAGCTCGCTCATGACGCCGTCGATTCTAGCGCGTGGTCGCGCTGGAGGGCGGACAAGAAGAAGGTGCCGCGACTTGTGTTCACCGTTGCAGGTCTCGGTGTGGGCTGTCGCGGCACCGAAGGTTGGCAGGTTCGGCCCGGCAGGGATCAAGCCGTCAGGGGTGCGCCTGGCGGGCCCTTCACTCTCCGGCCTGGTGCGAACCTATGCCCACTCATGTCTGTTTCTTGTCCTCTCACCCCCTAAGAGAAGAAAGGGGACCCGGAAGCGAACAGGGAATCCGAAAGGATCTGGGGCGCCGCTATTCCGGGCCCGGCGCGGCCAGGATCCCCACGCGAGAGGCCATGGCGTTCCGGCTACAGCCCGACGGAAGGGGCTGCGCGCTGGGAGGAGTCCTCCACCTCCCAGAAGTCGAGCTTCTCGAACTTGAACATCGAGGCCACGATGCTCGAAGGGAACATCTCGCGGCGCGTGTTGTAGTCGCGCACGTTCGCGTTGAAGAAGCGGCGCGCCGCCGCGATGCGGTCCTCTGTGTCGGTCAGCTCCTCCTGCAGCGCCAGGAAGCTCGTGCTCGCTTTCAGGTCCGGGTAGTTCTCGACCACGGCGAACAGCTGCCGCGTAGCCGACACCAACTCGCGCTCGTCGCGGCCCTGGCTGGCGACCGATCCGTTGTTGCCGGCCGCCCGGTTGCGGGCCTCGATCACGCGCTTGAGCACTTCCCGCTCGTGCTTGGCGTACCCCTTCACGGTCTCCACGAGGTTGGGGATCAGGTCGTAGCGCCGCTTCAGCTGCACGTCGATGTCCGCCCAGGACTCCTTACCGTGCTGGCGCAGGCGCACGAGCGAGTTGTAGTTGCCGATGAACCAGATCAGCAGGATCAGCAGCACGACGCCCACCACGATCAACGGGACGTGCTCGTTCACGGCGTACCTCCGATGGCGCGATCCTTTCGCATGTAGCGAGGGATCTGCTCGAGGAAGGCGAAGCCGTCGCGCAGCGTCCCCTCGAACACCAACGGCGTCATGCGGCCGCTCCCGTAGCGGAAGAGCGCGTGGTCCACCCAGGTCGTCACTTTCAGCCCCTTGTGGGCCAGCATGAACTCGATCATGCGTGGATGGAACAGATCGTAGGCGAGCTTTCGGTCCTTTGCCTTCACGTAGTAG
This sequence comes from Planctomycetota bacterium, assembly GCA_027297745.1. Classification (GTDB taxonomy): domain Bacteria; phylum Planctomycetota; class PLA2; order PLA2; family PLA2; genus JAPUHK01. The sequence continues at coordinate 3,887 of JAPUHK010000151.1, read as the reverse complement.
GCCTTGCTGAACTCCGCCGACTCGAAATTGATGTCGTCGAACCCGAAGAAGCCCTTCAGCTTGTCGAAGAAGTGCTCGGGCCGGGCCTCGAGGGCGCCGAGGTTCACGTCGTGTTCGATGATCACGAACGAACGGTGGTGGTGGTGCGTCTGTCGGTTGCCCTTGCTGTCCGTGGAGTAGGTCTCGTGGTGGAAGTCGAACAGGGTCGCGGCGCGGCCGTCCCGCCGGCCGGCGAGGATGTTGTAGGCGTAGCGGTTGCTGCCCTGCGTCAGCGTCGCGAAGCGCGAGCCGAGCTCTTCCGCCAGGCCGCGCCGCTTCTCCGGGTCGAAGCTCATCCCGAGTTTGCCCGCCAGCACGCCCAGGGCCTGGCGCCGCTTTTTTCCGCGTTGCACGCCGTACCAGATCCCGGCGATGACCAGGATCCCGATCACGACGAAGAAGAGTATCGGGAGGACTTCCACTTCAATTCTTCCGGCGCGCGACCCACGCGTTCACGCGTCGCTCCAGGACCTCGAGCGGCAGGGCGCCCTGCTCCAGGATCACGTCGTGAAAGCCGCGGATGTCGAAGCGCTCACCGAGCTCCTGCTCCGCCGCGGCGCGCAACGCGCGGATCTTGAGCTCGCCGATCTTGTAGGCGGTCGCCTGTCCCGGCCAGGAGATGTAGCGGTCCACCTCGCGTTCGACGTTCTCTCGCGTCAGCGCGCTGTTTTGGAGCATGTAGTCGATCGCCTTTTGCCGCGACCAGCCGAACGCGTGGATGCCGGGGTCCACGACCAGGCGCAGCGAACGCCACATCTCGTAGCTCAGGCGCCCGAAGTCGTCGTAGGGGTCCTCGTACAGACCGCGCTCACCGGGCCCCATCTCGAGCCCGAGGCGCTCCGCGTACAGGGCCCACCCTTCGACGTAGGCGGTGTAGCTCAGCGTCCGGCGCCACTCGTGCACCCCGGTCATCTCCTCGGCCAGCGAGATCTGCAGGTGATGGCCGGGCACCGCCTCATGCAGCGTGAGCGGGACCATCTCGTACTTCGGCCGCTGGTCGAGGTGGTACGTGTTGGCCACGAAGTAGCCGGCCACGCCGGTCTCGAGCGAGCCGCTGTAATAGTAGGCGGTGGGGGCGCTCGGTGCGATCAGGTCCGGCATGCGCCGCACGCCGTACGAAAGCCGCGGCAGCCGTCCGAACAGCGCCGGCAGCCCCGCATCCGCCTTCTTGGAGACGGCGCGGTAGGCCGCCAGCAACTCATCCTCAGTCTTGCAGTAGAAGCGCGGGTCCGTGCGCAAGTACGTGATGAAGGCGGCGAACAGCTCGTCCCCCTCGAGCTCGTCCCGACGCGGGTAGTCGGAACGCGCGATGACGTCCATCATCTCTGCGCGCACGCGCTTGACCTCCGCCAGACCCTTCGCGTGGATCTGCTGCGGGCCGAGAGCGGTCGTCGTGAAGTGGCGCAACTGGTGCGCGTAGTAGTCCGGCCCGTCGACGCTGTCCGCCGCAGCGATGGAGTCGCGGCAAGCCGGGATGTACTCGTCGCGCAGAAACGCCCCGAGCTTCTGCAGCGCCGGGACGGCCTGCGCGCTGATCGTCCTGCGCGCGCGCTCGGCCTGGCCGCGGCTTGCGCCGGCACCCAGGAAGGGCTTGTAGAGAGGGTGCTGCGTCGGGTCCTCGACGAACTTCTCCTGTGCCAGCTCGAAAGCCTGCTCAGCAGCGCCCTTCATGATCACGCGCGGCGGGGTACGCCCGTCGCCTAGTCCCTCGCGCATGACCGCGATCGTCGCGTCGATGTACGCCGGGATCTTGGACAGCCGCTCGTTATAGTCCCGGAAGTGCTCGGGCTTCGTGAAGCTCAGCCGGTCCGGCAGCTCCGCCAGCTCCGTGTGCCCGCCGCCGAGCTGGGTGATGGGCGTCTGCTCTGGATGGAAGCGCGCTGCTGCGACGCGCTCGCTGAGCTCGTGCTCCAGCAGCTCGAGATTCACCCGGTTCTCGTCACTCAGGAAAGCGCGGTCGAGCTTGCGCAGCCGCGCCAGCCGGTTGCGGCTCTGCGCCACCCAATGCCGCTGGGCCTGCGCGCTCGGATCCGGCAAGTCGCTGTCGTGTTCCCGGTCCCCACGCCTGCTGGCCCACATGGGCCACTGCCGCTTTTGAGCGCGCAGGTCCTCGTTGAGGAGCGCCTCGAGCCGCTTGTTTGCAGCCGACACGGCCGGCCTCGATGCGGAGGAGTCTCCGCCGCCGCTCTCCGTCTGGGCGCACGCAGCCGTGAGCACCAGGGCCATGAGCCCATACACCCAGCTTCTCTGCATCCGCGGCAGGATACCCCGACGCGTACGGAAGGCGCTCCCGCTATTTGGGCTGTTTGTCGTTAGCGCGTTGCGATCTCGGCCAGCCCGGCGGCGTCCAAGTGGATGCTCACGATGCGCGTCCGGCCGTCGGACTTGCGTTGGGCCCAACAGGAGATCGGGGCCCCCTGCAGGAGGTCGACTGTGTCGACGCCGCCGAGCCGGGCCAGCCCCTTCAGCAGGCCGCGCAACTCCACGTATGCGGCGAACGACGCGTTCCCGTCCATGTCTCCGAAGGCCTTCGCGGCCGCTTCCGGGAGCTTCCCTTCACCCTTGGCTGCACGCACGGCCGCCTCGATCCGTTCGTCGCTCTGGCCGACCACGAGCACAATGCGCTCGCCGACCACGGCGTGCGCCATGTAGAGCTCGGTCACGCGCTCCTTGGACTTGCCGCCCGACACCGGAACGGCTCGCGGGCTCTTGTCCGTGATGCGCATGTCGAGGCGGTGCACCGTCACGTCGTCGACCTTCACCTCGGACGTGCTCACCAGCTCTGCACTCTCCCCGTGCTCGATGGCGCTACGCAGCATCTCCTCCAGGAGCTTCGCGAAGGCGGCAGGATCGTCCGGCTGCAGCACCAAGGTCATCTCCGGGCTCTTCTCTGAGAACCCCATGGAGGCCGCGACATGCGTGCCCATCGTCTTCACGACCTCGTGCAAACGCCCGCTGAACTCCGCAGCGAACTCCTTCTCGTTCTCGGAGGCCAGTGTGGAGATCGAAGCGAGCAGCGGATCCATGAAATCCTCGATACTCTCCCGGTCGATGCGCACGAGACAAACCACCGGGTCGTTGGACGCCGGCAGCAGACGGGCCAGCGCGCTCAGCCCGGAGGCGGCTTTCACCGGCGAGCCGTGCATGGGGCTGCCTTCTTTCACCGTGAAGGCCACGTCGAGATCGATGTCGGTGCCGGACACCGTCGCGCTCAGGTCCATGCTCTCGGCCGAGTCCATCCAGCTCCGCACCCACTTCATGCCGAGCTCCTGCCCGGCGCGGTAGCCCTCGCTGAACGCCTCGTTCGGGGGCGGCGCCGCCCGTTGCTGCTGCATCATGGCCAGCTCGAGGAACGGGCGGAACTTGGCGAGGAAGGTCGCCAGGTCCAGGCGCAGGACGAAGTCGCCCTTGGGGATCGAGGTCATGACCCGCGCCGGCCGGGCGGCCGGCTTGTAGTCCGCCTTCGTCGAGATGACCGCGTAGCTCTCGAACACGGTCAGATTGGAGGCCGGGTTTTTCGGTGCGAACTCCTTGCGCACGCGGCCCGCGTCGACGATCGGCAGCACCACCGTGGGCGAGGGCATCTCGCCCGGGCTGGGAGTCGACATGGCGAAGGCGATCGGTCGCTCCGGGTCCACCAGGTCCAGGGGGACACCCAGGTCGCCGAGCATATCTCCCGCGACGTTGGGCGGCTCGGCCGCGGGGTCGATGGCCTTAGCGATCGCCTGGACTCCTGCCTCCGCGCGCGCCAGCGAGGGGATGTAGAGGAGCATCATCGTGTCCGCCGGGACCAGCCTGGCGAGCTCGTCCGGAACGCTTTGCGCTTCGAGCGCGAGCGTGGGGCCCTG
>JAPUHK010000150.1 GCA_027297745.1 Planctomycetota bacterium | reverse complement strand
TGATGGCCTTGAAGCTCTCCAGGATCTCAGTGAAGCCCTCGACCCGCTCCATGGCGTCCAGGATGCGCTGCATGGCTTGCACGATCGCGTCGTAGCCCGTATCGATCTCGTCGCCCACGTCGCCGCGCAGGGAGGTCGTCTCGATGCGCCGCCCCAAAGCGTCCACCGCCTTCGCCTCCGTCTGCATCAGCCCGGTGCGCAGCCGGTTCATGGCGCGCACCACTGCGTTTTGCAGTGCGGTGATGCGCGACGGCTCGCTCACATCGTTGTTGCGCATCTCCTGCAGGATGCGGTCGTAGGCGTGCTCCACCGAGGCGACGGCGCGGGCGATGCCGCGCTGCTCGCGGGCCTGGCTCTCCAGGCGCGCGCGCGTCTCGATGGGGACCGCCGGCGGCGCGTCGCGCAGGTCCTTGTAGCGGTCCCAAAGCCGCCTTTGGCGCAGCAGCAACTCCTCGAACATGCGGCGCTGCTCCTGCTGCCGCCGCAAGAGCGAGCTGAGCAGCTCCTCGAGCGTGACCACCTTCAAGATCACGGCCTCGGACTTGCCTTCTTGCGACTCCGGCTCTGCGTTGTCCGAGGCGAACGCGCGCACGGTCAGGAAGGCGCCCTCGGTGAGGTCGAGCGCGCCGAGATCCAGGGCACCTTCCAGCTCGATCACGTCCTTCTGCAGCGTGTCCTTGTCGAAAGGCACGCGCAGCGGCTCCGGCGCTTCCCGGTCGGCGGCGGCCTTGGTCACCTCGATGCGGCCGTCGACCACCTTGACGTCGTCGCGCATGCGCACGAGGTAGGGGATCACGGCGGTCTTGATCACGACCGGGCCGACGCCTCGCAGCTTCATCTGCACGCGCGGCGCGCGGTCCCGGACGACGCGGATCAGGAAACGCGGCGACGGCACGGGATTTTGGAGCCCGTCCTCGTCGCGCAGGCGGATGCCCGCGAGCACCGATTTCACGGGCGCGTAGCCCACCTCGAAGCGGTTGCTGCCGATCACCTCCGCGGAGATGCGTTCCTCCTCGTTCTCGCCGAGCACGAGGAAGGCCTCCTTCAACGGCTTCGTGGAGCGCCCGCGCACCAGCACCGAGCCGCCGCGCAGCACCTGCGGGTCTCCCTGGGCGAGGTCCACTTCGATGGGCTCGCGCTCCGCGTAGGCGGGGAAGGAGACCAGCACGGTTACGTCGACGGCGTCCGGCGGCTCGAGCAGCTCGATGCGGAACTCGTCCGTGACGTCGTCGCCGCCTTCCAGGTGGAAGCGGACGGGGAAGTTGACCTCCTTGAACTCGTGGCGGTAGGTGGGTGCGTCCGTGCCCGCGGTGCCGGTCATGCGCGCTACGCCGCGCCCCCCCTCGCTGTCCCGGAAGTGGATCGTGACCTTGCGGGGGTGCTCTTCGCCTACGCTGCGCGCGATCACGGCCAGATCGGAGCCGCGTACGATGCGCGCTACGCCGTCGGGGAACAGCTCCGGGTCGACCTGCAGGTAGGTCCTCTGCGGCCAGCGGATGTTCTGCAGCAGGACGTTGCGCTTGAACCAGATGCCGGCGGGCTCGGGGAAGACGGCCGAGGCCGCGATCAGCAGCAGCACGGCGCCGGCGCCGATGGCGAAGTTGCGTGCCATGCGGCTGCGGTTGATCAGGTCGCGCGTCCGCACCTGAGCCGCGAGGCCCGCGGCGGCCGCGACGGTCTCCTCGATCAGCTGCGGCGACATGCCGTAGCGCTCGGGATCCTCCGTGCGCGACAGCTGCAGCGCGCTGATCACGCGGTCGCCGAGCTCGGGGTAGCGCGCCTCCACGGCTATGGCCAGCGCGTCGTCGGGCGTGCGTTTGTGCAGCGGCTTGAGCAGGAAGCGGCTGACCAGGAAGCCGAGCAGACCGGCGCCGCTGAGCAGCAGCACCGCGCGCGCGGCGACCTCCAGCTTGAACAGGCGGTCCAGCAGGAAGCTGAGCGCGACGCAACAAAACAACCCGCCCATTACCCAGCCGAAGCCGTCGACCGTCAGCGCCGTACGCACGCGGCGGCGCAGGGCGTTGAGCTTCTGCCGGATCTCCCGGATGGGCTGCGGGTCCGTCGTCCCCATCATCGAGTCCCCGTCATACCATTCGATGCTTCTTGCGCAGGATCCACTCCGCGCAGAGCAGGATCAGGATCGCAAGAATCGTGGCCCACGTGTCCCAGAGCGGCAGCGGGCGTCCGGAGGTGATCACGCGTTCGGTCGCCGGCGGGATCAGTTCCGTCTTCCCGAGCGCGGCCAGGTCGTGCAACAGGACCGACCAGCCGCCCGTGCGGTCGGCGAGCATGCGCAGCAAGCCGCGGTCGACGCGCACGTCGGCCATCTCGTTGTCCGGCAGGCGCACTTCGAAGGTGGCCGCCGGGCTGTCCGTGCTCTGGGTGCCGGTCAGGTTCGTGTCCACGGGGAAGACGGCGTACTCGCCGCGCAGCGCCGGCGCGAAGGAACCGCTGAACCGTCCCTTGTTGCCCTCGACCGGCGTCAGCTCGACGCGCACGTCGATGGACCCGGGGCCCTTCACATCGACTTCGACCACGCCGTCCCTCAACGTCTCGGGGTCGAGCGGCTTGTAGCGCTCATCGTAGACCTCCGCCGTGAGGTTGACGGCTTCGCCCAGGTCCACGATCTCCTGGTCGAGGTAGACGCGGAAGCGCTTGCGCGCTCCGGCGTGGCGTCCCTCGAGCAGGAAACGCGTCGATTGCACCCAGAAGCGGTCGAACACCTTCTCCGCGGTGCTGCGCCAGCGATACGTCTCGTCCGCCGCCAGGAACAGCACCTGCCCCCCGCCGTAGCGGTGCACCGCCAGGATCGGGCGGCGCCCGTAAGGCTGCACGGTCTCGCGGGGGTCCGAATGGCGCACGAGCACGACCGCGCCCGGCTTCTCCTTGAGCACGGGGAAGAACCAGTACAGCGGAGGCAGCCGCTTCCAGATGCCGTCGCGCGCCAGCGTGGCGTCCGGGTGGAAGCGCGTGGCCGGGTGCCTCAGCCCTACGGCTTCCGGCACCATCTGCCACGGATCCTGGAAGTCGCTGCGCAGCCCGACGCCGTAGATCGGGTCGTCGGCGCGTTCGTAGTCCAGCACCACCGGCAGCAGGTCCGCGATCCCGTACGTTTCGCGGTCCGGCCGCAGCAGCGCCAGCGTGTGCTGGTTGCCCGCCACGAAACCCAGGCCACCACGGTGCTCGGAGACGAACTTCTTGAGCAGGTCCGTGAAGCCGGGCGGGAAGCGGGTGCCGTTCGGGTCGCACAGGATCACGACGTCGAACGTGAACAGCCCCTTCTCGTCGTTGGGCACGTCGGGCAGCGAGATGTCGTTGCCGTCCTGCGGGAACTTGGGGTCGGCGCTCTGCAGGTAGCAGGCGAGTTGAATGGTGCGGTCGCGCAGGAGCACGTTCTTGACGGCGCGGTATTCGTGCGACGGCCCGCCGGCGATCAGCAGCACCTTGGCCTTTTCGTCCACCACCACGGTGCGGAAGGACTTCTGGTTGTCGCGCTCGGTGGCCTCTTCCGCCTCCGGGTCGATGCGGATGCGGTAGTCCAGCACGCCCGTCTTGGCCGGCTTGTCCGCGAAGGTCAGGTCCACCACGGCCCCGTCGCGCACGAAGGCCACCGGCCGCGTCTCAATGCGTTCCCAGACGTCCTCGTCCTTGTAGCGCCGCTCGAAGATCACGGTCGCGCTCTCGAAACCGCGGGCCGAGACCTTGGCCTCGAAGTTGGCCGGGTCGCGACGAAACATGCGTTCCGGACCGGCCAGGGCCACGGCGCGCAGGTTGCGCGCGGGCTCGTCGTCGCCGACGGCGACGGTGTACAGCTTGAGCGCCTTGTTGCGCAGGAAGACGGGCAGGTCCTCGGGCGGTGCGCCGAGATTGGAACGGCCGTCGCTGATCACGATCAGGGCCGCCACGCGGTCGGAGCCGATCTCCTCTACCGCTTGCCGCACGGCGTGGGTGAGGTTCGTCCCCTTGGCCGCGCCGGGATTCTTCGTGGGGTCGAGCGCGGGCACGGTGGCGGTGCGGACGCCGCCGGGCATGCGCGGCACCGAGAGCACCGGAACCAGCCCGTCGGCGAAGCGGAAGACCTCGACCGGGTTGTTGCGCGCGAGGCGCGAGACCAGGTCCGACTTGCGCAGCGCCGCGTTGACCAGGTCGGTGCGCGTGGCCGCATCCAGGGGGAGCTCCAGGGCCACGCGCAGCGCGGCCCTTTCCATCGGGTCCTGGTAGCGGTCCCGTGTCGTCATGGAGTAGGACTCGTCGAGCAGCAGGAGGGTCTTCTTCTCGACCAGGTCGATGCGGTCGATGGTCAGCACGGGCTCCAGCAACAGCAGCGCGATGGCCACGATCACCAGGCTGCGCAAGACGGCCAACGTGATCTTGACCCCACGCTTGGCGGAGCCCTCGCGGCGGTAGATCCAGAAGACCGACGCGATCAGGAAGCCGACCAGCAGGAACAGGAGCAGCGCGGCAGCGCCGCGCGGCATGTTCGCGAACTCGAACGCGGTCACCGCGTCGGTCGGGATCTCGCGATCCTCCAGGCCGAGCAGGTTACGCAGCCACTCGCTCACCGGACGAAGACCCTCTTTCCGGCCGTCTCCAGGCGGCCGGTGTGGTGATGGCCGAAGCGCCAGGCCAAGAACGTCTCGAGCAGCGCGAAGGCAGCGAGAACGTAGAGCAGCAGGCGCCAGAACTCCGTGCGGTCGTCCGACCCCGCGGCCAGCAAGGCCGCCTCTTCGGCGCCGCTGTAGCGCGCGCCGGGGATCGCGGCGGCGATGCGGCGCGGGTCCGCGCGGCGCAGGTCGCCCTCCGTCGGGTCCACGTTGACGGCGTACGGCAGGGCGACGGGATCGCCCCCAGGCGTGCGACCCTCGAGCGTGTAGATGCCCGACAGGTCCGTGCCTTCGTAGCGGAAGCGCAAGCCGCCGTTCTGGTCGGGTTCCGCCGGCAGGTCGGCCGAGGCGCGGCCCGAGTCCGGCGGGGGGACGATGCGCACGTGCGGCCGCAGGCGCTTCGGGTCCAGCGAGAGCTCGATGGGGTCGAAGACCTGCAGCACGGTGCCTCCCGGATCGGGCTTCACGACGTAGCGCGCGATCTCGTGCAGCATGGCCAGGTACAGCGGCGAGAGCGGGTAGTCCGACCACTCCATGTCCGCCGCCGTCGTGAACATCATCACGCGGCCGTCGCCGAAGGCCTTTTCGGCCAGCGCCACCGAGTCGTCCTCGTCGGTGTACTGCACGAGCACGCGGGGCTTGCCCTCGCCGTCGGAGGCGCCCGGCTCCGTGCGCATGTAGTAGCGGATGGCGATCGTGCGGAAGAGCAGGTCCGGCATGCCGCGCAGGAACCGCAGCACCGGGTGGTCCACGCCCGGCGGCGTGAAGTGGACGTAGTTCTCGGTCGAGCCTTCGACCTCGCCCAGCGGCAGCGGCAGCAGGTGCTTGCCGGCCTCCGTCCCGACCCCGTAGAAGGTCGCGTTGTACAGCAGCGGGTCGACCTGGTCGCCGAGGAAGAAGACGAGCCCGCCGCCGCCCCGCACGAACGCCTCGAGGCGCTCGATGCTGTCGCGGTCCAGGCGGTAGACGTTGCAAAGGAAGACGCCGTCGAACTCCTCCAGCTCGCGTCCCGTGAAGGAGTGCTCCGCCACCACCTCGACCTCGATGCCGCTCGGCTCTTCACCGGGCGCGACGAGCGCAGCGGCCAGGTAGTCGCTCTCGCCCCGGTACGCCTCCGGCGACGGCTCGCCGTCCACCAGCAGGAAGCGCATGGCGCGCCGCGCGTTGACGACTATGCGCCTCGTCCCATCGCCCGGCAGCACGTCCGTGGGCACGCTCGCGGAAACCGCCGTAGGTCTGGCGCTGCGCAGGGTCCACTCCTTCTTGATCTGGATCTCCTGGCGCGGTTGGATCGGCTCCGCGTTCTTTGCCGCCGCGCGGCGGCCGCCGCCGAAGTCGAACTCTACGGACAGCTCGTTCGCTTTGATGACATCCGGTCCGTAGTTGCGGATCGTAGCCACGTACGTGGCGGGCACCCCGGAGATGACGGCGCGCTGCTTCGTCACGAGTTTCGTCACGGCTACGTTCTGGATCGGCGCGCCGCCGAGGTCGGCCAGGTGCACCTCGCCGCTTTGCGCGAAGCGCGCCAGCACTTGCAGCACCTCCGGCCGCAACTCGCCGTCGGACGTGGTCCAGTCCCGCCGCCGGAAGTCGGACAGCACGTGCAGCACGCGCGGCGAGCTCTGCTCCGCTTCTTCCTCGAGCAGCGACTCGATCGCGTCCACGAGCTTGAAGGTGCCCTCCGAAACGCGCATGGCGCTGATCTGCTTGAGCATGCGCTCGGCGTGCCCGCCGGCGACCGCGACGCGGGTGATGCGCCGGTCGCCGCTGCGCGGGCTGGAACCGAGCATGACCGTCACGCGGTCGGGGCTGCGTTGCCGGTTCAGCGTGGTGATCGTGGACTTGAGCAGCTCTTTGCCGCGTTGGAAGGCGCTCGTGTTGCCGACGCCCGCGCGCATCGAGTGCGAGTCGTCGAACAGGAAGATGCGTTCCACCGCGCCCTGGCTGCCGAACATGCCGGCGAAGGACGAGCCCTCCGTGAAGGGGCGGGTCACCGCCAGCACCAACAGCAGCACGATCAGCACCCGGATCGCGAGCAGAATCAGGTTTTCCAGCCGCACACGGCGCCGGTTGCGCACGGCGGCCTTCAGCAGGAAGTCCATCGCCGCCCAGTCCATGGTCTTGAAGCGGCGCCGGTTGAGAATGTGGATGATGATCGGGACGGCTCCGAGCGCGAGGCCGCCCAGCAGCGCGGGATGGATGAAGCTCAGCGCTAGCAGGCTCATCGGCGGCTGGTGCTGCTGCGCACGACGCGGGCGCGTGCGGCCAGAAACGCCGACAGCGTCCGCTCGAGCGAATCCCCTGTGGACAAGAGCACGTAGTCGATGCGCATGCGGCCGCACATGCGCCGCACCTGATCCAGGTGGTCCTGCATCACCTCGAGATAGCCGGCGCGCAACGAGCGCGGCTCGGCGATCAGGTCGGGCATCTCCTCGAGCCCGACGAAGCGCGTGTTCTCCTCGAACGGGAAGGTCAGCTCCGTTTCGTCCATGATCTGCATCACCAGCACCTCGTGGCGGCGGTGGCGCAGCGTCTTGAGCCCCTCCTCGAGCGTCTCGAGCGGCGCGAACAGGTCACTGACCAGCACGACCATCGCGCGCAGCCCCGACTGCTCGGCGAACGCGGCCAGCGGGCCCGCCATGTCGGTCTTGCGGGTGGGCCGTGCCGGCTCCAGCGTGCTGATCATGTTCCCGATGTTCTGAAAGTTGCTCGACACGGGCACCGTGGCCCGGAGCTCGTCGTCGAACAATCGCATGCCGACCCCGTCGCGCTGCTTGAGCAGCAGGTAGGCCAGGGAGGCGGCCGCCGTGGCGCCGTACTCGAACTTGGTCATGGGGCCGGTGCCGAAGCGCATCGACTCGCTCACGTCCAGCAGCAGGTGGCAGCGCAGGTGCGTCTCCTGCTCGTACTGCTTGATGTAGTAGCGCTCCGTGCGCGCCAGCAGCTTCCAGTCCAGGTGGCGCAGGTCGTCGCCGGGCACGTACTCGCGGTGCTCGGCGAACTCGACCGAGTACCCCTTGCGCGGCGACTTGTGCAGGCCGGCCATGAATCCGTCCACGACCTGGCGGGCGCGCACGTCGAGGCGCGAGATCTCCGCCAGGACCCGCGGATCCAGGAACCGGCTGTGCAGGCTCACGACTGCAAGACGGGCTCGGCCTCGGAGCCGCCGGCGGCGGCGACGTCCTTGGCGGGGATGTCGTCCAGCAGGCGGTCGACGATGGTGTCCGCCGTGACGCCCGCGGACTCGGCGGCGAAGTTGGTCAGGATGCGGTGGCGCAGCACGGGGTGCGCGACCGCCTTGACGTCGTCGGTAGTGGCCGCCGAACGTCCCTCCATCGCGGCGCGCGCCTTCGCGCCCAGCACGAGGAACTGGCAAGCCCGCGGACCGGCGCCCCACGAGACGTTCTCGGTGATGTAGTCGGGCGTGTCCTCCGCGCCCACGCGGGTGCGGCGCACGATGCGGATGGCATACTCGATCACATGGTCCGCGATCGGCACGCGGCGCACAGTGCGCTGCATGAGCCGCATGTCTTCGCCGCTGAGCACCGCCGTGACCTCCGGGTCGAGACCGGCGGTTGTCGTCTTGACCACCTCGCGCTCTTCCTCCCAGGTCGGGTAGGTGACCTTGATCTTGAACATGAAACGGTCCTGCTGCGCCTCGGGCAGGGGGTAGGTGCCCTCCTGCTCGATCGGGTTCTGCGTGGCCAGCACGAAGAACGGCTCCGGCAGTACGTGGCGCTCGCCGTTGATGGTCACCTGGCGCTCCTGCATGGCCTCGAGCAGCGCCGCCTGCGTCTTGGGCGGGGTGCGGTTGATCTCGTCGGCCAGGATCACGTTGGCGAAGACCGGCCCCTTGATGAAACGGAACTCGCGCGTGCCCGACGTGCGGTCCTCTTCGATCACCTCGGTGCCGGTGATGTCGGCCGGCATCAGGTCCGGCGTGAACTGGATGCGGTTGAAGCTCAGCGAGACGGAGCGCGCAAGCGTGGAGACCAGCAGCGTCTTGGCCAGCCCGGGCACGCCCTCGAGGATGCAGTGACCCTGCGAGAAGATCGCCACCAGCAGCTCGCGCACCACGTCGTCCTGGCCCACGATCACCTTGTGAATTTCGGTGCGCAGGCTCTCGTACGCGTCCTTGAGCCGGTTCAGGGCTTCCCGATCGTCCATGTCGATTCCCTCTTTGTTCGGTTCTTCTCTTTGACCCGGCGCCGCGCTCAGCGTGAAAGGATGGGCAGGTGCTGGTACGGAAGCTGCAGGATGAGCAGCGCCACGGCGGTCCCGTAGACCGGCCCGACGCCGTCTCCCTGCCAGGATCCGTTGCCCTGCTGCAGGCCGATCATCTGGTCGCGGATGGTGGGGTAGTAACGAGCCCAGAACTTGCCGCCTTTTTGCCAGGTGGCCTGCGACATGTAGAGCTGGGTGTAAAAGCGGTGGCCCCAGGACTGGCCCGTCGGCTGGCAGGTTTGCCAGGCGTACTTCCAGCACCTAGTGGCGGACTTGCTGTCGTACTTGCCGGCGTTGTACATCACGGCGCACGCCGCTGCCGTGATGGCCGGCCGGCTGTTGCCGCGCGAGCGAACCGAGTAGCTGATGCCCCCGTCGGGGTTCTGGGAGTTCTCGATGTACTTGATGGCGTTCGCGATGGTCTTCTTTGGCACGAACAGCCCCGCGTTGCGGCAAGCGCGCAGCGCCTGCACTTGCGTGACCGTGACGGAGCCCTCGTCGCTCTGCGAATCCGGTGTGTACAGCCAGCCGCCGTCACGCGACTGCGAGCGCGCCGTGAGCTGGATGGCGCGGTTCAGCACGGTCTCGATCTTGGCCTGCTGCTTGAGGTCGGTCTCCATTCCGTAGGCCTGCGCCAGGAACAGCATCGAGAAGCCGTGCCCGTACATCGAGCGCATCTCCTCGTGCGGCGAGGTGATCAGGCCGTTCGGCTGCGACTTGCTGAGGCAGTACTTGACCGCCTTGCGCACTTGCGCGGCGTACGGGCCGCGATTGGGCGTGGAGCCGGAAGCGATCAGCGCCAGCCCGGCCAGGCCCGTCATGGCGACGGGGTGCGTACCGTATCCGCCGGCGCTCTTCCAGGAGCCGTCGCCCTTGTTCTGCGTGCGCTTGAGGAAGTTGAGACCGTCCCGGATCGCCTCGACGGTGCGTGCGGTGACGTGTTTGGGGCGCGCCTTCAGAACCGGGTCTTCGGCCAGCGCGAACCCGGCCACGCCGAGCACCGTCACGGGAACCAGCGCCAGGAAGCGGCGCCGGTCCAGCTCGAGCTCCGCGTCCGGGATCGAAAACCCGAGGCCAGGCTGGCCCACAGCCGTCCGCTCGGTTCGTTCCATGGTCGAGAGTCTAACCCGGCGGTTGTGGCCAGGCCCAGACACGTTGGTCATCGCACACCTCCACGTCCCTGGATACGCAGGTTCGGGCTCTGCGCGCACCGGATTCCGAGCCCGAACCCGAGTCTGAGTCCGCCAAGGGCGACCTAATCGCCCAGGCGGCGCAGGTGGAAAGTCCCGAAGGGGGTGGTCAACAGGAGGCCCTTGCCCATCAGCACCACGGCGGGGGGCACGTCGAAGCGCGCGCCCTCGGCGTTCTTCACCACGAGCTCGTCCTCGCTGCGTGCGCCGTCGGCCGCCGCGAAGACCTCGGCAAAGTCGCTGCGGGGGTCGGGATCGTCCTCCGGGGGGTGCCGCTTGTAGATCGTCAAGTGGGCTACGGGCGTGGCGCATGAGGGCAGGATCAAGAATTCACGGGTCAAGAGCATCGGCGCGTAGACGCGGCAGTTGGGCGGCGGGGCGTAGGTCCTCACCCGTCGGCTTGGGAGGTGCAGCCGGTAGACGCGCGCGCCCTCGCGGGCTACGGCCAGACCTCGGTAGGTGGCCACGAAGAGATAGTCGCCGCCTCGCACGACGTCCAGGATCTCCAGCACCTTGTCCGTGTCGATCGCCTGCTTCTCGTCTTTCCCGGTCAGGTCGACGAAATGGACACTCATGTTGTCGAAGTACACGAGCGTCTTGCCGTCCGTGTAGGCCAGGGCCGCCCTGCGGGATTCGATCGTCTGGCTCCAGCGAGTCTCCCACTCGCCGCTGTCGATCTTCAGCGCGAGCAGGCTGCCCTTGGACGTATCTACGGCGTTGGGATCCGCGCTCTTGCGCGGGCACGCCATGAGGAACAGGCGACCGGAGCGGTCGAGCAGCGGAGGCGCGACCAGCACGCGCCCTTCCTGTCCGCTCGGGAGCGTGTACGCGCTCCGCTCTCCGCCGTCCGTGCGAAAGACCTTGATCAGGGGCGGGTCGGCCCAGGCCGCGACCACGAGGCCGGACTGCACAGCCGGCGTTCCGATCGTCGCGCCGCGGGTCTCGTCGCTCCACAACCGGTCGCCGGTCGCCGCATCGAACGCTTCGAGCAGTCCGTCGGGGTTGAAGCGCAACAAGAGGTTGCCTTCCAGCACGAAGCGCGGCAGCCGGTTGCGGCGTTCCAGGAAAGCGGTGGCCTGGGCTTTGCGCACGTCTGAGCGCAGGGCCGCGAGCAGCCGGCCTGCCTTGCGCCCGGGGATGCGCCACTCCTCCGTGCCCTTGCGCCCGTCGATGCGCACGATGCCGTTGACGTCGGCGAGGATCAGATCGAGGCCGTCCCGCTGGGCCAGGCGGTGGCGCGCCACAGCCGCCGCAACCGCCAGCGTGCTCAGGTCGTCGGGCGGTCCGGGAGACTGATACCCCTGCGGCGGCTGCGCTTCCCAAAGCACTTCACCGTCCCGCCGGGCCAGCACGTAGCCGCCCGCGCGTTCCACCAGGACTGCGCCGCCCGTATCGAGGAAGCTCGCGGGCACGCCGCCGCGCACCGGCACGGCCACCGCGCCTGCCAACTCGAACTTGTGGCGCGCCAGCGGTTGGGGCAGCAGGTCGACGGTACGCGGACGCCGTCCGCCTTCAACCAGCACCGAGATCACCTGGTCGTACAACTCCTGATTGGCCTCGATCGCCTCCGGATTCCCCCTGCGGTACTGCTCGACGTCTTCGCGCTCCAACTCCGCCTCGGCGCGCTGGCCGCGGCCGGCCAACGAGAGCGCCAGCCGCAGGTGGGCCTCGACGCGGTAGCGCTTATCCTTGTCGGGGTTGTCGAAGTCACGCAGGACGGCGCGCAGCTCGCGCTCCGCCGCCTCGTCCTCGCCGCGCTGCGAGTAGATGCGCGCCGCGGCCAGAAGGCTCTCCTCGCACGGCCACAGGAAGCCCATCCGTTGGGGCAGCGCGCGCAGCGCTTCCACGTCCTGGCGCTCCACGGCATCGGCGATGCGTTCGCGGATGATGCGCGGCAGCACCTCGCCGAACTGTGGCTGGCGCGACCAGGTCTCCAGCGCCCTGCCCACTGCCTGCGGGGCGAAGCGGGCCTGCCCTTGGCGCACCACCTGTACGTGCGCATACTCGGTGCCGAGCTTCTCCAGCACGGCGATCGCTTCGCGGGGGCGCTGCTGCCCTGCCAGCACGCGCGCGCGGGTGAACAGGATCTGGGCCTGGAAGGCCGGCTCATGGGCCAGGGTCTGCGCTTCCTCGAGCGGCTCCAGGTCCTGTTTCTGCAGCGCCAACTGCAGCAGGTTCTCGATCGCCAGCCCGCGCAGCCTCAAGGAGGCTCCGCTGTCGCTCGGCGCGGCGATCGCGGCGTTCAGATCTTCGCGGGCGCGCTCGCGCCGGTCGCCGGCGCCGCTGGCGAGGCGCGTCAGGGCCTTCTCCGTCAACAGGGGCGCGGCCGGACCGCCCGCAGCGATGCGCGCGTCCAGACGCTTCAGCTCGGCTTCGGGCGCCGTGAAGCACATCACCTCGTCGTCGTTGGCGACGATCAGGCGGCCGCCCACGTGGACGAGGTTGCCGAGACGTTCCACGTCGAACCAGAACAGGTCCTGGGCGCTGTCGAAGTCGCCGCCCCCCTTGAGCGAGTAGCGCGCGATCGCGCTCCGGCTGCGACCCCGGTCGATCAGCGGCACGTAGGCGAAGCGCCGGCCCACGAAGCCACGGCCGAAAGGCGTGCCCGTCACGCGCGTCGGGCCCCACAGCACCTTGCCGAGCGGCTCCGCGGTCGTCAGATCGAGAGCCATGATGTCGCGGCCCGCCAGGACGACCGCACCGCGGGAGACGCCGACCACGTATGCCACCTTCGCGCCGCCGTCGCTGAGGTCGTAGCGCCAGGCCAGCTCGCCGGTGTTCGCGTGCAGCGCAAACACCTCGTGCCCGTCGGCGGGCGCCACGATGACGCGGCCGCCGGCCACGATGGGATCGTTGAGCGCCAGCCGCTGCGTCAGGCGCGCAGTGCTGCGCCGCCGCCAGTTGGCCGGCCGGCCGGCCTGGTACTCGCGCTTGTAGCGCCTGAGCCAGCGCACCTTGCCCGGGGGCGCAGCCTCGACAGCGGCCACCACGCCGCTGTTCGTGACGACATAGACCACACCGCCCGCGATCGCCAGCGAGGCGTCGATCGGTATCCGGTTGGGCACCTCGTCCGGCCCGTGCAAGAACGTGCGGAAGCGGACGCGGCTGTCGTCGATCTGGATGCCCCACAAGTAAGTGCCGGCCTCGCCGTGATCGACGACGGTATAGAGCAGGCCGTCGCGGGTCAGTCCGGGCCCGCGGAAGAAGACGTCCGGGTAGCGGCGGTGGTCCTCCTTCCACTCCTCCAGCAAGGAGAGCGGCAGCTTTGTCGCGTAAAGGTCGTGCTGCCAGGCCCAAAGGAGCTTCTTGCTCGACAGGGAGTTGACCTCCAGGGCGTTGGGGTAGCGCCCCTTGAGCTCCGGGTACACCTGCTCGTTGCCTACGAACACCAGGGCGTCCCCGTGCACGGTGATGCGGTTGCCTCCGTAGTCCAGGAAGCGGTAGTAGGCCTCGTAGATCTTGCCCCGCTTGGTGCCCGACTCGGGCCGCGCGTCGTTGGCCGTGGTTTCGTCCTCGAGGGAAGGCCAACTGCGGTGGTCGCGTCCGCTGATCCACACCCCCGAGGACACGGAGCGTATGCACACCTGCCGGTAGTCCTTGTACAGCACCCGGTTGCGGGCGACCACGGGCCGCACCGTAGGGTAGGGCAACACGATCCACTCGCTCAGACCCTGCCGGGCAGGCGTCGCGCCGCGCGCGCGGTCCGGCGCCGCGATCCTCCAGCGGGTGTTTGCGGGACCCACGCCGTCGAGGCGCGTGTCGAGCACGAAGCGCGCGTCGCGCTCCCGCAGCTGCTTGCGCCACAGCGGCGTGCGCGGAATCTCGCGCGGCAGGTCGTCGCTCACGCGCGCGTTCGCCCGGTCGCCGCCGGTGACGGGCCACTCGTCGGTGTCGACCTCTGCGATGTCGCCTTCCGCGACCTGCAACAGCGGATGGCTGCCCAGCTCTGCCGCCGGGACCGCTTCCCCCTCCACGAGCACACGCGCGC